>HF998302.1:0-9393 GCA_000433735.1 Clostridium sp. CAG:167
TAGCAGTGCCATTACCACCATCATTGATACATGTTTTTTATACAACATATTTTAACTCCGTTCCTCGCAGTGCTCATCGTATGTTGCTATAATAAACCATATATCATTTCCGTTCAAGTATACACTTCGGATCTTTACAGACAATTCTGCAAACAGCTCCCCCGTTTCCCTCATTCTTCCACATAATTTCTCCGGATGACCACATTAAAGGTATCCTTTCCAAAATATTTAGGACCTACTTCTCTGTCAAATCCATCGGTGCCCAATTTAGCCTTCCACGATAAACATCTTGCGTAGGAAGTCGCCGGAACTCCCTGCCAGTATTTCCTGCCATTTTTATCCACAGCGGCAATACAAAGCCATGCATGATCCTCTTTTGCGTTGCTGGCTAATCCTGCTTTCACTCCAAGCACTTCACAAATATCGTACAAACGATTGGATGATTCCCCACAGACACCTTTATAAGTCCCCTGATAAATTGCCTTGTAACAATTTTTCACGCCGCCTTCTCCATGAACCGGCCTGCCCTTGGAGTTTTTATTATACTTCATATTCATGTCACAATATGTTTCCAAAATAAGGGCAATCTTCTGAGACTTTGTGGCCTTTTGGATCACATCATCTACCGTACACTCGCCGCCAAAATTCTGCAGTGCCGTCCATTCATATGTGTATTTCTTGTTTGCAGACCGCCTCAGCATATTCTTATACGCCCGGGGATTGCTTTTCAAATGTTCAAAATAGTCCTTTTTCCCGGTTTGATAACACTCCTCATATTCACGGGCAATCACTCTCAGTCCTTCGTCCGGATCTGCCACAAGAGGGCGGAGTTTTTCAGCAATCTTGTTTAAATACGGATTCACGGTTTTTACGATAAATTTCTGTTTTTTTCCATTCGTATATGTTACGGTAATATCCTCTTCGTCCAGTCCGGTGTTGCCACTTACCTTTCCTGGAGTAAACTTAATTTTTCTGTCGGAAATTTTCTTTCCTTTTGCCACGCCCTTCAAGGTCTGATTCACACCTGTCACTTTTTTGATTTTCTTCGCCTTCCTTCCATTGTTCTTTTACCTATAAGACAAGAGAAAGACGAAAAAAGTTTTAATTTTCAAAAAAATTGACAGAAAAGTTTGCACTGCGTGGGACAAAGACCCACAAAATGCAGCTTTTCTGTCAATTTTACAAATCATATAAAAAGTGCCAACACTTACTTAATCCTAATATTACTGATATAACAAAGTTCTCCAGACAGCGACAAGCACACCGGCAGATTCTTTTCCATCGGGATCTGAACCTGTGTCTCTATAGTCACGCCGTCATTTTCCAGTGTGATCAGTATTGTATTTTCCTGACGGACGGCTGTTACAGAAGCCTTCACACCATTTTTATTATCCTGAAGCCACTGATCCCAGGATGTCCATTTCGATTCAAAAGCCGTTTCTGTCTCCAGTGCTCCGGCACCGGCATTCCAAGCATAAGCATCCGAACGGATCACCGCATACTCATCATACAAAACACCGTTTACCAGTTTGTCAAATGCCGAGAATACAACTATCAATGGAGTGTGCCAGTTCTCTTTCGCCTGCTGGTAACTAATGGTATCAAAGGTGATACAAACCGGCTTTTCCGTGACCTCAATTCCGTCCGAATGTGTGGTCCACCAGCCAAAGCAGTCCAGATTCGGTATATCACCTGTCTTTGTCTCTGTATAATACTTGGTCAGCTGTACCGGTTTGATGGCCGCTTCCTCTACTGCTTCGTATTCCAGCTGATCCTTGAAATCCCACATGCTACAGTTTTCCCCTGTCACAGTAAGATAAATATCCGAGTTTTTTTTCTCTTCTGGAAGTGTTGTAGTAGAAACCACTACCACTCCGGTATTTTCCATTCTTACCAATACATACCGTCCAACCCTGACTGCCATGATACTGCACTCAACGGTGGCCTTGTTTTTCTCAAGCCAGTTCTCCCAGTTCTCCCATTCTTTCAGATGCTGGCTCTCATACTGGTATTCTGCTGCCTCCTGCTTGATCCCATAGGCATCTGAACGGGTAACCGAATATTCTGTATACCGGTTCGCCGGTGCTTCTTCCTTCTGCCCCGCCGGCTTTCCATCCAGGGAAGAAAAAACAATGGCTGACGGCGTAAACCAGTTTTTGTCAACCTGTTCCATCGTTTCATTTTTGTATGTAAGAAAAAGCGGGTACTCTTTCAAACGGTAACTCTCACTATATTCTTCGCCAAACCTTCTGCAAACCACCGATACATCCCCCATAACAAAAACCTCCTGTCCTATGCCCCAATCTCTGCATTTATATATAGGTATATTCTACCTAAAATCAGGGCAAGTTACAAGAGGTTTCTTATTTATCTTTTACTTATTACTGTACGCCATCGTTCGTTTCTGCACCCATATTAGTTGTCTGCAAACAATGGTGTAGAAAGGTAACGGTCTCCTGAATCCGGAAGCAGTGCTACGATCGTCTTTCCTTTGTTTTCCGGTCTCTGCGCCAGAATGGTAGCTGCTTTCAATGCGGCGCCGGAAGAAATACCTACCAGAACACCTTCAGATACAGCAAACTCTTTTCCTTCTGCAAATGCATCCTCATTTTCGATCGGAAAAACTTCATCATATACTTTTGTATTCAGTACATCCGGTACAAATCCTGCTCCAATACCCTGGATCTTATGGGCACCACTTTTTCCTTCTGACAATACAGGACTGGTAGCAGGTTCTACTGCTACAATCTGAACATCCGGGTTCTGGCTCTTAAGGTATTCGCCAACTCCTGTAACAGTTCCACCGGTACCTACACCAGCTACAAAGATATCCACTTTTCCGTCTGTCTGCTCCCAAATCTCCGGACCGGTTGTTGCTTTGTGTACTGCCGGGTTAGCCGGATTCACAAACTGTCCCAGAATGACAGAACCAGGAATCTCTTTTGCCAGTTCATCCGCTTTGGCAATGGCACCTTTCATTCCTTTTGCTCCCTCTGTCAAAACCAGCTCTGCGCCATATGCTTTTAAAAGATTACGACGCTCTACACTCATAGTATCCGGCAGAGTAAGGATCGCACGGTATCCTTTGGCAGCTGCTACAGAAGCAAGGCCGATTCCTGTGTTTCCACTGGTTGGCTCAATGATAGTAGCACCCGGTTTTAACTTGCCGCTCTTTTCTGCATCTTCGATCATCGCCAGTGCGATACGGTCTTTTACAGATCCAGCCGGATTCAAATACTCCAGTTTAGTCAGGATCACAGCATCTTCGATGCCTTTCTTCTTAGCATAGTTATTTGCCTGCAATAATGGTGTTTTGCCGATCAGATCAGCTGCACTCTGTTTAATATCACTCATGTGTTATACCTCCGTCATTCTTTTTATTCCCACTTACTTACTAGGTTTTGTATGTTTTATGTGTATGATTATAGCCACCTTGCTGTAACTTGTCAATACTTTTTCTCATATTTTTCTATTCTTTTTCTGTCAGTGCCTTTTCCAGCCTGATAAGAGCTGTGGTCAGCGTCTCTCTCGGACAGGCTACATTGATCCGCTGGAATCCTTTGCCACAGTCTCCAAAGATCCGTCCGCTGTCCAGCCACAGTTTCGCTTTGTGGATCACAAGGTATTCCAGTTCCTCAACGCCAAGTCCTGTCTCTCTGAAATCCAGCCACACCAGATAGGTTCCCTGGTGTTCTCCCATTTTCACTCCCGGCAGTCTGGTATTTACAAACTCTCTGGTGTACTCAATGTTTTCTTTTACATACTCGTGCATCTTCTCATACCAGACTTCTCCCTGGCTGTAAGCGGCTTCACAGGCAACCAGTCCCATGACACCCAGCTGGCTGATGCCCGCCCGGTCCAGTTCCTTTCTAAAACGGTGGCGGAGTTTTCTGTCTGCGATAAATATATTGGATATCATAAGTCCCGCCAGGTTAAATGTTTTACTTGGTGAAGTACAGGTTATGGTGATCTCTTCAAATTCCTTTTTGATGGCTGCAAACACCTGATGCTTTCCTTCAAAGACAAAATCTGCATGGATCTCATCACTGACTACTATTACACCATGTTTCACACAAATATCACCTAACGCCGTCAGTTCTTCTTTTGTCCACACCCTGCCTACCGGATTGTGTGGATTACAGAGAAAGAGCAGACGGACCTTTTCTTTGATGATCTTTTCCTCCAAATCTTCCAAGTCCATATAATAGTGGCCGGATACATCCTGCTTCAGATCACTGCTGACTAACTTTCTTTCATTGTCTACGATTACTTCAGAAAAAGGATAGTATACCGGTGACTGGATCAGCACCGCCTCTCCCGGTTCTGTATAAGCCTTGACAGCCATTGCCAGGGCAAACACAACTCCCGGGGTTTTCACCAGCCAGTGTTCATCCACCTGCCACTGATGATGCCGTTCCATCCATCCTTTCACAATGTCAAAGTATGGTCTCTGCACCTCACTGTAGCCAAAGATTGCTTCCTTTGACCGCTGTACCAAAGCATCCTCTACATAGGAAGAAGTTCGGAAATCCATATCCGCCACCCACAGGGGAAGGACATCTTCCGGCATTCCTCTTCTTACAGCAAAATCATATTTCAGACATCGTGTATTTCTTCGGTCCACAACTGTATCAAAATCTAAATTTCTCTCTGCCATGCTATTTCACATCCTTTTCAATCTCTGCAAAAACCTCTGCCAATTCCCCGATCAGATCCTCTGCATCCTCGATTCCTACGCTGAGACGAAGCGTTGTATTCGTCAAACCGTTTCTTTCCTGGATCTCTACCGGTACATCTGCATGGGTCTGGGTCGTCGGGTAGGTCAGCAATGTCTCTACTCCACCTAAACTCTCGGCAAATTTAATCATACGCACACGGGACAATACTCCCAGTGCCTGTTCCTTTGTCTGAAGCTGAAATGTAAGCATTGCACCAAATCCCCTGGCCTGTCTCTTCATGATCTCATAGCCCGGATGTTCTTTCAGTCCCGGATAGATCACTTTTGCCACGATTTTTTGTTCCTTCAGCCAGTTTGCCAGTTTAATAGCATTCTCCTGGCTTTTTTCCATGCGGATCCCCAGTGTCTTAATTCCCCTTGTCACAAGGAAACAGTCAAATGGCGCCAGTCCGGATCCCACTGTCTTAATAAGGAAGCGGAGTTTTTCGGCCACATCTTCTCTGTTTGTCACAAGAAAACCTGCCAGTGTGTCATTGTGTCCACCCAGATATTTTGTCCCACTGTGGATCACAATATCCGCTCCCAGTTTCAACGGATTCTGAAAATACGGTGACATAAACGTATTGTCTACAATAAGCAGGAGGCCCCTCTCATGGGCAATCTTTACCATAGCCTCAATATCCGTCACATTCATCATCGGATTGGTTGGTGTCTCTATGTAAATTGCTTTTGTATTCTCTGTTATATAAGCTTCTACTTTTTCTTTGTGGCAGTCCACGCGGGAAAAAGTGATATTATTTTTTTCTGATACATTGGAAAAAAGGCGAATGCTGCCTCCATACAGATCCGAGTCAACGATCACATGATCGCCCGGTTTAAAAATTTCCATCAAAAGAGTGATGGCCGCCATTCCACTGGATAAAGCAATGGCATCGATACCATCTTCTAATGCTGCTACGATCTTCTCCAGATGTTCTCTGGTTGGATTCTGCAGTCTGCTGTAATCATATCCGGTACTCTCTCCCACAGCCGGATGAGCATATGTGGCTGTCTGGTAGATTGGATAACTTAATGAACCATAATTGTCAAAACACCCTTCTTCGTCTTCTAAGTGAAGACACTTTGTATTGATACCTCTTTTCATGAACAATCCCTCCTAAGTCAGATCTTTTTGTTAACTCTATTTTAGCAGAGATTGTTCTTATAGAATAATTCATTTTTTCTCTATCGGGTTATAGGTGTTTCTTATATCAATCTTTATCATAGTGCTCTAAGAAACTGTGTTTTACCCCATCTTTCTTGTAGGCTACCACGGTGTTGAGATTTACATTTTCCACGCTCTTAAAAATATTTCCTTCCACATAAGGATTGGTTTCTTTCAGCGTTTTGATCAATTCCTTGATCTCCAGTCTCTTGGACGCGTTTTCTTCATTGTTACAGGTTGTACATGTATCAGTAAACTTACAGGCACACTGAATAAAATGAAGATGATTGTAATCCCGCCATGCCTTGATCTCATCTTCCCTCACCAGATACAGCGGACGGATCAACTCCATTCCTTCAAAGTTGGTGCTGTGAAGTTTCGGCATCATGGTCTGCACCTGGGCACCGTATAACATTCCCATTAAGATCGTCTCGATCACATCATCATAGTGGTGTCCCAGTGCGATCTTGTTACAGCCTAACTCTTTGGCATAGTTGTACAAATGCCCTCTCCTCATTCTGGCACACAGATAGCAGGGGGATTTATCCACATGATATACAGACTCGAAAATATCGGATTCAAAAATTTTAATAGGGACATTCAGTTTTTTTGCATTGTTCTCAATAACCTTCCGGTTTTCCGGACTATATCCCGGATCCATTACCAGATATTCTACCTCAAATTCAAACTTGTTGTGACGCTTGATTTCCTGAAAACATTTGGCCATCAGCATAGAATCTTTTCCACCGGAAATACAGACCGCAATATGGTCACCGGGCTTGATCAGCTCATAGGTATTGACAGCCTTGGCAAATTTGGACCAGATGGTTTTTTTGAACCGTTTTCTAAGACTCTGCTCCACATCCGCCGCCGTTATCTCTGCCTCCGGCTCGTCCATGGTATCTAAAAGCCAGGCTGTATATCCTCCCTGCAGGCTGACCGCATCCAGGCCCGCATCGCAAAGATCTTCCGCCGTCTCCACACTTTTTTTACCATGGCTGCACACAATGACAAGGGTTTTCTCCCGGTCCACTTCCTGGCTGTCCTGAATCTGCTCCGGTTTCAATGCTACTGCCCCCGGTATAGCTCCGTGAGCGATCTCTACTGCATCTCTCATATCAATGATCTGGTACCGGGTCTCCGGCATTTTTTTCAATTCCTGCATTGTAATTATCATAGTTATCCTCGTTTCTACCATTTTTATTTCTTTTAATATCCAAGTTCTGTCACATCGTCTTCGATCAGATAACACATCTCTTCATGGGGATTGATCCCCTGTTTGATACTTTGCGGATCCAGTTTCAGGTATTTGACTACTGCATTAGCCAGCGTTTTTCCCTCTCCGTCCACAATAGCCGTGTTTATTTCAAAAAAGCGTTTTGTCTCCCGCACCACCATGCCTTTGCCAAAGAGGTCTTCTTCATACGGCACCGGCTTGCGGTATTTTGTTTCGATTGACATGGTAACGCCAAACTGGCTTTCATCTCCGCCGGACCACAGTGCCCGCAGTCCCAGTTCATCTAACATTGTGGCAATCAGGCCGCCATGAACCCGCCCCGGAAAACTCTGGTGATTTTCCCCAAACCGGATAGGCGTCATAACACTGCCATCCTCCATATTATAAAATTGTGAGTGAAATCCTACCGGATTATCCATTCCGCATATAAAACACATTCTGCTGTTTCTCTGTTTTCCTGTCACTTTCATTACAAAATCCCCCTGTTTGCTGCTGCGTCCTCTTTTCTACTCTCCCTCTTTGTGATAAAATATACAAAAAGGGGGTATTTTATCATGACAAAACGCATGCATTTTTATCTTAATTATTATAAAGAGCTTTTAGAAAAAGATCTGTCACCAGAAAAAGCCCAGCAAGAAAAGGAAAATCTCCTCGTTCAGATTCAGTTTTTTCAACATGAACGACTGATTCACCTTATTGTTACCGCGCTTTTTGCTTTGCTGACTGTGATCACTTTACTGTCTAATCTGTTTCTGATGCAGCCACTTCTTGTGGTGCTGGAAGTATTTCTGCTGATCCTGCTGGTTCCTTATATCAAGCATTATTACCTGCTGGAAAACGGAACCCAGACGCTTTACAGATTCTACGACCGGCTGGACCAGTTATCACTTGGCACTTCCGTAAGCCACACCGTCTTTTAACTTGATACCTTTTCGTTCCATCAATTCTGAAACGCTTAAAATATCGTAGTCATTCTTTACAAGCCATGGAACCACTTTTTTCATAGCTTCTGCTGTGGATCCATGAATATCATGTACCAGGATAATATCGCCATCCGATACTTCTTTCTTTATTTTCTTAAAAACCTTCTTGGCATCTCTTGATTTCCAATCCAGCGAGTCCACACTCCACAAGATCATTGGCATTTTTAATTTTTTGCGCATGGTCTGGCTGATAGCTCCATACGGAGGACGAATCGTCTGGATCGTGTATCCGGTTGCCTTTTTCACCGCATCAATTGTCTTTTTATTCTGTTTGTTAAATTTGCTTTTCGTCAAAAGACTGAGGTTTGCATGATCCCAGGAGTGACTTCCGATCTCGCATCCCAGAGACAGTTCTCTTTTTAAAATATCCTCTGCTCCCTCGACTCTTTGTCCTACCACGAAGAAAGTCGCATGGGCATTGTTCTTTTCCAACACATCCAGAATGGTATTAGTATACATGGTACTTGGGCCATCGTCAAAAGTAAGTGCCACCGCTTTGGAACGCGGTGCCTTCGTCGGCTCCGGCACGATCTGTTCAGATATTTCAGGTACTTTAGCTGCCGCTTCTGCCACGCCACCAGGCACCGGTGTCACAGCAGATGCTGAAACAGCCGCTCCGGTAACGGCACTGCCTGCCGTCTTGGCAGGCTCCTTGCTGTCTCCGGCTTCTCCTACCAACCCTAGAGCTGCTCTGACTCCAAATGCCACCAAAAGGATGGCTGCTACGATCACGCCACCTCTGGTAAGATAAAAGAACAAACGGCTTCTGCCTCTGCGGTTTTTCCTTCTTCTTTTATATGCACTGCGACCAGATGAACTGTAAGCCGCTCTGCGTCTTCTGTTTCTGTTGTCATATCCTCTCATATAGTCACTCATGTCTATTTTTCCTCCTTCTTCTCTTCTTTCTTCTTTTTTCTCACAATTTCTTTCCGATAGTTCTCTGTCTTTGGATCTTTTCCCTTTTGTACCAGGCGTTTTTCACACCATCTCTTTACCAGACGATATACAATGGCAAATACCGGCACCGCACAGATCATTCCTATAATTCCAAACAGGGACCCAAACACTAAAATGGAAAATAGGATCCAGAAACTTCCCAATCCAATGGAATCTCCTAAAATCTTCGGACCGATGATATTTCCATCCACCTGCATTAAAATAATGATCAGGATCAAAAATAAAATTCCTTTGGTCGGACTGGCAATAAATACCAGGATTGCACTGGGGATGATACCAATATACTGTCCAAAAAATGGAATGATATTAGTAACACCAATGACCACACTGATCA
>HF998302.1:9450-10357 GCA_000433735.1 Clostridium sp. CAG:167
TAAAGGTAAGGATTCCTACCAGCAGGGAATCTATGATCTTGCCACTGATAAACTTGGCAAACACACCGTGGGTCTCCCGCAGTACAGACAATGTGCCTTTCACGGCACAATCCGGTAAAACTGCATATAAAATCTTTTTTATCTGGGCACAAAAATTTTCTTTTCCTGCCAAAAGATAAATGGAAACAATCAGTCCAATAAAACAATTCACAATGTAACTGACCGCATTTACTACCCCGTCCGTCACAACACTTAACAATTTGTTACTGGTAGGAAGCAGATCGTTCTGGACCCAGGACATCGCTCCCTGAAATACGGTCTTGGATACATCTGTAAATACTTGGGCATAGTGTGGATTTTTCTTAAAAAGCCCTGTTCCCCATTCCACAAGATTGTTGTAGTACTGAGGCATATTCTGGGCCAGGCTGGAAATACTGTTGACCACTTCCGGAATAACCATCCAAAACAAAGCCACCAAAAGGACAATAGCTAATAGCAACGAACAAAATATGGACAAGCCTCTTGCTATGGCCGGTACCTTTTCTTTCTTTTTCCGGATGATCCGTTCCATCAACGGAATAAACAGATACTGATCCATTTTGTTTACCACCGGGCTTAAAAGATAGGCGATGATAATTCCTATATAAACCGGCATCAAAGCACTGTTCAGCGCACTAAAAAAAGACCGGAAACTGCTTAAATTTCCAAACAAAGCCGAAAATACATAATGAATCAGCATCCCGCCTGTAAACACCGCTAACAGTGTTACGCCCAGATAAATATATCGATTAAACTTTGGATTTATTTTTTTCACAATTCCTCCTATTATCTACTACCTATGTCTTCGCATACATGTTTATATTAGCACAGGCAGGGTGGAATTACAACATGTTGGAGGGGAGTATTC
>HF998303.1 GCA_000433735.1 Clostridium sp. CAG:167
GCATCTGGCTAACCGCTTCTACGAGGAACTTAGTTTTTATTCCTGTACGGTGTCCAACTTTGAGCAGTACACCCTGGCGGCGTTTATCAAACAGGGGTATTTTGAAAAACATATCAACCGGATGCGGCTGTATTATGCCAGACAGCGGCAGAAGATCAAGGAAGTGCTGGAGAAAGGGGCGCCGGGGCTTCCCTGTGAGATCCGGGAAAATGATTCCGGGCTGCATTTTCTGCTTCATCTGAAGACGGATCTGACGGACCGGGAAGTAGTAAAAAAACTGGCAGAGCAGGGGGTGCGGGTGCATGCGCTGTCCGAGTATTATACAAAGAAACAAGGTGAAGAGCACTTTTTTATTATCAATTATTCCAATCTAGATGTTGAAATTATTCCAATCTAGAGGTGGAAAAAGCGGCGGCAGCCATGGAAATCATTGCAGATGTGACAGGAGGAAAGTTATGACACAGGATGAGATTTATATGGGAGAGGCGATCAAGCAGGCAAAACGGGCGTATCGAAGGGAAGAGACGCCTATCGGCTGTGTGATCGTGTATCAGGATAAAATCATTGCCAGAGGATATAATAAAAGAAACTGGAAGAAAAATACATTGGCCCATGCAGAGATACTGGCCATCAATAAGGCCAGTAAAGAACTGGGAGACTGGCGGTTGGAGGACTGTACTATGTATGTGACCCTGGAGCCATGCCCTATGTGTGCCGGGGCTATTGTACAGGCCAGAATCCCCCGGGTAGTGATCGGCAGCATGAACCCGAAGGCCGGGTGCGCCGGATCGGTGCTGAATCTGCTGCAGCAAGACAGGTTCAACCACCGGGCAGAAGTTGTCACCGGCGTCCGGGGAGAAGAATGCACCCAGCTGATGAAAGGGTTCT
>HF998304.1 GCA_000433735.1 Clostridium sp. CAG:167
TATTTTACATTAACATGTTGATGTAAGTATGGATTTACTTGCATTCACCCCTAAAAACAAGTATACTATATTTTGGATATTTTTTTCAATAAACGACAATACCTTAAGGAGGATGAATATGTTGAAGTTATATGAAGGCGGAGCATATCTGGTAAACGGAAATGAATTGATTCCGGATACAGCAGATGCTTTGGCTGCCGTGGAGAGCAAGACCGGTGTAAAGACGACAAAAGAAGAAGCAGCAAAAGGAACCATGGCTTATGGTATTTTGTCTTCTCACAACACATCTGGCAATATGGAAAATCTGAAGATTAAGTTTGATAAACTTACATCTCATGATATCACATTTGTAGGAATCCTGCAGACTGCCAGAGCGTCAGGCCTGGAGAAATTCCCGGTACCTTATGTGCTGACAAACTGCCACAACAGTTTGTGCGCAGTAGGTGGAACCATCAATGAAGATGACCATGTATTTGGACTTTCCTGTGCCAAAAAATATGGTGGAATCTATGTACCACCTCATCAGGCAGTAATCCATCAGTTTGCAAGAGAGATGCTGGCAGCCGGCGGCGCGATGATCCTTGGATCAGACAGCCATACCCGCTATGGTGCATTGGGGACCATGGCAGTAGGAGAAGGCGGACCAGAGATCGTAAAACAGCTTTTGGAGCAGACATATGACATCCCGATGCCAGGTGTCGTGGCAATACATCTTACCGGTAAACCGGCCAAGGGCGTAGGCCCTCAGGATATTGCGCTGGCAATTATCGGTGCCGTATTTAAAAACGGTTATGTAAATAACAAAGTAATGGAATTTGTAGGAGAGGGCATTGACAACCTGAGCGTTGACTATCGTATCGGCGTAGATGTAATGACCACAGAGACCACTTGTCTTTCTTCTATCTGGAAAACGGACCGTGCGGTAGAAGAGTTCTATGAGATCCATGACAGAAAAGCAGATTATAAAGAGTTAAATCCTGCTAAAGTTGCTTATTATGATGGCGTCGTTGAGGTAGATCTTTCCGAGATCAAGCCAATGATCGCAATGCCATTCCACCCAAGCAATGTATACACCATTGATGAGTTAAATGCCAATCTGGAAGACATTCTTCGTGATGTAGAGAAAAAGGCGCTTGTCAGCCTGGACAACAATAACATTGACTTTAAACTGACAGACAAGATCCATAATGGACGCCTGTATGTTGAGCAGGGTGTGATCGCCGGATGTGCTGGTGGTGGTTATGAGAACCTCTGTGATGCCGCAGATATCCTTCGTGGCAAGACTATTGGTTCCGATGAATTCTCTCTGAGTGTTTATCCGGCATCCCAGCCGATCTTTATGGAACTGGTTAAAAATGGCCGCATTGCTGACTTTATGGAGGCTGGTGCCACTGTTCGTACCGCTTTCTGCGGTCCATGTTTTGGAGCAGGAGATGTGCCAAGCAATAAGGGACTTAGTATCCGCCATTCTACCCGTAACTTCCCGAACCGTGAAGGTTCCAAGGTAACCAACGGACAGATTGCATCGGTTGCTTTGATGGATGCCCGTTCCATCGCTGCTACCGCAGCCAACAAAGGATACCTTACTTCCGCTATGGATATTGATGCAGAGTTTACAAAACCTAAATATTTCTTTGACAAGTCTATTTACGACAACCGTGTTTACAATGGTCTTGGCAAAGCAGATCCAAGTGTAGAGATCAAATTCGGACCAAACATCGTAGACTGGCCTGAAATGCATGCGCTGACAGATAATGTGCTTTTGAAGGTTGTTTCTATGATCCATGATCCTGTAACAACAACGGATGAGTTGATTCCATCCGGAGAGACTTCTTCTTATCGTTCCAACCCACTTGGTCTGGCAGAGTTTACTTTGTCCAGAAAAGATCCTGCTTATGTAGGAAAGGCAAAAGAGGTTCAGAAGGTTGAAAAAGCTCGTATTGCCGGTGAGGACATTTACGCACAGGATGATAGCTTAAAAGAAGTGTATGAGACTATTCAGAAGCAGTTTGATGTAGTTCCGGAAAAGACAGAAGTAGGAAGTGTGATCTTTGCTGTAAAACCAGGTGATGGTTCAGCCAGAGAACAGGCAGCCAGCTGTCAGCGAGTTCTTGGTGGTATGGCAAACATTGCCAGAGAATATGCGACTAAGAGATATCGTTCCAACCTGATCAACTGGGGTATGCTTCCATTTGTATTTGATGGAGATCTTGCTTTTGATAAAGACGATTATATTTTTGTCAAAGATATTAAGAAAGCCATTGAGACAAAAGAAGATACCATCAAAGCATATGTGGTAAATCAGGGAATGAAGGAGATTGAACTTCACCTTGGAAACCTGACAGATGATGAGAGAGAGATCATTTTGAAAGGTTGTCTGATCAACTACAACAAGAAAAACTAATCGTTTTTGTTATCGTAACTATAATTAAAAAAATCCCACTCTGGTGATTTACCAGAGTGGGATTTTTGGGTTCTAAAGATTTAATTTACAGTACGATGGTTGTCAGCGAACTGGCAGAAAGTTCAATTTCAAATCCATCTGCACTGACAGGAATAGTGCTGTAAGCTGGTTTAATGCGTTCTACTTCTTTGGTATTTACATTTGGTGTATGAACCCATTTTGCGTCACCAGTCAGAGTGATGACATCTGCCTTGGAAGAAGCGCTGATCTGATCCAGATTGATCTGTACTTTCTTGGCAAAAGCATCGGCGTTGACCAGTTTGATATAAGTATGTTTTTCATCTCTTGTAACAGAGTGGAATACATCACGGTTATAACTTTCCAACTTGCAGTTCAAAACGGCTTGTTCTTTTGTTCCATCAAAGTAGTGACAGTGGATCTGTGTGTCTCCGAACACTACCTGAATGGTGTAATTGCCAGGTGCTACCGGTTTATCGTAGCAGGCTCTTAAGTTGCCAGCAAATACACTGGAGGAATAATCGCCCATCGTATAACCTTCTTTTCCGTCTTTGATGACTTTCAAGCCCGTTCCATTGCACCCCTTTCCCATTCCTCCCCCAGCCGACACAGTACTCATGAAGTGAGATCTTTTCAGGAACAAATTCAGTATCCGTTACACCGGTCAGACCGGCACCAACATAAATTTCAGCGTTCTCGGTCTGTTTTTCTACTTCCAGTTCTACAGTATAATCTTTCAGTTCCGGACGGTTCAGATAATAACCGTGGCGGCCGGATTCAGGACAGGAAATAGTCAGACCTGCATCGGTCTGTACAGCCTTTGCCTGTTCCATGCCTACTTCTAAAAGAGCGGTATCCAGTGGTTTTGTGAAATCCTGCTGGAACAGAATGTTTCCCTCTTTATTGGATGTGACCGTCAGTTTTTTGAAAGTTACTTCGCCGTTTGACATAGCAACGGTCAGGCCACCCTGAGGCACCATGTCGATTTTTTTGCCGTCTACATATGTTTTGTAACTGGTCCGCAATAATTTTTTACCGACGTATTTGGCGAAAATCTGCTGAACGTAATAGTTTGGTGTTTTCCAGACCGATTCGTTATCGAACCAGATGGCATCCGGTGTCCAGCGGTACTGTCCGTCACCAACTACTTTGTTGAATAAAGGAGCGGTGGCTGCCAGGCGTACTACATCGGAGTTTTTCTCAAAACCTGTCATAACAGCAGCCTCTGCTACGGCGCCGGCCAGTGTGTTTTTGTCACTGGATGCGTATTCACCTACGAATACTTTGGATACCTGGTTTTCTACCAGAGATCCGTTCTCATATGGGCGATAGTAATAATTGTAGCGGTCTGCATTTTCTAACAGATATTCATTGTCACGGTAGTAATGCTCATCGGCAATGGTAGCCAGGTAGTTTTTCTCGTTTGGATACCATGTAACATCTTTTTCAAAACTCTTTGTTCCGTCAGTGAAGGCTACCTTGGCACCGCCTTCTTTGTATCCGGCCAGGAATTTCCATCCCTGCTGGTAAGCATCGTCATCGGCCTGGGCACCAACAGTAGAGATGATGGTCAGGTCATATCCAGGATAGTTTTTCTCCATATGAACATCAATGGCGTGTTTGAATTCTTCAAAACTTGCGAAAAATTCCTCGCCCCAGTTTTCGTTTCCGACACCCAGATAGTGGAGACCGAATGGCTCTTCGTGTCCCATATCACGGCGGAGAGCGGCCCATTCATTGGTAAAGTCTGTGCTGATGGCAAAATCGATCAAGTCTGTAAAGTTCTTGATATATTTTTCCTGCAGTTTGCCACCGGCTGGATTTGCGTAGTCGGAACGAGCCTGACAGAGAACACCGCAGGCCATAACAGGAAGCGGCTCTGCCTTTAAATCCTCTGCTAACTGGAAGTATTCCATATAGCCAAGTCCCAGAGTCATGACATAACCCCAGACATTGAAGTTTTCCTTACGGGTTTCTACCGGGCCGACAGAATCTTTCCAGTCATATACATTGTCCCAGATGTAAGATCCTTCGGAAATACATCCACCTGGGAAACGAAGGAAAGTTGGGTGGAGGTCCACCAAAGTCTCTACCAGGTCTCGGCGGAGACGATAGTTTTCATTGCGCTGGAAATTGGTGTGGGCACTGTCGGAAGAAGATTCTTCTTTGGCACCCCATACATTGCCGGGCATCAAAGAAACCATGTCAATGGATACCTCGCCCTGCATATGAAGTCCTAACTGACCCATGGCGCTGTTGGCCGCGATCAGTTTGGCACCGGTATATTTTTTCCATGTATTACCACCTTCAATAGAAATGGTAATGGAATTACTGATCTGTTTATCATTGTCATCCAGAAGAGCAACTTCAATGGAGGTTTGCTTTTCTGCCTTTGCCCAGATGGAGAAATGGTAGGATTCTTTCTCATCAATCTTCATGGAACATTCCATGTTGTTGTCACAGAAACCATGGTTGTACAGATAAGCACCTTCTGCTACAGTCACATAGGTTGGATTGGTATCCGGGTCGGTAAGGCCGAAATGCTCATTCAGACCACCGGTCTGTTTTACGGTTACTTTGTCAAGATCACCGAACCAGAAGCGGAGAGGATTGTGGTTACGGCCGGCAGAAGTGCCGTTTTCGCCACTTCTTGGATCGTATACTTCAAAGTTAAACTCTTCAAAAGAACGGTTCTGTACTAACTCGGCATAGATACCGCCATCTGCTGCGTTGTTGATATCTTCATAGAAAAGACCAAACAAAGTCGAGCTGATGTCCAGCACTTCCTGATCTCCGTGAATCGTAATTTCATAAGGAGAAACAGTCTCCGGCAGAACGGTAGCGGAAAATGTTTTTACAAGCTGGCTGTCTCCGCAGGTAAGAGTAGCGGAGATCACAACGCCTGCCGCTTCTTTTCTGGCAGATACACTGCCGGTAGAAGAAACCAGATCACTGTGGTCACAGCTCCATTTTACGGATACTTTTTCTTCCATAAGGGTAGAAGGCAGGATCAGATCAGAGGTAATGATCTTATTTGGTGCCGGCAGGAATTTATCTCTTGCCAGGCGGAGAATTTCATCCTCTGAAAGAGATTCACACATTAACCCAATGATTTCCTCTTCAGACAAAGCTGCCTTGTAGATACGGAAATCAGATAAAGATCCGCCAAAGTCTGAATCTGCGTCAAACTGGGAATGAGCGATGAAATTATGGCTGTAATTAGCCGGATCATCTAAAGTAGCAAACCATTCTCTCAGTTTTTTATATGTACCACTGGAAGTCTGGCTGATAAAGCCATCTCCCATTAATTCGCCGTTTAAATAAACTCTCGGACCGGCACTGCTGAGAGTACCGCCTTGTGTACCGGTAATGGACGTGGCAACATGAACCCATTCGCCTTCCGGACAAGGTTTCACAGAAGCAGCTACCAGATCGCCGCCGTTGAAGCAGACGCCCCGCAAGAAACGGGTCAGGAACATGTAAGGGCCAGGCGCTGTCTGGCCAAAGTCAAAGATCCGCTCCCATACATTATTTACTTTGTCACAGTGAACCCAGGTAGAGATGGTGATACCAGTCTGGTCGTTTACACCGGTCAAAAGATTTTCAGGCAGTTCCAGGTAGGAAGTGCCATATACACCACCTTCAAAATGAGCCGCTCTGCGCCCGTGTACTTCTTTGATTTCCGGCAGAACTGTTCCTTTTGGTACAGCATCGAAATGATGGCCGGACTGGTCTGCAAAGGCAGATTCAGCATCGTCAAAGGGATACCATACTATCAGATTGCTGTCAAAACCATTTTCAGTCATAGTTATCCTCCTAATGTTTAATCTTCTTCAATGACATGAATTTCCAAATAGTCAAATTCGATTTGCTCAATAAAATTATCCTGATAAAAACGGGTTTTGTCAGAACGCTTGAATTCCGTAATATTTTTCTCCAGCCAGATGGGCTTTTGCAGGTCAAATGCCATGCAGAATTCGTGTAGACCGGCATATACCTTTCTGGTACGGTTTAAATCCGGGTCACTGTTTTCATAGACCATGTCCTGGAGCAGATGGTTATCTTTAAAAATTTTTCCCCATATTCGAAACATACGGCACCTCATTTTCATTAGAATACATCTCTTTGATTATAAAGAATTTGGAAGGAAATGTAAACAATTATTTGACTTTGAAAATTTTTCTTTTATAATAAAAGGGAATAACTATGTAATAGGAGCATTGGTGATGATAGATGATATGTTACAAACTTCCTTTTTGAGAAGTGCCAGTCTGCCTCAGGATGCAGGCCATCTTTTTGCCGAAGAGGAAGAGCGTTTTCAGGAAATGATGATGATGTACAGTTGTGCCATCAAGGCAGTGAAGACGAAACTGCAGGTTCTAAACGATGAGTTATCTATGACTAGAAAAAGAAATCCCATAGAGTTTATTGAAACCCGGGTGAAACGGCCGGACAGCATTGCCACCAAACTAAAGAAGAAGCATCTGCCGATTAGCGTTGAATCAGTGCGCAGCAATCTGAACGATGTGGCAGGAGTGAGGGTCATCTGTGCTTTTCTGGATGATATATACAAGGTGGCAGATATGTTGACAGCCCAGGATGATGTAGAACTGATAAAGACAAAAGACTATATTAAAAAGCCTAAGATGAATGGGTATCGCAGTCTCCACCTGATCATATCGGTGCCGGTGTATTTTTCCGATCACAAAGAGCAGATCCGGGTGGAAGTGCAGATCCGTACCATTGCCATGGATTTCTGGGCCAGCTTAGAACACCAAGTTAAGTACAAAAAAAATGTAAAAGATGCAGAAAGTGTTATGTATGAGCTGAGAGCATGTGCGGATGTGATCAACCGTACAGACTGTCATATGCAGTCTATCCGAGACCGCATTGTAGAAATAGATTAGAAACAAAAGGAAAGGTAAATTATGGCTAAGATTATTGATGGAAAAAAGATTTCACAGGAAGTAAAAGATGAGTGCAGGGAGCGGATCGCCAGAGAAGGGCTGAATCTGACACTGGCAGTGGTCCAGGTGGGAAATGACCCTGCGTCTTCGGTTTATGTCGGAAACAAGAAAAAAGCATGTGAGTATGTAGGAATCCAATCCCGGGCCTATGAACTTCCGGAAGAAACAACCCAGGAAGAACTGCTGGCACTGGTAGACCGTTTGAATGAGGATGAAGAAGTAAATGGGATTCTTGTTCAGCTTCCTCTGCCGGCTCATATGGATGAAGATGCGGTAATAAAGCGCATTTCTCCAAAAAAAGATGTAGACGGTTTCCATCCGCAGAGTGTAGGTGCCCTTAGCATTGGCCAGCCGGGCTTTGTGTCTTGTACACCGGCAGGAATCGTACAGCTTTTGAAACGAAGCGGCGTGGAGATTGAGGGAAAAGAGTGCGTCATTGTAGGACGAAGCAATATTGTAGGAAAACCAATGGCTCTTTTAATGCTTAGAGAAAATGCCACTGTGACAGTGTGCCACAGCCGTACGGCAGATCTGAAAGAAGTGACAAAACGGGCTGACATTTTGATCGTAGCTATCGGAAAACCTTGTATGATCGATAAAGAGTATGTTAAGGAGGGGGCTGTTGTCATCGATGTGGGAATCCACAGAAAAGCAGATGGCAAATTGTGCGGTGATGTGGATTTTGAATCGGTTGAGCCGGTTGCGTCTGCCATCACGCCGGTTCCGGGTGGTGTTGGCCCTATGACCATTGCCATGCTCATGAACAATTGTGTAGAAGCGAAAGGAATTCAGGAAGCATGAAGTTGTTTTTTGTGTCACTGGGATGTGACAAAAATTTAGTAGACAGTGAAAAAATGCTGGCACTGCTGGCTGAACAGAATATAGAAATAACGGAAGAGCCTAAAGAGGCTGAGATCATCATTGTGAATACCTGCGGTTTTATACATGATGCAAAAGAAGAGAGTATTGAGACCATTCTGGAAATGGCAGAATACAAAAAAACAGGAAAGTGTATATCACTGATCGTGACAGGATGTCTGGCGCAGAGATACGCAGAAGAAATGCAGAAAGAAATTGAAGAAGTAGATGTGGTGGTAGGAACAGCAGCCTATGACCGGATTTTTGAAGCGGTGAAAGAAAGTCTGGAGGGCAGAAGAGAACCGGTGATGGAATCTCTTGATTATCTGCCAAAACATCTTACCAGGCGTCTGGGAAGCCGTACCGGAAGTTATTCTTCTTATCTCAAAATTGCAGAAGGATGTAACAAGCGATGTACTTACTGCATTATTCCGTACCTTCGCGGCAACTACCGCAGCGTTCCGATGGAAGAACTTCTGGAAGAAGCATCCATGCTGGCAGAGCAGGGAACGAAAGAACTGATCGTGATCGCACAGGAGACCACCGTATATGGTGTGGATATCTATGGAGAGAAGAGACTGCCGCAGCTGCTGGAAAAACTGTGTGAGATAAAAGGGATACAGTGGATCCGTGTTATGTACTGCTATCCGGAGGAGATTACAGATGAGTTGCTGGAGGTCATGGCCAGAGAGCCGAAGATCTGCCATTATCTGGATCTGCCGATCCAGCACTGCAACAATGAGATTTTGAAAAAAATGGGACGAAAGACCAATAAAAAGGATCTCCTTGCTACATTGGAAAAAATCCGCCGGTATATGCCGGATGTATTTTTGCGGACTTCTCTTATCAGTGGATTTCCGGGTGAAACAAAACAAATGCATGATGAGTGCGTAGAATTTGTAAAAGAGGTTCAGTTTGACCGTCTTGGTGTATTTCCGTATTCAGCAGAAGAGGGAACGCCGGCAGCGTCTTACGATGGACAAGTGCCGGAAGAAACAAAGCGTGCCTACGCAGATGAGATTATGGAAGCATCCCAGTATGTCATTTTTGAGAAAAATGAGAAAATGGTAGGAAGAACATTCCGGGTCATGGTAGATGGATTTTTGCCGGAGGAAAATATATATGTGGGAAGAACATACGGTGATGCACCGGAAGTAGACGGATGTATTTTCTTTGAGTGTGTGTCGGAACTTGTTTCCGGGACTATTGTACCGGTTCAGATCACAGATGCAAAGGGCTATGATCTGATGGGAGTGATTGTGTCGGAAAGGAGAGATGAGGAATGAATGTGCCAAATCGATTAACGATCCTTCGGGTGGTGATGATCCCATTGTTTGTAGTTGCCATGTTATGGGAGACGTTGCCGTATCACGAATACATTGCTCTGGCATTATTTGTGGGAGCCTGTATCACGGATTTTTTTGATGGGTATCTGGCCCGCAAATACAATCAGATCACTACCTTTGGTAAATTTATGGATCCCCTGGCAGATAAGCTTCTTGTCTGTGCAGCAATGATCTGTTTTTTGACCAATCAGCAGACTCAGATGCCGGCCTGGGCAGTGATTGTGATCATCAGCCGTGAGTTTATTATCAGCGGCTTTAGACTGGTGGCGGCAGAAAAAGGAGTTACCATCGCAGCCAGTTACTGGGGAAAAGTAAAAACAGTGGTACAGATGATCATGTCTATTTTACTGATTATTCATTTTGAACACCCTGTATTCCGGATCATAAATCCGATCTTTATTTATGCAGCTGTGCTTCTTACTATCATTTCTCTGGTGGATTATATCTATAAAAATCGTGAAGTAATGAAGGACATTGAGTAATGGAAGAAGAGTTAGTTGAAATTTTGACAAAGAAACAGTATAAGATAACAACAGCGGAATCTTGTACCGGGGGACTGGTGGCAGCAACTATTGTAAATGTCAGTGGTGCCTCGGAAGTGTTTCAGGCTGGTTTTGTTACCTATGCCAATGAGGCGAAGGAAAAGGAACTGGGGGTGAAGAGCGAAACACTTCAGACCTATGGAGCGGTAAGTGAGAAAACGGCAAAAGAGATGGCAATTGGGTGTGCTGCTCATGCAAAGGCCCAGGTAGGTATTTCTACTACAGGGATTGCCGGACCGGGAGGAGGCACCGCAGAAAAGCCGGTAGGACTTGTCTATATTGGCTGTGCTGTCAGATCTAATGTCTATGTCGAAAAAAATGTTTTCTCAGGAGACCGCCAGCAGGTTCGCAGACAGGCCGCAGACCGGGCGATTGGATTCGCACTGGAATGTATAAAAAAGGAGAGTGTCTGAGAATGAGAAAAAAAATAGCGTTGATGCTGTTGTTTGTTTTTGTACTGACTGGATGTGGTAAGGAGAACAGTGGACCGGTGGCGTCCCAAACACCGGCGGCAACCCGGATCCCTATAGAGACTTTTACAGTGTACTCAGTGGACACGGATAAATTATCCCTGATTCCGGTACAGGTAAGAAAAAAAGCGAATGAAGTGTGTAAGGCAAAACAGATTGTAACACTGGTATGTGATAATCTGGCAGTGAAAGTCAAGGTGCAGAGTGTAGAAGAAAAGAAGGATACGGTGATCGTTTCTTTTGCACCGGACAGTGAACCGGTAAAAGACTGCAGTGAGCAGATGGAACAGATGATCCTGGAATGTTTTGCAAACAGTCTGCTGGATAATGTGGATGCTTGCAGTAAAGTGGTTTTCCGTAAGGGGGGCAAGGCATACAAAAGTGAGAATATGGAACTTGGACTGAATGAGGTCTATGCTTCGGAGTAAGGAAAAGAGGAATGGAATGAGAGTATTGGTAGTCGGCGGCGGTCCGGCCGGTATGATGGCAGCGATACAGGCAGCAAAGCAGGGAAATACCGTGACTTTGCTGGAACAGAATGAGAAATTGGGAAAGAAACTTTTTATAACAGGAAAAGGCCGGTGCAATGTAACTAATGACTGTGATGTAACAGAACTGTTTGATTCTGTTGTCAGTAACAAAAAGTTTTTGTACAGTGCCTTTTACAGTTTTTCTAATCAGGATGTGAAAGACTTTTTTGAAGAGCAGGGGCTCAGATTAAAAGTAGAGAGAGGCCGCCGTGTGTTTCCGGCTTCTGACAAATCTTCGGATGTGATCAAAGCACTTGGCAATGCACTGAAAAAACTGGAAGTTAAAATAAGGCTCCGGACCAGAGTGGATAAGGTGCTGACGGAGAATGATATTGTCTGCGGAGTGAGGCTTTCGGATGGAGAATGTCTGAATGCAGATAAGGTAATCCTGGCTACAGGCGGTGTCTCTTATAAAAGTACAGGAAGCGATGGCTCGGGGCTTGTTATGGCAGAAAAACTGGGACATCAAGTGACAAAACTGAGACCGGGGCTGGTTGGCATGTGTACAAAAGAGGCCTGGGTCCGGGACATGCAGGGACTGACTCTGAAAAATGTGGCAGTATCCATAGGGAAAAAACAAGGGAAAAAGCCGCTGTATGAAGACTTCGGAGAACTGCTTTTTACTCATTACGGCGTCAGCGGCCCTATGATACTTAGTGCCAGCAGCCGTCTGGGAGACGAACTGGAAAAAGAAGATTTATACATAAAGATCGATCTGAAGCCGGCGTTATCAAAAGAACAGCTGGATTCCCGGATCCTGCGGGATTTTGAAGAACGGAAAAACGCAGATCTGTCCAATGCTATGGTTCACCTTCTGCCTAAGAGCATGATTCCGGTTATGCTGCATGTGTGCGGACTGGACCCTGCAAAAAAAGTAAATGAGGTTACCCGGGGAGAAAGAGAACAGCTAGTAAAGGGAATGAAAGAATTTCCTTTGACGATCAATGGATTGCGAGATATTCAGGAGGCGATCATAACCAGAGGCGGGGTGACCGTAAAAGAGGTGGATCCATCCACCATGGAATCAAAGATTGTGAAAAATCTGTATCTGGCAGGAGAAATGCTGGATCTGGATGCCCTGACAGGGGGATATAACCTGCAGATAGCCTGGTCTACCGGATATCTGGCAGGACAGTAAAATTAAAGGAGAGAGAAAATGAAAATTGCAATTGATGGACCGGCAGGAGCCGGCAAGAGTTCTATCGCGAAACTGGTGGCCAAGAAACTGTCTTTTGTTTATGTGGATACAGGAGCTATGTTCCGGACGGTGGCTTACTATTTTTTGAGCCAGGGGAAAGATCCTTCGGATGCTGAAATGGTGACGGAGGAGTGTGAAAAAATATCCATATCCATTGAGTACAAAGACGGTGCACAGCACATTTTCCTGGATGGAACGGATGTTTCGACTGAAATCCGCCAGGAAGAAGTGGGGAAAAATGCCTCCGTTGTGGCAAAGAATCAGGCAGTCCGCAACAGGCTTCTGGCGTTGCAGAGACAGATGGCAGAAAAACAGGATGTGATTATGGATGGCAGAGATATCGGAACGGTAGTACTACCGGATGCCCAGGTTAAGATTTATCTTACTGCCAGTGCGTCTGTCCGGGCAGAGCGCCGTTATAAGGAACTGGTAGAAAAGGGTGAAACCTGTAATCTGAAAAAGATTGAGGAGGATATCATTGCCAGAGATGAGCAGGATATGAACCGGGAGATCGCACCTTTGAAACAGGCAGAGGATGCTGTACTGGTAGACTCCTCTTACATGACCATAGAAGAAGTGGTTGATAAAATAATTGAGATTGTGGAGAAAGTTCAGTGAAAATAGAATTGGCAAAAAGCGCCGGTTTCTGCTTTGGCGTAAAGAGGGCTGTAGATACAGTATATGATGTCCTGAAAGAGAAAAAAGAAGGACCGGTCCATACCCTTGGCCCCATCATTCATAATGAACAGGTTGTGTCTGAACTGGAAGAGCGGGGCGTTACGGCTGTGAATGGAATTGAAGAACTGGAAGGGGAGAAGGATGCTACCTTGATCATCCGGTCTCACGGAGTGCCAAGAGAAGTTCTTCAGAAACTGGAGGAGCAGGAAATACACTATGTGGATGCAACCTGTCCTTTTGTAAAAAAAATACATGATACAGTCCAAAAATTCAGCGAAGAAGGTTATGAAATACTCATCATTGGAAACCGTACACACCCAGAAGTAAAGGGTATTCTTGGCTGGACAAAAGACAGTGGAACTGTTATAGAAAACGAACAGGAAGCCAGACAGTATGTGTCCAGATATCCTGAAAAAAAGAAGTGTGTAGTAGCCCAAACGACATTTAATTACAAAAAATTTCAATATTTAGTTGAAATTCTTGAGGAAAAAGGGTATAGTATATATGATGTCAATACTGTATGCAATGCAACAGCAGTCCGCCAGAAAGAAGCAGAGGAGCTGGCAGTCCGCTCGGAGGCAATGATAGTTATTGGCGGAACAAATAGTTCCAATTCCAGGAAACTGTTTGATATATGTAAAAATCAGTGTGAAAACACTTATTTTATACAGACAGCAGAGGATTTGAGCTCCATCGATCTCAGTTCTTTTGCAAGCCTAGGCATAACTGCGGGGGCATCGACCCCAAATACTATTATTCAGGAGGTTCTAAGGGCATGTCAGAAAATTTAAGTTTTGAGGAAATGTTAGAGGATTCACTAGTAACAATCCGCAATGGCGAGGTTGTAGAAGGGACAGTTATCGGAGTTAAAGACAATGAGATTATCTTAAACATTGGATATAAAGCAGATGGTATTTTAACAAAGAACGAATACAGCAACAACTCTGATGTTGATTTAACAGCCGAAGTTAAACCAGGGGATAAACTGACTGTAAAAGTTTTGAAAGTGAATGATGGCGAAGGCCAGGTTCTTCTTACCTACAAGAGATTACAGCAGGATAAGATGAACAAGATCTTTGAAGAAGCATTTGAGAACAAAGAAGTATTGACTGGTAAAGTCGCTGCTGTTCTTAAAGGCGGTTTGAGTGTGGCATATCAGGAAGGAAGAGTGTTTGTACCGGCAAGCCTTGTTTCTGATGTATACGAGAAAGACCTTAGCAAATATCAGGATCAGGAGATTCAGTTCGTATTGACAGAGGTAAATCCTTATAAGAGAAGAATCATCGGTGACCGCAAACAGCTCATCGTTGAAGAAAAGAAGAAAAAACAGGAAGAACTTCTTGCTAAGATAGAGATTGGCATGATGATTGAAGGTACTGTTAAAAATCTTACAGATTTTGGTGCATTCATTGATCTTGGTGGCGCAGACGGACTTCTTCACATCTCTGAGATGTCCTGGGGCCGTGTAGATGATCCTAAAAAACTGTTTAAGGTTGGCGATAAGGTAAATGTTATGATCAAAGACATTCAGGGAACAAAGATTGCCCTGACAATGAAACTGGATGAGAATAATCCTTGGAAAAATGCCAGCGAGAAATATCAGGTAGGCACTGTTGTAACTGGTAAAGTCGCAAGAATGACAGATTTTGGCGCTTTTGTTGAACTTGAAGAGGGCATTGATGCATTGCTTCATGTTTCCCAGATTTCTATTGAGCATGTTGAGAAGCCATCTGATGTATTGGAAGTTGGACAGGAAATCACAGCTAAGATTGTTGACTTTAACGAGGACAGCAAGAAGATCAGCCTTAGTGTAAAGGCTCTTGAGTTAGACAAGAGAAATGATGATGATGAGGAGAGCGTAGAAGAGTAATTATGCTTGGAAGTTATGAAACTTTTAAGACGGAATATCTTAAGTTGTCAAATATTGACCTGAGTTTCTATAAAGAGAGTCAGATGAAACGCCGTATTGATAATTTTGTCAAGAAATACAAAGCACAGAGTTACGAGGAATTTTTGGCTTTACTGAAAAAAGATCCTAAAGCGTATGAGAGTTTCGTTACATATTTGACTATTAATGTGTCGGAATTTTTCAGGAATCCTCTCCAGTGGAAAACACTGGAGGAGAAGATCCTTCCTATACTGCTGGAGCAGAGGAGAGGACCGTTAAAGGTATGGAGTGCCGCCTGCTCCACGGGGGATGAACCATATTCGCTGGCAATGCTTTTCAGTAAATATCTGCCGTTAAAGGATATTCAGATTCTGGCTACGGATTTAGATCTGGAAGTTTTGGAAAAAGCTCGTGTCGGCATTTATGCAGAGCGAAGTATTAAAGATATGCCGGCAGATTGCCGGAAGAAATATGTGGATGACCAGGGGAATGGTATCGTGAAGATTTCCGATTCACTGAAGTCTTGTATCAAGTTCCAGCAGCATAATCTGTTGAGAGATCCATACCCGAAAGATATGGATTTGATTGTGTGCCGTAATGTGATGATTTATTTTACAGAAGAGGCTAAAGATCAGATGTATTATCAATTTTCGGAAAGCCTGCGGAAAGATGGAGTCCTTTTTGTGGGCAGCACGGAGCAGATCATTGGATCCGCACAGTATAACTTGAAGAGTTTACAGGCTTTTTTCTACCAGAAAAATTAGAGAATTTTCCAAAGAACCGCGGTGGCGACAGGCTTACTGTGGTTCTTTTTTTGAGGATGCAACTTGATTTTGTGCCGTTTTTTTAGTATATTAAATACTGAATGGTTTTTTATAGGAGGATGATAAAGATGACAGATAAAGTAATAATTGCATTAGATGCCATGGGAGGAGATTATGCACCGGTTGAAACAGTTCATGGAGCTGTAGATGCAGTGGCAGAACATCCGGAAATAAAAGTGCTTTTAGTAGGAAAGAAGGATGAAATCGAAAAAGAGTTACAGAAATATTCATATAATAAAGAAAATATAGAGGTCGTAAATGCTACGGAGATCATAGAAATGGGCGAGGTGCCAACGAAAGCAATCCGTGAGAAGAAGGATTCATCTCTGGTGGTTGCCATGAAACTGGTACATGACGGACAGGCAGATGCGGTTGTGTCAGCAGGAAGCACCGGAGCTATTCTGGTAGGGGGCCAGCTGGTAGTGGGCAGGATAAAAGGTATTAAGAGACCGGCACTGGCACCATTTTTGCCATCAAAGAAAGGCTTTTCACTGTTGATCGACTGTGGAGCCAATGTAGATGCAAGACCGGAACATTTGGTACAGTTTGCCCAGATGGGAACCGTATATTTTGAAAATGTAATGGGAAAGAAAAACCCTACGGTTGGAATTGTAAATATTGGAACAGAAGAAGAGAAGGGAAACCAGCTTGTAAAAGAGACATATCCGCTGTTGAAAGAATGTGAGGGGATTAATTTTATCGGCAGTGTGGAAGCCAGAGAGATTGCCAGTGGTGGTGCTGATATCTTAGTATGTGAGGCCTTTGTCGGAAATGTTATTCTCAAATTCTTTGAAGGTGTGGCGCTTACATTTTTGGGATGCATCAAAGAAGGACTTATGTCCAGCCTGAGAACTAAACTCGGGGCACTGATGGTCAAACCGGCATTAAAAGGACTGGTAAAGACCTTTGATGTCAGCAGCCAGGGTGGGGCACCATTGCTTGGTTTAAAAGGTCTGGTTGTAAAAGCACACGGAAACTCCAAGGCCAAAGAAATCAAAACCGCTTTGTGCCAGTGCATAGCATTCAAAGAAAACAGTATTAATGAAAAGATCACAGATATGATCCAGAAGTAATAAGACAGGCTGCCATGAAAAAGGATGGCGCAATGGAGGTTGTAATGAGTCAACAGTTAGAAGAGTTACAGGAGAAAATAGAATATCATTTTACAGATGAAAAACTGCTGCGTAATGCACTGACGCATAGTTCTTATGCCAATGAAAAACACTGGCCTTACGAGAAAAACAATGAGCGGCTGGAATTTTTGGGAGATGCTGTGTTAGAGGTGTTCAGCAGTGACCATATTTTTCGCGAAAATTCGAAAATGGTGGAAGGGAAAATGACAAAACTCCGTGCCAGTCTGGTGTGTGAAATGAGCCTGGCGTCTTCTGCCAGAGAGATTGGATTAGGACAGTATCTCTTCCTTGGAAAAGGAGAAAAGATGACAGGCGGAGCAAAAAGAGATTCTATTTTATCGGATGCCTTTGAAGCTGTATTAGGAGCCATTTACTTAGATGGAGGATTTGAACCTGCCAAAGAATTTGTAGAACGATTTGTTATGTCAGATATAGAGAAAAAGCAGTTGTTTTACGACAGTAAGACAGTATTGCAGGAACTGGTTCAGAGCCATAAGGAGACAGACAGTGACATTTCCTATCCGGTTGAAGAAGAAAGCGGACCGGATCACGACAAGCATTTTGTGGTTCGGTGCAGTATCAACGGAAAACTGTATGGAAGCGGCCAGGGACATACAAAAAAAGCAGCAGAGCAGGGAGCTGCCTATGAAACCATTTTGATGTTGAGACAGGAGAAATAAGAATGTATTTAAAAAGTATAGAGGTACATGGATTTAAGTCCTTTGCCAATAAACTTATTTTTGAATTTCATAATGGAATCACAGGAATAGTAGGTCCCAATGGAAGTGGAAAAAGTAATGTGGCGGATGCGGTTCGCTGGGTATTGGGAGAACAGAGTGCCAAGCAGCTTCGAGGTGCCAACATGCAGGATGTGATCTTTTCCGGTACGCAGATGCGTAAACCTCAAAGTTATGCCTATGTGGCACTGACCATTGCCAATGATGACCACAAGTTGAATGTACCTTATGAGGAAGTACAGGTGGCCCGACGCGTGTATCGTTCCGGTGAAAGCGAATATTTGTTAAACGGTACTTCCTGTCGTTTGAAGGATGTACAGGAACTTTTCTTTGACACGGGAATTGGAAAAGAAGGATACTCTATTATCGGCCAGGGACAGATTGACAAGATCCTCAGCGGCAAACCGGAAGAGAGAAGAGAATTGTTTGATGAGGCTGCTGGAATTGTAAAATTTAAAAAGAGAAAGGCTGCGGCAGAGAAAAATCTGGATGCAGAGAGACAGAACCTGGTGAGGGTGAAGGATATTTTATCCGAACTGGAAAAACAGGTAGGACCTTTGGAACAGCAGTCTAAAAAGGCAAAAGAATTCCTGGCGTTGAAAGAACAGTTAAAAATGCAGGAAATTTCACTGTTTCGCATGGACTATGACAGCCTGCATAAAGAAATCGAAGAAATAGCTCAAAATATTTCCAATACATCCGGGGAACTGGAAGATGCCAAGAAAGAAAAGGAAGAGTCTAAATCCCGTTATGAAAGCATAGAACAGGAAATAGAGGATTTTGACAAAAATATTGAGAAAAAGAAAGAAAAAGTAAATCAGGATAAAATGCTGATTCAGAATTTTGAAAGTGATATTCTGGTCACCAAGGAAAAAATTGCTTCTGCTGCAAAAGGAAAAGAGTATTATAAGGAGAGAACCGACGGTCTTCAGGCGTCCATCGATGAGCAGGAAAAAGAACTGGCCGGCTATATGGACGAGCAGAAAGAAGCACTGGATACACTGAATGGCATGCAGAAGAAAGAGCAGGAAACGAAAACGGCTCTTGAAACGGTAGAAAAGGAAATTCTGGAAAAAGAAATTGAGTTAAACAGCTGCAATGATGAAATGATCGAATCCATGGGACAGATTTCCAAGATTAATGTAGATCAGCAGAAGGCTAAGTCGATGCTGGAACAAAACAGTATGAAAAAGGCGGAACTGAACCAGAAGATCTTATCCAATAAAACTCAGCAGGCTGCTGCGTTGGAGAAGATCAAACAGGAAGAAGAGGCTTTACAGGTAGCAAAAAAGGAACTGGACCAGGTTTATGTAGAGAGAAAAGAACTGTTGAAAAAAGCGGATGATAACCGCAAACAGATTACGGAACTGCAGAAGAAACAACAGGAGGTCCAGAAAGAATACCACAGAGAACAATCTAAGTGGGATACACTGCAGAATATGTCTGAGCGGTATGAAGGATATGGCCAGAGCATACGCCGGATCATGGAACAGAAAAAAGATAACCCAGGATTGCTGGGTGTTGTGGCAGACATTATTCAGGTAGAAAAGAAATTTGAAACAGCTGTAGAAACTGCACTGGGCGGAAATATTCAAAATATTGTAACAGAAGATGAGCAGGTTGCAAAAAAAATGATTGGTATATTAAAGAAAAATCATTATGGAAGGGCAACATTTCTGCCGTTGACTACAGTCACACCAAAACAGGAAGAAGCTTTCAGAGGAGAACTGCTGTCTGAAGAAGGCGTTATGGGAAAGATGTCTGCCCATGTTTCCAGAGATGCAAAATATGACAAAGTTGTAGAATATCTGCTGGGACGATATTTACTGGTAGACACGCTGGATCATGCCATGAGTATCAGTAAAAAGTACCACTATTCTGTCCGCATGGTTACTTTAGATGGAGAGTTGTTAAATCCGGGCGGCTCTATGTCCGGTGGGGCTTTTCGCAATAACAGTAATCTGCTGGGACGAAAGAGAGAGATGGATTCACTGCAGCAGCAGGTAGAAAAAAGAAAAGAAGAACTTGATAAGGTGCGCCAGAGTATTCAGGACACCAATAAAGAAGTGGAGCACTGTGTCCAGGAGGCGGCTAAAAAAGGCGAACTTCTCAGAGAACTGGAAGTAAAGAAAAATACGGCTGCCATTAAATATGAGCAGGCGGTTGAGACAAAAGAGCAGAAGGACAAAGAGTATCTCCATATTGCTCAGGATGGCAAAGAAATCGAAGATCAAAAAGTAATGCTTGAGTCCACCCTGGGACAGATTGAAAAGGACCTTTCCGGAGCGAAAGATATCAGAGCACAGGCAGAAAACAGGATCAAGGAACTGTCTGCCCAGTTAGAGTCGGATCATGATAAACAGGCAAAACTCCAGGATGAACTGGCATCTGTAAGAATGGATGTATCTGCCTTCCAGCAAAAGAATAACTATATATCCGAAAACATACAAAGAATTACCACCGGAATCCAGGAGTTAAAAGCATCTTATGAGAAGTTTGTCCAGGAACAGGAAGATTCGGATGGAGCGGTAGAGCAGATGCAGCAGGCGATCCAGGGCCTGGGAGAAAAAAGCAAGGAACTGGAACAAGAGATCCAGGTGCTTTTGCAGGAAATTGATGAGTCCCGTAAGAAGAAAGAAGAAATGATGGAATCCCAGAAAGATTTCTTTGAAAAACGGGATAAATTGATGGAACACATGAATGAACTGAATAAAGAAAACTTCCGTCTGGAGTCCAGAAAGAACAATCTGGAGGAAAAACTGGAAGGTAAGATCAACTACATGTGGAATGAATATGAACTTACATATCGAAATGCCATGGAATATGAGGTGGATGAGTCCGTTTCTTATACAAGGATGAAAGCCAATGTGAGTGATACCAGGACAAAGATCAAACGGCTGGGAGATGTTAATGTCAACGCCATTGAAGATTATAAAAATGTCAGTGAACGGTATGAACTGTTAAAGAGCCAGCATGACGATCTCATCGAGTCAGAACAGGCACTGATGAAGATCATCGGTGATCTGGATGAGGAAATGCGCAAGCAGTTTACAGAAAAATTCGCTGAAATCCAACAGCAGTTTGACAAAGTGTTTAAAGAACTTTTTGGAGGCGGAAAAGGAACACTGGAACTGGTGGAGGAAGAGGATGTGTTAGATGCAGGCATTACGATCAATGCCCAGCCGCCGGGAAAGAAATTAGGCAATATGATGCAGCTTTCCGGTGGAGAAAAGGCACTGACTGCCATTGCGCTTTTGTTTGCCATCCAGAATCTGAAGCCGTCACCGTTTTGTCTGCTGGATGAGATCGAGGCGGCACTTGACGATTCCAATGTAAAAAGGTATGCTAAATATCTGCATAAATTAACGAAGAACACACAGTTTATTGTGATTACCCATCGAAAGGGCACTATGGAGGCAGCCGATGTGCTTTATGGAATTACCATGCAGGAGAAGGGGGTTTCTACTCTTGTATCTGTAAAGTTGATTGAAGAGCAGTTAGATGATTAAAATGAGCAGGAGGATGGATGTTTTATGGAAGAAAAACAAGGTTTTTTTAAACGGTTAAAAAAAGGATTGACCAAGACAAGAGATTCTTTTGTATCCGGCGTGGATTCATTGTTCCACGGATATTCAGAAATTGATGATGACTTTTATGACGAACTGGAAGAGTTACTGGTAATGGGAGATATCGGTATCAATACGACCATGAGGATTATTGATGATCTGAAAGAGAAGGTTAAGGAAAACAAGATCAAGGAGGCTTCAGCTTGTAAAGAACTTTTGATCAGTACCATCAAAGATCAGATGGAAGTAAATGAGGATGCTTATGAGTTTGAAAACAGAAAATCGGTACTCCTGTTGATCGGTGTAAATGGTGTTGGCAAAACTACCAGTGTAGGAAAGCTGGCGGGACAGCTGAAAGCAGACGGAAAAAAAGTGATGTTAGCAGCCGCTGATACATTCCGTGCCGGAGCCATTGACCAGTTGAAAGAGTGGGCACATCGTGCCGGTGTGGATATCATTGCCGGTCAGGAAGGATCAGACCCGGCAGCCATTGTATATGACGCCGTGGCAGCTTCTAAAGCAAGAGATGTAGATGTGCTGCTTTGCGATACAGCAGGGCGTCTTCACAATAAGAAAAATCTTATGGCGGAACTTCATAAGATCCATACCATTATAGAGAAGGAATATCCGGAAGCGTATTTGGAAACGCTGATCGTAGTAGATGGAACAACGGGACAGAATGCGCTGGAGCAGGCCAGACAGTTCAGTGAAGTAGCAGAGGTGTCCGGTGTGATCCTAACCAAATTGGACGGAACTGCCAAAGGCGGTATCGCTATTGCTATTCAGTCGGAATTAAATATTCCGGTAAAATATATAGGTATCGGTGAACAGATAGAAGACCTTCACAAGTTTGATGCCGAAGAATTTGTAAATGCGCTGTTTGACAGCGAGGGAAAGGACGCATAAAAATATGATGACATTAGAGAAATTTGAAGAGGCCAGTGAGGCGGTGAAAAAGGTAATCCTGCCTACCAATCTGATCTACAGTGAGTACTACAGTGCACAGACCGGTGGAAAGATTTATCTGAAACCGGAAAATATGCAGTATACAGGGGCTTATAAAGTAAGAGGAGCCTACTATAAGATCAGTACACTAAGTGAGGAAGAGAGGCAGAAAGGCCTGATCACAGCATCTGCCGGTAATCATGCCCAGGGCGTTGCTTATGCAGCAAAATTATTTGGTGTCAAGGCAGTGATCGTTATGCCAAATACTACACCGCTGATTAAAGTAAACCGTACGAAAAGTTATGGCGCAGAAGTGATCCTTCATGGAGATGTGTATGATGATGCCTGTGCTCATGCTTATGAACTGGCAGAACAAAATGGATACACATTTATCCATCCTTTTGATGATGAAGTGGTAGCTACCGGTCAGGGGTCTATTGCCATGGAAATCATAAAAGAACTTCCTACGGTGGATATGATCTTGGCACCCATCGGCGGCGGCGGGCTGGTCTGCGGTGTATCTACTCTGGCCAAACTTCTAAATCCTAATATCAAGATCATTGGCGTAGAACCGGCAGGAGCTAATTGTATGCAGGAATCACTTCGTCAGGGCAAGGTAGTGGGACTTCCTTCTGTCAGCACCATTGCAGATGGTACAGCAGTAAAAAAACCGGGAGAGACAATTTTTCCCTATATACAAAAAAATGTAGATGAGATCGTAACAGTAGATGACAGAGATTTGATCGTAAACTTCCTGGATGTAGTAGAAAATCACAAAATGATCGTGGAAAATTCCGGATTGTTGACTGTATCGGCATTGAAGCAGTTAGACTGTAAAGGAAAGCGGGTTGTCTGCATCCTCAGTGGCGGTAACATGGATGTGATCACAATGTCTTCTGTTGTACAGCATGGTCTGATACAGAGAGGCCGTATTTTTACAGTGAGTGTTCTTTTGCCAGACCGTCCGGGTGAATTGCTGCGTGTGGCAGATGTGATTGCCAGAGAACAGGGTAATATTATTCGGCTGGAGCATAATCAGTTTGTCAGCATCAATCGAAATGCAGCAGTGGAATTAACCATTACGATGGAAGCCTTTGGAAATGAACATAAGGAAAGCATTATTCAGGCACTGACAAAAGAAGGATATTCCCCAAGATCGGAACAGCCTACGGCAGTTTACCAGTAAAGAGGAAAGGAGACATACAATTGGAAGGCAACAATGCAAAATCATTATTATTTACACCGGAAGGTGTCCGGGACATTTACGGAGAAGATTGTGAAAGAAGGATCAAAATTGAAGATCAGCTTCGGGACACAATGAAAAGTTATGGATTTAAAGATATTAAAACACCGACTTTTGAGTTTTTTGATATTTTTAACAAAGACACAGGAACCGTCCATTCTAAGGAAATGTTCAAGTTTTTTGACCAATATAACAACACACTGGTGCTTAGACCGGATATTACTCCTTCCATTGCCCGCTGTGTGGCTAAATATTATGAGCAGGAAGATATGCAGATACGGTTATGCTATGTAGGAGATACCTTTATACACCGTATCGGATATCAGGGAAAACTGGCCGAAATTACCCAGGTTGGTGCTGAATTGATGAATGATGGCACTTCCGATGCAGATGGAGAGATGATTGCCCTGACCATTGACTGTCTTCTGAAATCTGGTTTAAAAGAATTTAAGGTAGACATAGGACATGCCGGCCTGTTCCGTGGACTGGTAGAAGAAGCCGGTTTATCTGAAGAAGAACAGCAGCAGTTAAAGGTTTATCTTGCAAATAAAAATATATTTGCGGTAGAGTCTTTACTGGAAGAAAAAGAAATCCCGGCAGGGTGCAAGGAACTGCTTACAAGCCTGGCCGATTTATTTGGCGGGATTGAAACGATTTTAGGGGCCAAGGATAAGACAGACAATGAGCAGGCAAAGGAAGCCATTGAGAGACTGGAAAAGATCTACCGGATTCTGGAAGCCTACGGCCTGCAGCAGTATGTAACCTTTGATCTGGGTATGCTATCTCACTATGAGTATTATACCGGTGTGATCTTTAAGGCTTATACATATGGAACCGGTGAGGCCATTGCAACAGGAGGCCGTTATGATAATCTGTTGTCACAGTTTGGCAAGAAAACACCGGCCATCGGTTTTGCTTTTGTACTGGATGAACTGATGTTAGCCCTGCGCAGCCAGAACATTGATATTGATGCCAAAGAAGAAGATTATCTTGTTTTGTATCGGTCTGCCAACCGAGAAAAAGCCATCGATATTGGCAAAAAAATAAGAGCAGAACATGGGTCTGTGCGTCTCATGAGGAAAAAAGCGGATCTTCCACTGGAGTTTTATAAGGAATACGGAAAACGCAGTGAGGTGGCAACTTTAATATATATTGATGACACAGGAGAAGTGTCAGAATTTCAGATCAATGAGTAAGTACGGAGGCAGATTATGAAATATATAACAATAGCCCTTGCCAAGGGAAGACTGGCGAAGCAGACACTGGCACTGTTAGAACAGACAGGAATTACCTGTGAGGAAATGAAGGACAAAGAAACAAGAAAACTGATTTTTGTAAATGAAGAGCTGGGTCTTAAGTTCTTTTTATCAAAAACATCCGATGTGCCTACTTATGTGGAGTATGGTGCAGCGGACATCGGTGTTGTGGGAAGCGATACTATTATGGAAGAGGGACGCAAAGTGCTGGAAGTACTTGACCTGGGACTTGGAAAATGTAATATGTGTGTGGCAGGACCTGCCAGTGCCAAGGAATTGCTGAAGAAAAATCAGGTGATCCGCATTGCATCCAAGTATCCAAAGATCGCCAAGGACTACTTCTACAATGAAAAACACCAGACGGTAGAGATCGTCAAATTAAACGGTTCGGTGGAACTGGCACCCATCGTAGGACTATCTGAGGTGATCGTAGATATTGTAGAAACCGGTTCCACACTGCGGGCCAATGGTCTGGAAGTATTGGAAACGATCTGCCCGCTGTCAGCCAGAGTGATCGTAAATGAAGCCAGTATGAAACTTCAGAGAGAGAGAATAACCAAGTTGATCAAAGATTTAAAAGAAGCACTGTAAGGAGGACAAAATTATGCGAATCGTTTCATTGACAAAAGAAGCAAAAGACAATATTTTGGAGGATCTTTTAAAAAGAAGTCCTAACAACTATGATCAGTACCAGGAGACCGTAAATGAAATCCTGAATGAGGTGAAAACAAAGGGAGATGAGGCTGTCTTTGCTTATACAGAAAAATTTGACCACGCAAAACTCACAGCAGATACTTTGTATGTGACAGAAGACGAGATAAAAGAAGCCTATGAAAAAGTGGATGAAGAACTGATTGAAGTGATGAAAAAATCCATTGCAAACATTCGTGCATTCCATGAAAAACAGGTGAAAAACAGCTGGTTTACAACAAGAGAGGATGGCGTGATCCTGGGACAGCGTGTGACTGCCTTAGACAGTGTAGGCGT
>HF998305.1:0-199 GCA_000433735.1 Clostridium sp. CAG:167
GATAGGTCCCTATTTTCTCAGAAAAAAGTTCTACCGCCTCTTTGGCAAGATCCAGAGAATACCGGTAGTAAGCTTTATTGGCCTTATAATCCAGACCGTAGCAGGAGATGGTGATGTCTCCTGTTTTTTCTTCCAGTTTGTAAAAAGAATCGGATAAAATGACGGCAAATTCCCTCAGATTTTTGCCGGTGATATGAGT
>HF998305.1:279-8956 GCA_000433735.1 Clostridium sp. CAG:167
GGTGGTACAGCCAGACATCATAGTCGGCGGTTTCGGTGATGTAAGATTCGCAGTTGTCACCCATGTAGGGATTTTCGTTCCATGCCCCCTTTTGGTAGAGAGAGACCCCCGGAAAACAGAAAGTCAGCTGGTAAAGCTGCTTGTTGTCGTGGATGGTATAGCCGAATCGATCTGCTTTTTGGGGAATCTTGGTACGGAAGGAAAAAGTCAGTTCCGTCTGGCTGCCCGGTGCCAGTAAAACTTGGTCTCCGGCGGAGGCATACAGGATGGAACCATCCCCTTTAGTGTCCAGAGTAAGGGGTGTGTTACCTATGCGCACATCCCACAGCCGGGTGTTTTTTCGCTGCTTTTTAGGCAGGATAGCCGAGGCCCAGTTTCGCAGGCACACGGTTTTGAGAGGATCTTTCGTGTTGTTTTGGATCGTGGCACAGATTGTTCCGGAAAGTATTTTCTTCTCCGTGTCCAGAGATACACGGCAGGTGTAGCGGCTGGCATATGCCTTGCCGGAATCTGCCCAGATGCTCTGGCCTGTGGCAGGAGAGGCGGAAACTGAGGAATAGGTGGAGACAGAGGTAGGGGGGGGGGGGCGGGGCTGGTGGTGCCGGGGGCTGTAGGTTTCGGGCGGGACCATAGGATTTTCCCGGCCGGGATCAAAAGGATCAGCAGTAAAACAATAGCGGTGCATGTAATTTTTGTCTTCATAAGAAACCTCCTGTTATGTTATGGAATGTCTATGGAAAAGCTGGACTCACAGTAGAGTTTTGCTTTTTTTCTCGTTTTGGCATTTAGCAGATCCATGCGGTGGGGGAAACTGCCATCGGCGGTGTAGATGTATAGTTTTGATATGTTTTTCCCTTTTCTTGCGTACAGACTGCGGTTCAGAGGTCCGCTGCCATCCCCGATTTCTTCAAAGGAGACAGGCTGGCCATCCTGATCGAACAAGGCGATCTGGCTTGTGTCAGAAGTCTTTTCTCTGCTGAAAACCACAATCTGATATGGGGAAAGAAAGATCTTTTCTATTGTTAAGTGGGAATTTACTTTTTTCCCTACATACACTTCCTGACAGGAGTCCGATGGGGCGGAATAAGGAATAGTAAGATCCCATTTTCCGGAAATCTCTGTGTCGTTTTCCAAATAAAGTCTGGTAATATGAATCTTTACAAAACCACCCTCTTTTGTAATATCAGATTGATCCAGTTTCATGATGCCGGCGTAGGTGTGGCGGTTCTCTGCTTTGCCGTCCAGGATAATGTCATAGTCCTCTTTCCCGGCGTCCCGGTTAAAGCCGAACTGGGTTTTCATGCAGACAGGAGCATCGGAAAAAACAGCCTCATCCGCCTGGGCCCGGAGGGTGATATAGACAGAAAATCCATCAAAGCAGACTTCGGATGCGCTGAGGTGCACACCGCCGGAAGAAACTGACAGCCGGGAATTTTCCCCGGGAGAAAGGGGCGTCGCGTGACGATAAGACCCGGAGTATATGGTGTGTTTTTCCACCAGAGAAAAAATGCTCTGAAGTACGGGAAAACGGCTGGCAAAAGAGGGAGTCACCGATACAAACAGGCAACACAAAAGTAAAACAGAGGCGAGGACGGCGGCACCACGCCATGTATATCTGTGAACCGGCAGCGACGCGGGATAATCAGGAAGGTGTGCCAGTGTGACCTCTGTTTTTTCTTTTACAGAGGGGGGGAGAGGTCTGTTATTTGCGTATTTTTTCATTTTGTGTTTAAATGTGTTCATAAAAGCTCCTTTCTTGATGGATCATGAATTGGAAGAAATATATTGCTTTAAAACTTTTCTGGCTGTGTGCAGCCGGTTTTTCACGGCACTTGGCGTTATGTCCAAAATATCTGCGATTTCGTGTATTTTGAATTGCTGGGCATAATAAAGTTCCACCACGATGCGCTGGTTGTCGGTCAACTGCTGCATCATTTCCTGCCATTCCATCCGAGCGGCAGGATCCGGCGAGATGGAACTGAATGTGCCCTCGTTCAAGTCCGTGGTCCGGCTGCGCTGACTGTAAAGCCGGTTGCATCGGTTGATCAGGATGCGGGTCATCCAAGTTTTAAAATATCTGGCATGGCGGAGGGTGTCGATCTTTTCCCAGCAGATCAGGATGGTGTCCTGCATGGCGTCGGCTGCGTCTTCGTTATTTTTTAATATCGCGTAAGCAATCTGATACATAGATTCACGGTACAGGCCGATCAATGTAACAAATGCGTCTTTATCGCGTTTTTGGGCTTGCAAGACGAGTCTTGTATTCATATGTAAGGATCCTTTCAATTTTGTACATGAAATTAAAACATATATACATTAGATAATCAAGAAGGGGATTTGGTTAGATATAACTTGATCCCAATTATAAAAGTTATAAAAGTTGCATTTTTCCCGGGAAAAAGTTATACTGGATGAGTGAAAGAGTATGGAGGTACAACGAATGAGAAAAAGTACTAAACATAAAATCCTTTTCTTTTTCCTTGTGCTGATCGGGTTGATAGCAGGATACACGGCACTGTATATCAGTGTTTCCCGGTTCAATGAGAAAGAAAGAACCATGCCTGTTTTATCCTCCCAGACAGAAACGAAGGGGAAAGATGAGAGTGTTGCCATTAAGCCAAGGGGCGGAAGTACCGATTCCTGGGTAAAAAAGGTGGCAGCCGCATCCGGTGGGGAAGATGTCTACCAAGGCGCCATTTACGATGTGGTAGTACAAAATCACAGTTCTTATGAGATGACAGACTGGAACTTGAAAGTAGAGGCTCCAGAGGACTGTTATATAAATAATGCATGGTGCGGCAAGGTGGAGATCCATCAGCATACAAAGACGACGGAAAAGGTTCAGACCCTGGACCTTCGGACCTGTGAAGAGCAGGGGATTACATACAAGATAGATGTCCAGCAAATGGATTCAGATCTGATGATTCCGCTGGATGCAGGAGATTATTTTATTTATTATCCAAGTGCTGCGGCCAAGGAGGAAAAACTGCCTGAGTCGGTTTCCGGAACGGCGGATGCGCCGGAGATAAAGGTTGGATTTATTGCCTATTATGCCGGGGATAAAAAGGAAGAGGGATTGACCTTTTCTTCTGGTGTATTAACATATCATCTTCATGAAACGGCGACGGATATTCCGGCAGCCGGAGTTTTGTTTGGCATTACGGTTTTGTGGATGCTGGGGATCATTGTATGTGTCATGGTAGAGATCAAGACCAGACAGCTTGTAAAAGAGGCTGAGAATAACGCCCGGATCATCAAACAGTCTATGTCTGCTTTTATGGGATTTATCGATGCCAAGGATTCCAGCACCAACGGCCACTCCAAGCGTGTGGCGGTGTATGCGAAAAAACTGGCGCAAAAGTATGGTCTGTCCAAAGAAGAGGTTCAGAACATATTTTATATGGGTCTGATGCACGACTGCGGCAAGATCCGAGTTCCGGATTCAATTCTGTGTAAAAAGGGAAAACTTACGGATGAGGAATTTGGTATTATGAAGACTCATACGACGGAGGGAGCCAAACTTCTGAGTGGTTTTACTTCCATACCACAGATTCGGGAGGCGGTGCTTTATCATCATGAACGATATGATGGAAGAGGTTATCCGGAAGGTTTGAAGGGAGAAGAGATCCCGTTAGTGGCAAGGATTTTGTGTGTGGCAGATTCCTTTGACGCCATGAACAGCAACCGGTGTTACAGAGATCGTCTGACTAAGGAGCAGATTCTGGAACAGCTTCGGAGCAACCGTGGAACCCAGTTTGACCCAGAGATAGTGGACTGTATGCTGGAACTGATTGATTCCGGTGAGATTACTTTTCATGCCGAAGAGACTTAATGATGTGAGACAAAGGAGAAGAAAATGATTTCCATTACGGAGTGGTTGTTTCTGTTTTTAATTTATTCTTTTGCCGGCTGGATCCTGGAGACGGTTTTAGGAACCATACAGCAGAAGAGATTTACAAATAGAGGTCTGGTAACAGGCCCTTTTTGTGTTATATACGGATTTACGGCGGTGTTGATGTCGTTTGTACTGAGGGAATTGACAGGCTTCTGGCTGTTTTTATTCTCCATGGTGCTTGCCACCGTCATTGAGTGGACGGCGGGGCATCTGATCGAGCGCTTTTTTGGAGAGCGGTGGTGGGATTATTCCCAGGTAAAAAAGAATCTGGACGGGTATGTCTGCCTGCCTGCGTCTCTTGTATGGGGAGCGTTAGGTTTTGTGGTTGTGCGCTGGGGAAATGGACTGCTTATGTCTCTGATCCGGCTGATCCCATCAGTTTTGAAGACAATACTTGTGCTGGCAATCGCAGGATGCCTGATCATCGATATGGCTGCATCGGCTGTTCTTTTGTGGGGAAAATCGGTACATCCTGAGAAATGGGAAAAAACGAATAATGAGTTTGAGCATATTAGCAGACGGCTGGGAAACTGGATCACAGAGCGGATGCAGAGGCGTATCCACAAGGCCTATCCCAAGGCTAGAAAGGTGGAGAAACAGCCGAAGAACAAGACGGTTTTTGCCTATGGATGCAGTTTTTATAAAATTCTGTGGATCTTTTTCATTGGGGCTTTTTTGGGGGATATTACGGAGACGATCTTCTGCCGGCTGACGGATGGTGTGTGGATGAGCCGCAGCAGTGTAGTGTGGGGACCCTTCAGCATTGTGTGGGGCCTGGGAGCGGCGTTTCTGACGGTGCTTTTGTATAAGTACAGAGACAGAGACCGTTTTTTCCTGTTTGCTGTGGGGACGCTGCTGGGAGGCGTGTATGAATATTTTTGCAGTGTTTTTACAGAGATTGTCTTTGGCAAGGTGTTCTGGGATTACAGTGATATTCCGTTTAACATAGGTGGACGGGTAAATCTTTTGTACTGCTTTTTCTGGGGCGTAGCGGTGGTTGTGTGGTTCCATTATGTGTATCCGCCTATTTCCCGCTGGATTGAAAAGATCCCGAAAAAGGCGGGAACAGCAGCCAGCTGGTGCCTGATCCTGTTTATGTGCTGCAATGTGGTGATGTCTTGCATGGCACTGGTGCGGTACGAAAAACGTTCCGTGGATCCGACGCCCCACAATGCCGTGGAGACATGGCTGGATGAGCATTATGGGGACGGAAGGATGGAGAAGATCTATCCGAATGCCAAGAAGGCGTAGGGCGGTTGAAGTTACCTGATAATTTCCGTTCTTTCCGAGATGATTTTTTTTAAGCGTTCATTCAGCTCGTCAGGGAGCAGTGATTCATCACACATTTCCAGCCACCGCGGGGTGAGTCTGACAAGGCTTTGGATAAGTTTGGATGCTGTCGGACGAGATATGCCGCAGGTGTCAGCAAATTTTAGAAAATCATTTTTGCGGAGGTTCATTTTCTTGCCGTTCATAGCCAGAGCAAATTGTTCTTTGTCGGTAGGCATATTGGCATTTACAGGAAGCAGATCATAGGCAGGAGAAAGTGCATATTCTCCTGAACTCTCGGCGGTTTCAAGCAGTGAAAAATTTTTCAAGTGCATATCGGAATTGCCGACAATAAAACAGAAAACCAGCCTTATATAAAATTCCGTCATATCAATACCGACTCTGGATGAATACAGTCATTTATTTTTCTTCTTTCCGGCAACGGCCTGAGCGTTAAACATTGCAAGTGCCACATTAACTTTGTCCATACGAACGGTCTCTTTGCCTTGTTCAAGTTCACGTACAAATCGAAGTCCCAGCCCTGAACGCAAAGCAAATTGTTCCTGCGTCAAGCCAGCCGCTTTTCTATTTTCCTTAACAAATTCCGCAATCGGGTTCATTCGTTTACTCCTTATAATTTAAAATTATGGTTATTTTATACCCTTTCGGGTGCTGTGTCAGCGAATGAAATAAAAAATAATCCCGTTCGGGTATAATTGAAGCGTTGATAAGGAGGAAGATGAAGGGTTTGAATGTGAAGAAAGTACAGGAAATGTTCAAACGATGGAGATTCCGTCTGAGTGACATTGAGTATGGCGTGGATGTTGTGTATACTGGAAGGGTACTTAAACGCTCCAACCCAACAAGAGAAGGATTATTTTGAAGGTAATCAAGTTGATCGCAGAATCAATAAAATAAATGTTGAAAAACGGACTTAATTGGGTATAATGTAGGTAGAAGGTGATGCACAGCCTAATAAATGAGCGAGTTATAAGTGGGTGATGCACAGCCCGTAAATGAGCGAGTTAACAGATGGGGCATATTATAATATTATAATATGCCCCCTATTTTTTTGGGAGGATAAAGGTGAGAGGTTTAAAATTATACGAAGTAAATCCAAATTATATAAAGTATTTGGCACAGTATCAGGAACATATATTTATATCTGACGGGGATAAAGCAAGTCGCAAATACATAGGGATTTTATTACAGATAAATGATATAAAATATTTTGCTCCTTTGTCTTCGTTTAAAGTAAAGCATAAAAAAATGAAGGAGTCTGTGGATTTTATTAAAATACATAATTATGCGGTTATCAATTTAAATAATATGATTCCTGTTCCTGAAGGGGAGTATTCGTTGGTTGATGTTAATGGGACGAAAGATCAGCAATATAGATATTTGATGCAGGCCGAAAGCCGGGAAATCAATCGTCAAAAAAACAGAATAATGAAAAACGCAGACATTGTATATAAGCATAAATTGCGTAATGGAAATTCTACTCCTCTTGCAAAGAGGACAAATAATTTCGTGGAGTTAGAGAAAAGATATAGAATCTATTATAGATGATTATATTGTGTAGGTAAGATTAAGAAAAGAAATCGAAGTCCGAGTCCCGAACGCAAAGCAAATTGTTCCTGCGTCAAGTCGGTTAAATGAAAAAGTAAATTCTAGCTAGAAATCAAATAAACAATAATTGGGTTGAAAAAGGACATAATTATGGTATAATTAGGCCATAAACAAGGAGGTGTATATTATGCCACAAATAATTCCAATTAAAGACTTGAAGAATACATCGGAGATATCTGATATGTGCCATAAGACAGAGGAGCCAATTTATGTTACGAAAAATGGCTATGGAGATATGGTAATTATGAGCATGGAGATTTATGAGTCAACAATGAGACGGATTGCCATGTACAGAGATATAGAGATATCTGAAAAGCAGATAGAGACGGGACAGGTAAAAGATGCCAGAACAGCACTTAGAGAAACTAGGGCAAAGTATAGCTTATAAATTAAATATTACAGAGCGTGCCGATGAATTGCTTGATAATCTTGTGTATCATTTAATATATCGATTAAAGAATAAACAGGCAGCAACGCATTTGCTAGATTGTATTGATGTGATCTATGATAGATTGGAGGTAAATCCTTTTCAATTTGCAGAATGCAGAGATTCATATCTCGCAAAGAAAGGGTATCGGGAGGCAGTTGTGCCACAGATGAATTATATTATAATTTTTGATGTGAGAGATGATGTTGTAAATGTAGTTGGTATTTTCCACCAGTTAGAGAATTATCAAATAAATTGTAATATGCTTGTGGGAGATTAGAGTCAGGCTACAGTTTGAGAGAAGTGAAAAGTAAACGCTGCTATTAACGCCCTGCACCATTCGTCATCACTGCGTGATGCCTCATGGACGGCTGTCGCCGTATATCAAAAAGAACCTGCATACTCATTTTTAGGGTAGGGAAACTGGAATTTAGAATTTCACTTTACGTTTTTTAAACATTGCAAGTGCCATATTTACTTTGTCCATACGAACGGTTTCTTTGCCTTGTTTAAGTTCTTACACAAATTATAGTTATTTTATACCCTTTCGGGTGCAATTAAGGCTTTGATGCAGAGAAAGATGCAGAAAATGCTCAAACGTCGAATATTCCGTCTGAGTGACATTGAGTATGGCGTGGATGTTGTGTATACTGGAAGCTGTACACTGGAAGGGTACTTATGGTGGCGTGAAAATATGTGCATTGTTATAATGATGTATTGACGAATGAAGATTGAACGAATATAATAGTTCAAAAGGAGTGTGAAACGAATGGCAAATACAAATATAACAATGCGAATTGATGAAACATTAAAGGCACAATTGCAAGAGTTATTGTCAAATTTAGGAATGGACATGACGACTTTTTTTACGATGGCTGCTAAACAGGCGGTCAGGGAACAGGCGTTACCATTCCGTCCTGATATGAATGTGGGAAAATATGGACTGGAAGCATATAAACTTGCGATACAAAATACGAAATATGATAAACAGGGGCGGGCAACTATATCGTCAGATGATGACTGGGTAGATGAATCAGAGTGGGATGATGTGTATGAGCAAGTGAAAAAAGGAAAGGGGTAATGTTATTGAACAAAGGCGAGGTATGGTTTGTGGAGTTCCCGTTGGAGGAGAATCCCAACAGGATTTTGAATAGACCGGTAGTTGTTTTGGATGAGAATTTATTGGGAGTTTTATCTGTGAAGATTACTAAGCACAAGGCAAGGAAAGAGGATCCATATGATATACCGATTATTTACTGGGAAGAGGCAAGTTTGAGACTGGCTTCGACTGCGAGAGTTTCAAAAGTTACTCTTCTTACAAAAGATAGTTTCATATTCAAAATTGGTGATTTACATAAAGATGATTTAATTCAAATAGAGAAAATGTATGAAAAGTTTTTGCGTGATAATGGTGCGGTTTAGCGGAGTTATTCGCATTGAACTTTCCGCTGCTATTA
>HF998306.1:0-19823 GCA_000433735.1 Clostridium sp. CAG:167
GTGAACTTTCCGCTGCTATTTTTCTTTTTATCCTTGCTCGGCTTGTAGCTTAACCAAAGTATCTCTTCAGCAGGCCTTCGAATGCTTTGCCGTGGCGGGCTTCGTCTCTTGCCATTTCATGCACGGTGTCATGGATTGCATCCAGATTGGCTGCTTTTGCACGTTTTGCAAGATCCATTTTTCCGGCGGTTGCACCGCATTCTGCTTCTACACGCATTTCCAGGTTTTTCTTGGTTGAGTCTGTTACGACTTCGCCCAGAAGTTCTGCAAATTTTGCTGCGTGTTCTGCTTCTTCATAAGCTGCTTTTTCCCAGTAAAGTCCAATCTCCGGATAGCCTTCTCTGTGAGCAACTCTTGCCATAGCCAGGTACATTCCTACTTCGGAACATTCTCCTTCAAAGTTAGCACGAAGATCTGCTACGATATCCTCGCTGACACCTTTAGCTACGCCTACTACATGTTCTGCGGCCCATTCTCTGTCACCGCTCATTTCTGTAAATTTCTCTGCCGGTGCCTTACACTGTGGGCACTGTGCTGGTGGTTCGTCTCCTTCGTGTACATATCCACATACGCTGCAAACATACTTCTTCATAGTTTTGTCTCCTTTACTTTTTCATTTTTTAATTTTAAACAATCACCACAAGTTCCGTAAAAATAAATCTCGTGACCCAGGATCTCTCCCGGAAAGTTCTCGCCTGCCAGCTGGTCGATGGAGTCAATGGAATCCATGTCCAGGTCTATCACGGCACCACACTGCCGGCAGATGAAATGATTGTGTGGTTTCACAGTTCCGTCAAAATGTTCTACGCCATCACCGCATTGAAGCCGCAATACCTGTCCCTGGTTTGCCAAAAGATTCAGATTTCGGTAAACCGTTCCCAGACTGATCTTGGGAAATTCTTCCCGGACTTTCCAATAAACAGCTTCGGCTGTGGGATGACTCTTTGTGCTGTGCAGATAGTCAAGGATTGCTTCCCGCTGTCTGCTGTGTTTTAATCCGGCCATGAGTCAACTCCTTTGTTGATAATGATAATCATTACTGTTATTATAATACATGAGACATTGACTCTTGTCAATAATTTTTTTCAAAAAGAAATAAAATTATTCACAATCGACTTTTTTTTACATAATTTGATAGCAATAAGGAAAAAAGGAGAATCTATGAATCTCAAGAATAAACCACTTGCCATGGCGTATGTGCCCTGGCAGATGTTTGATGAAGTAATGGATGGATGTGGCGGATTGGCCCATGGAACGATCTTTGAAGAACTGGTTTTCCCCTTTGTAGGATCCCAGGCTGCGTGCCAGTCCAGACGATATTGTGACCTGAATGGACGAAACACCATGGAGAATCGTTCATCCTGTCCGTGCGGAAGGGGGCGGTCTTTCCGATGATGAGTCAGAGTAAGAAGGCCCAGATGAAAATTGTGAGAGAAACCGGGTTTGCCATGTTGGATGCGGCATTGTATCTGGATACTCACCCAAAAGATGAAAAAGCCATGGATTATTTTAATAAATATCAGACTTTATATAGAGAAGCTTGTAAAGAATATGAAGCATGTTATGGTCCGCTGACCCATGAGGGCGTGGACACAAACCAGGGCTGGACCTGGACTCGGGATCCGTGGCCATGGGAAGGAGGGTGTTGAGAATGTGGACTTATGAAAGAAAATTGCAGTATCCGGTTAATATCACCAGACCAAACGCTCAGATGGCAAAAGTCATCATGAGCCAGTTTGGTGGTCCAAATTGTAAAAGGTGATAAGTTATTTTGGCATTGCCTGCAGCAGGGCGGCGCAGCTAGTGTAAGTCTGTCCACGCCACAAAAAGGTTGTTTTGCCATCGGTGAAGTTGGTATCGCTGCCGGAAAAGAATTGAGGATGGATACTTGTGACGGAATCCGGGATGGTAATCTGGGTCAGTGATACACACTCATAAAAAGCCTTTTTTCCTATATAAGTCAAAGTAGAAGAAAGTTTCACGGTACGAAGGCCTTGGCAGTGGTTAAATGTACTGGTAGGAAGAGACCGGATCCCATCTGCAAAACTTACCTGGGTCAAACTCTTACAGGAATCAAACAGATTCAGCCCGATAGATCGCATGGAAGCAGGAAGTTTCACGGTGGTCAGGGATGAACACTTATAAAAAACTGCGGTACCCAGATAACGAAGTCTGCCTGGCAGAGTTACCTGACGGAGACCGGTGCAGTTATTAAAGGCACCACTTCCGATGAGCCGGATATTTTTAGAAATCACAAGTTTGCGCATTTTTGTTTTCTTTCCCAAACAGTCCGGTGCGATGGCTGTGATTTTGTAAGTTTTCTTCTTATACCGGAAGGAACCGGGAATTTTTACTGTGCCTGAGGTGCGGATGCCGGCTTTTTTTATCTGGGAGGCAGTCAAAACAATATTCTTTGCACCTTTGGCTTTTTTAATCCGGATGGTGCAGCGGTACCGGGAAGAACCAACACGGGCCACAAGTTTGGCGGTGCCTGGCTTTTTGGCTGTGATGATCTGTTCTCCGTAATTTACAGGGCTGTCCAGGGAAATACATTTTTTCCCGGATGTAACAGACCAGGACACCAGATTGTTGGGATTTTCCTGCAGTACGATAAAAGCCGAGTCCCCGGCTTTTAAAGTCATCCGGCTGGCAGAAAGAGACGGCTTTTCCTTTGCAAATCCAGTCGAACCCATAAAAAGAAGTCCGGACAAAATCCCCCATAATAAAGGTAAAATAAAACGCTTCATAATATGATCTCCTTATATAACATGTGTCGCCCCATATCTGTTGGGGTACCAAAATGATAAAACTAATTTTAGACGAAACGCCAGCATCTTTCAAGATGCCGGTCACAAAAAGTTTGAGCAGGCAAGTGAGCTGGGAAAACTTGCCTATACAACAGATCCATACCAGTCCGTTTAGGATTGTAGTAATGTAACAGAAAAGTTTATGCGGGAAGTGGGTTTTAAGTGCGTCGGTATGAGATGCCTGTATATGCGTCAGCATAGGCATCCATACCGTTACGCACTTAACTAGCGGGAGCGACCCACGGAACGCAAAACTTTTCTGTCACATTACGGAACCTATAAAGAGTGCCATGGATAAGTTCCCATTGACGAACCACCCAAGATTTGTTAGTATTTACCTAACTTTGATGAGGAGGAAAAATTTGCCTGTGTCTGGAAAAACTCTAAAAAAGACAACCCTTGTTGTGGCTTTGATCATCGCATGTTCAGGCGCCAGTGTGGAATGTTACATACCGGCTTATTTTTCGTATGCGAAGAGGATTGACAGGGACCGGGAGATCACTTCCTCCGGAGAAACGGTTACGCGGAAAGAAGACTTCTGCACTGCGGAATTAATGGAGACAGGAAAGACTGCCGGCTCTTTGAGAACTCGCCGGTCCGGTCTTGAGCATAAAAAAGATGTGCGGGCATTTTCCGGTCACGGGGAAATTGTTTTGCCGGAGAAATTCTATGGGACGCTGAAAGTCCGGAACGGACAGTCTGTCAGAACGCCCCTTTCAATCATGGTCTATATTCACAAGGCGGATGGGAAAAAACGCTGTTAAATCCCAATAAATAAAAACAGTGATTCATTCAGGCATGCCAGAGGATGCTTCTTTTGGCGTGTGATCTTATTATAGCAGGAGGTAAAATATGAGAAAGACAAAAATTATCTGTACCATTGGTCCGTCCAGTGAAAATATTGAAACATTGACCAAAATGTGCCAGGAGGGGATGAATGTCGCAAGACTGAATTTTTCCCATGGCAGCCACGAAGAACATCAGAACAAGATCAATCTGGTAAAAGAGGCCAGGGAAAAATTAAATATGCCCATCGCCCTGATGCTTGATACCAAGGGGCCGGAGTACCGGATCAAAACCTTTGAAAACGGAAAAATAGAGTTAAAAGACGGTGATTTTTTCACATTTACGACAGAAGATGTAGTAGGAAATGAGACCATTGTATCTGTAAACTACAAACAGCTGATGCAGAATCTGGAAGTAGGCGATACCATCTTGGTAAACAATGGACTGGTTATCTTTAAGATTGTAGAAATTGATGATAAAAAGGCACGCTGTATCGTCGTTTCAGGCGGCGAGTTAAGCAATCGCAAGAGCATGAATTTCCCGAACCGGGTTATGGCTCAGGATTTTCTCAGCGAAAAGGATCAGTCTGATCTTCTGTTCGGTATTGAAAATCAAGTGGACTTTGTGGCAGCTTCCTTTGTATCCCGAAAAAAAGATGTGGCAGATATGCGCCGTTTCCTGGATGAAAACGGTGGGGCGGATATTGATATCATTGCCAAGATCGAGAACCGTTCCGGTGTGGAAAACATTGAAGAAATCTGTGAGATCGCAGATGGTATTATGATCGCCCGTGGAGATCTAGGCGTGGAGATCCCGGCCATGGAGGTGCCGTCGGTGCAGAAGTACCTGATCAACAAGTGCCGTCTTCTTGGCAAGCGTGTGATCACAGCCACAGAAATGCTGGAATCAATGATCCACAATCCACGGCCAACCAGAGCGGAACTTTCCGATGTGGCAAACGCCGTGTAGGACGGTACTTCCGCTGTTATGCTGTCTGGTGAGACGGCAGCCGGTAAATATCCGGTGGAGTCAGTGCGAAACATGGTCCAGACCATTGAATTTACGGAGAAAAGCATTCATTACGACAGACGGTTCAAGGTGGCGGATTTTGCCATTAAGAACAATGTGGATGCCGTGTCCCACGGTACATGCGCCATGGCAGTAGATGTAGGAGCCAAATGTATCGTTGTAAACTCTTTGAGCGGCCGCACCGCTCGTATGGTAAGCCGTTTCCGCTGCCCGGTGGACATTATAGGAATGACCCATTCGGAGAAAGGCTGGAGAAAACTGAACCTCAGCTGGGGGGTAACACCGGTTTTGTGTAAGAAATACGACTCGATTGAAGCCATGTTTGCAGACGATCTGAAGCAGGCAAAAGAGGTGTTCCCATTAAAAGAGGGAGACAATGTAGTTCTTACCGGTGGATTGCTGGACGGAAGTTCCGGTACTACCAACATGATCAAGGTAGAGCGGATCGACGGATAGAGGCGTGGTTTTTACTTGATGAAAAGCGGGAACTATGGTATACTGTATTCTCGAGCATCGCTCGCGATAGAGAACTTTCACTGGGGGTGTATCGTTCTCAGAAAAGAAGTTATTATGTAAAGGAGACAAGGTAAAATGAACAACAAAACAAAAGGTGCTTTACAGATTTTGTTGGTTGTAGTCCTGATTGCTGCGTTCGCATATGTGGCGGTAGCAGGAATTGGCGGCGCACACAAGGGTAAGGCGCAGAACATCCGCTTAGGTTTGGATCTGAAGGGTGGCGTAAGTGTCACTTATCAGGCGAATAAAGCAAATCCGACGGATCAGGAAATGGACGACACAGTATATAAAATGCAGAAGCGTGTTGAAGATGTCAGCACAGAGGCTGCTGTTTATAAAGAAGGATCCAATCGTATCACGATTGATATCCCAGGTGTTAGTAATTCCGCAGAGATCCTTAAAAAACTTGGTAACGCAGGATCTCTTCAGTTTATCATGTACAGTGATCTGAAAGCAAAAGACGGCGGCACATCACCGGCGGAAGGTGATGAGGTTACCTTTGATAAGAAGAATGTCAAATTAGACGGCTCTATGATCAAAGAAGCCAAGGCTACTACCGAGCAGGATCAGAGTACCGGAGCGACCGAGAATGTCGTAGAAGTTACATTCAACTCCAAAGGTTCTAAGAAATTTGGGGAGATTACAGAGGCGAATGTAGGAAGCCAGATGGCTATCGTGTACGATAACAAACTGGTATCTGCACCAACAATTAAAAGTGCTATCACAGAAGGCAAATGTACTATTTCCGGTGGCTTTGAGAAATTCTCAGAGGCAGAGGAACTGGCATCTACTCTTCGTATCGGTGCCCTTCCACTGGAACTGACCAATATCCATGACAATGTAGTAGGTGCTACTCTTGGTAGCGAAGCCCTGAGAACCAGTTTGATCGCCGGTGTGATCGGTCTGATCTTAGTCATCCTGTTTATGATCGTTATGTATCGTCTGCCGGGTGTGGCTTCTTCCATCGCATTGATCTTCTATGTAGGAGCAATGCTTCTGATCCTCAACGGATTGAATGTAACACTGACCCTGCCGGGTATCGCAGGTATCGTGCTGAGTATCGGTATGGCGGTAGATGCTAACTGTATCATCTTTACCCGTATCCGAGAAGAACTGGCAAGTGGAAAGACAGTAGCATCTTCTATCAAGATCGGTTTTTCCAAGGCGTTGTCTGCTATTATTGATGGTAATATCACTACTTTGATCGCAGCATTCGTGTTGTATCTGAAAGGTTCCGGTACCGTAAAAGGTTTTGCACAGACACTGGCGATCGGTATTATCCTTTCCATGTTTACAGCTCTTGTTATTACCAGACTAGTAATGGATGCCTTTACTTCTCTGGGACTGACAGATCTGAAACTGTATGGTACACAGAAGAGCAGAAAACCAATCGACTTTATCGGAAACTGGAAGAAATATGTGATCATTTCCGGTGCCGTATTTGTAATCTGTATTGTTGGTATTGTTGTAAATGTGAATAAAGGTTCCATGCTGAACTATAGTCTGGACTTTGTAGGTGGTACATCTACTTCTGTATCTCTTCCGGAGAACAAAGCAATTACAGATGCAGATAAAGACACTGCATTGAAAGTTGTAAAAGATAACACAGGAATGGAAGGCGAGCTTTCTACTTCAGATGATAACGGCGTGAAGAAGATTACGATCCGTACAACCAGTCAGACCGAAGATCAGGCAGCTAAGACAAGATCCGAACTGGCAAAAGCATTTTCTGTTGATGAGAAGAAAGTAGAGTCTGAGACCATCAGTGCTTCCGTCAGCAGCGAGATGAAGACCGATGCAGTTGTTGCTACCATCATTGCAGCGATCTGTATGCTGATCTACATCTGGATCCGTTTCCGCAACCTGAGTACAGGTGTCAGCTCCGTATTGGCACTGGTACATGATATCATCGTAGTGTTCACGGTTTATGTGGTAGCAAGTTCATACATTCAGGTAGGAAGTACATTTATTGCATGTATGCTGACCATCGTGGGTTATTCCATCAACGATACCATCGTTGTATTTGACCGTATCCGTGAGAATAAAAAGAAAGCATCTGCCCGTACACCACTGGCAGAGACTATCAACAAGAGTATTACAGAGACATTGTCTCGTTCCATCAATACTTCTGTAACAACATTCATTATGGTATTTGTACTGGCTATCCTGGGAGTAAACTCCGTTCGTCAGTTTGCGATTCCGATGATCGTAGGTATTATTTCCGGATGTTATTCTTCTGTATGTGTAGCATCACCACTGTGGTATGTGCTCTCAGGAAAGGGAGAAAAGAAAGCCCAGAAAGGCGCTACCTATTCTAAAAAGAAATAATAACATGATATAAAATGCCAAGGAGGACTTTGAATCATGGCAAAAGCGCCGGCAAAGAAAAAGAAAAAAGAAGTTGTGCTGACTCCGGCAGAGAAGTTTCAGCAGTATAAAACTTTGATGAGAGCAACCCGCTGTATCATCAAAGTGACAGATGAATATAAGATTTTCGTCAGACTTGCGAAAGATTTCGAACAGCTGTATCAAGAGGGCCAGGCAGATCCATTTGAGGGTCTCGAAGAGTGTCCCGAACTAAGCAGACAGTGCCGGGAAAAGGCAGAAGCGCTGAAGGCGAAACTTCCGAGTGAGGAAGAGGGCAGTTCTCAGACTGTGACTACAACGGCGAAAGAACGGGAAGAGAGGGCCAAAGAGGCCGGCCGCAAAAAGAAGATCAGTAAGACGAAGGTGGCAGTGATCGCTGCCTTTGTCCTGGTGATCGCGCTGGCGGTCAGTTATAAAGTGACGCCTACCCGCTACCTGATCGCAGGAGCCGAGCGTGTAGTCGGGCTGAACAAATATGCGATGGAGTCCTATGGCAAATTAGGCGATTATAAAGACAGTCAGGAAAAGATGAAAGAGGCCCGTTACGCCTACGCGGATTCGCTGGGAGATGACCAGATGGAGCAGGCAAGATACTTGTTTGGACTGTTGGCGAAGAAAGGCTATAAAGACAGTGACGCCAGAGAACTGGCCATCGAGAAGGCTTTGATTGAGAAAGCAGAGCCCGGCAAGACCGTTCATTTTGGCAAAGATTCCTGGATCCTTTTGGAGAAAAAGGACGGAGAGGCCAGGCTGGCCAGAAAGACGGGACTGGAAGCCGCCGTTTTTCATGATACAGATGAAGCAGTCACATGGGAAACCTGTGATCTGAGAGCGTATCTCAATGGAACCTATCTGCAGGAAGAGTTTACGGAAGCAGAGAGGCAGGATATGGCCCAGATGTCTTTGGAAAATCCTGACAATGAGAAGTACAAAACAAAAGGTGGCATTGCCACCAAAGATTATGTTTGTATTTTTGATACGATAGAGTATGAAAAATACCGGGATATCTTGAAAGGCAAGGCGAACTGCCTGCGTTTGAGAACACCGGGGAACAAACCAAATACGACGGTCTGCACATCTTACCAGAAGGAACTGATCCTTTACGGTATTCCGGTAGATGATCCGGGAGTGTGTGTGAGACCAGTCATTCTGGTGAAATACTAGAAGAAATGTTATGAGAGGTACCATAGAACGGCTATGGTACCTTTTTTTACATGGATAAAAGCTTTTTTGCCTGTGAATTCGTTGCTGACGCCCAGAGGAAAATCATGACTCAGTGTCACATTGTCTACCTCGTATTTCAGTCCCTTAATGATCACATCTTCGGAAATGTCGCTTAGAGAAAAGACAGATACCAGTGTTCCCGGTTCATTTTCTTCCAAATCTTTAGAAAAAGAAATAGTGCCGTCTGTTACAACCTGGATGCCGTAATTTTCGCCCCAGAGGATACCCTGGGCACCGCGCCTGGACAGGTAGGTCAGTGCCTGAAGATTTGCAAGAGTGTGATCCAGACGGCCTCCTGATCCGCCGTAAATGCGAAATTCTGTATAGCCTCGTTCCAGACCCAGTTTGAGAGCCAGCATCATGTCGGTATCATCTTTTTCCTTTGGATAACGAAGAGAATCCGAAGGAAGATCATAGGAGATAACAGAATCGAAATCGCCCAGAACCACATCGGCACGAAGCCCCAGGTCGTTCAGATAATCGAAGCCCGCATCGGCAGCCATCACCAGATCTTCCTTTTCAAAGGTAATGGTGCAGTCGGTACGTTCTCCGCCGCCAAATACATAGCAGATTCCTGTACCCATATTATGCGTCCTCTCTTTCTAAAATACGGCAGGCATTGTCCATAAAAGAAGCGTCCAGAGATTCTACCTGTCCGTTGTCGCAGGCAGAGGCAAGTTCCGGCTGGATCGGAATCTGGGCAAGGACCGGTACTTTGTGCTTTGTGGCAGTTTCTTCTACCTTGCTTTCGCCGAATACAAAGATTTTTTTGCCACAGTCAGGGCAGAGAGCGTAACTCATATTTTCCACAATGCCGTATACCGGAATGTTCATCAGAGAAGCCATATTTACGGCTTTTTCCACGATCATGGATACCAGCTGCTGGGGACTGGTTACTACGATGATACCATCCACTGTAATGCTCTGGAATACCGTAAGAGGTACATCGCCGGTGCCGGGAGGCATATCTACAAGGAGATAGTCAAGCTCCCCCCAGGCTACTTCGGTATAGAATTGCTTAACCGTGCCGGCGATGATGGGACCGCGCCAGATCACCGGATCCGATTCGTTTTCCAAAAGCAGATTGATGGACATAACAGGGATGTGCAGCTCTTTGGAATAGACAGGAAACATCACTTCATCGTTGCTTGTGGCTTTTTCCGTGAGACCAAATGCGGCAGGGATGGAAGGGCCGGTAATATCCGCATCCAGGATACCGACTTTATATCCTTTTTTTGCCAGGGAAACGGCCAGGAGATCCGTAACCATAGATTTGCCGACACCGCCTTTGCCGCTGACAACGCCTATGATCTTACCAATTTTAGTTCCTTTATAGGGAGTGGCCACCAGACTTTCCGGGGAACGGGATCCACAGTTCTGGCCACAGCTGTTACAATCGTGAGTACATTCTTCACTCATGGTATAAACCTCCAGTCTGAAACAGCAAAAGGGCTGCTTCGTACAATAGTATAAATTGATTCTATGAATTACTCTATTACGAAAGACTATCTTTTGTCAAGAATCTTTCCGGGTATTCTTGCATGAACCCACCCCATATGATAAGATAAAATTATATTATTGATACATAAAACAGGAGGGCTTATGTATGTATACAGTTTCGTTGAATGAATTTATCAAGAAGATGAAGGTAGTCAATCTGACACCGGAAGTAGACATTGAAAATATAGAGATCACCCAGACGGACACCAACCGTCCGGCCCTGCAGCTGGCAGATTTTTTTGATTATTTTGACAACCATCGTGTCCAGATCATCGGACAGGTGGAATATACTTATATGGAAAAGATCGGTGTAGAGAAAAGTGCCCAGATGCTGGGAAAGATCATGTCCTATAAAGTGCCATGTATTGTATTCTGCAGGGATCTTCCGGTAGCAGAAGAGTACAAAAAAGTATCGAAAGAAATGGGAATCCCGATCCTGCGCAGTGACAAAGATACTTCCTCTTTTTCTGCAGAGTGTACCCGCTGGCTGAAGGTGAAACTGGCACCTCGCATCAGCATCCACGGCGTGCTGGTAGACATTTACGGTGAAGGTGTACTGATCACCGGTGAAAGCGGTATCGGTAAAAGTGAGGTGGCCCTGGAGCTGATCCACAGAGGACACCGCCTTGTATCAGATGATGTAGTAGAGATTAAGAAAATTTCCGATGCAGAGTTGATTGGTTCAGCACCGGAGATTACCAGACACTTTATTGAACTGAGAGGAATCGGTATCATTGACGCCAAAACATTGTTTGGTGTAGAAAGTGTTAAAAATAACCAGAAGATCGATCTGGTCATCAAACTGGAAGAGTGGAACAAAGATCAGGAATACGACCGTATGGGACTGGAAGAGACTTATATTGAGTATCTTGGCAACAAGGTTGTGTGCCACCAGATCCCGATCCGTCCGGGACGAAATGTAGCCATCATCTGTGAGTCCGCAGCCGTCAACTATCGACAGAAAAAGATGGGATACAACGCGGCCAGAGAACTGTACAATCGTGTTACAAGTAATCTGACCAATTCCCAGCAGTGAGGTGAAAGGGTATGAGTAATTTTTATGCAGGTGTGGATGTAGGTGCCACCACTGTAAAGATCGGAACTTTTTCTGACAAGGGAGAACTGATCGAGAAGTGGGAGATCCCTACGAGAAAAGAAGAGCAGGGTGCCCACATCCTACAGGATATTGTGGACAGTCTGGAAGCCAAAAGAGAAAAATGTCAGGGGAATATACTTGGTATCGGCATGGGAATCCCGGGTCCGGTTACGGATGACGGGGTGGTGCACCGGTGTACTAATTTTGGCTGGGGTGTTTTTTCTGTAAAAGAAAAAGTGATAGAAATGACCGGCGTGGGAAGAGTGCGAATTAGTAATGATGCCAATATAGCAGCCTTGGGAGAAATGTGGAAAGGTGGCGGAAGAGGCCACGACAGCATTGTGATGGTGACCCTGGGAACCGGCGTAGGAGGCGGTATTATCCAGAAGGGCCGTGTGCTTATGGGAAGCAGCGGAGCCGGAGGAGAGATCGGCCATATAAAAGTAGAGTTTGACCACCCGGCACCTTGCGGATGCGGCAACAGTGGCTGTGTGGAGCAGTATGCATCTGCTACCGGCGTGGTGCGTATGGCGAAAGAAAGCATGGAACCAGATTCCGTGCTGGCGCAGAAGGCAGAAACGCTGACGGCGAAAGATGTGTTTGATGCGGCCAAAGCAGGGGATACTTATGGATGCAAGGTGGTAGACCGGTTTGGACGATATCTTGGCATAGCACTCAGCAATGTAGCCCAGGTAGTGGATCCGGAGGCCTTTGTAATCGGCGGCGGTGTATCTGCCGCAGGACAGATCATATTGGATTCCGTGGAAAAATATTACAATGAGTATTCTATGTTTGCGTTGAAAAACAAGGAATTTCATTTGGCAGAACTTGGGAATGATGCCGGTATTTATGGTGCAGTAAGAATGGTTATGTTCCAGTAGGAACAAAAATCGGATTGGAGGACACATGACAGAGCAGACAATGGAGCCTTTGGCAAAACACACAACATTTCGGATTGGGGGACCGGCGGATTATTATCTGATCCCCGAAAGCCGTCATGAGGTAAGAGAAGCCGTATTGTATGCCAAGGAGAAAAAACTGCCATTTTATATATTAGGAAAGGGAAGTAATGTATTGTTTTCGGACGAAGGGTTCCGAGGCGTTGTGATCGAAGTCGGAAAAGGAATGTCGGGAATCGCGCTGGAGAGAGCCGGTGTGGTGCGGGTACAGGCAGGTACCAGCATGAGCGCCATGGCTGCCAAAATGGCAGAATGGGGACTGGCTGGGTTTGAGTTCGCAGCCGGGATCCCGGGAACACTGGGAGGTGGCATTGCGATGAATGCAGGTGCCTATAATGGCGAGATCAAAGACTGTATTCTCACGGCTACGGTGTTAGACCAGAGCGGCAGAGTCCGCATTTTGAAGGCAGATGAACTGGAACTGGGGTACCGTACCAGCATTATCCAGAAAGAAGAATATATTGTGCTGGAGGCAGAATTTTACTTTGAATCAGGAAATCCGGAAGGCATCAAGGCCCATATGAGAGATCTGAACAGCCGGCGCAGAGATAAACAGCCGCTGGAATTCCCAAGCGCAGGCAGTACATTTAAACGTCCGGAAGGGCATTATGCCGGCAAACTCATTGAAGATGCAGGATTGAAGGGGTACCGGGTAGGAGATGCCCAGGTGTCGGAAAAACATTGCGGATTCGTGGTAAACAGAGGCGAGGCGACAGCAGAAGATGTAAAGAAACTAATCCGGGATGTACAGGACAAAGTATGGGATGAATTTCAGGTAAAACTGGAACCGGAGGTAAGGATCATTCCGGAAAACGGACTATAAGGAAGAAAGGCTAGTGGTAGAATGAGATTTGTGATTGTGACAGGCATGAGTGGTGCCGGTAAAAGTTCAGCGATGAAAATACTGGAGGATGATGGTTTTTTCTGCGTGGATAATCTTCCGGTATCCCTTCTGGCTACTTTTATAGAACTGACAGAGGGCTCCAGTGAACCATTGGAAAGAGTGGCGCTGGGACTGGATATCCGGGCAGGTCACAATTCTCTGGCGGAAGCCGCTCCGGTGATCGAGTCCTTGAAAAAGGAAGGCTATACGCTGGAGATCCTTTTTATGGAAGCAGAGACCAAAGTCCTTGTGAAACGGTACAAGGAAACCAGGAGAATGCATCCTCTGGCCAAAGGCGGACGGATGGCAGCAGCTATTGAGGAAGAGAGAGAATGTCTGAAAGACCTGAAAAAACAGGCTGATTATATTATAGACACCACCACTCTTCTGATCCGTGAACTGAAGCAGGAACTGGACCGGATCTTTGTACAGAATGAGGATTTTTGCAACTTTTACCTGACCTTTGTATCTTTTGGGTTTAAGTATGGTATCCCGGCAGATGCAGACCTTGTTTTTGATGTCCGTTTTCTGCCAAATCCCTTTTATGTAGATTCGCTGAAGCCGCTGACAGGAAACGACGAGGCGGTGTACGACTATGTCATGAGTACAGACAAGGCAAAGACATTTTTGGAAAAATTAAAGGACATGCTGTCGTTTCTGATACCAAATTACATGATAGAAGGAAAAACCCAGTTAGTTATCGCCATTGGCTGCACCGGGGGCAAACATCGCTCGGTAAGCCTGACCAATGCAATTTACCGGGAATTTGAAAACACGGAATACGGATGCAAAAAGGAACATAGAGATATTGAAAAGGATCGGTTGAGAAATATATGTCGTTCGCCAGAAAAGTAAAAGAAGAAATAAAAGAACAGATCGATAAAAAAAGACACTGTCAGATTGCAGAACTGGCAGCGTATTTTGCGTTTATAGGATCCGTTGTGATGACAGAAGAAGGTGGATATGAAATTCATTTTCATACGGAAAACTTGACAGTTTTACAAAAAAGTTATATTTTATTTAGGAAGGCATTTCGCACGACCCCGGATATTTCAGTACGGGGTGAGCATCAATATTCTTTGTATATACTGGATGAAGACATCGCCCAGCAGTTTATAGAGGTGGTCTGGCTGCAGAGCGGGTCCGTGCTTGTGGCAGGTTCGGTGGGGGGGGGAGATCCGGTAGTGGAGAGAGTATGCTGCCGGCGTGCATTTTTGAGAGGAACATTTTTGACGGGGGGATCGGTGACCGATCCAAACAGTGGGTATCACCTGGAGATGATGGCAGGAAGCAGGGAAAAAGCAGAAAGTCTCTGCCGGCTGATCCAGTCATTTCAGGTAGAAGCAAAGATTGTAGAACGGAAAACGAATTACATTGTGTATATGAAAGAGGGGGCGGCTATCGTTGATTTTCTCAATATCATCGGAGCTCATAAGGCATTGATGGAGTTTGAGAATGTCCGTATTTTGAAAGAGATGCGCAATTCTATCAACCGGAAAGTGAATTGCGAGGCTGCCAATATAAAAAAGACCGTGTCCGCAGCATCCAGGCAGGTAGAAGACATACAATATATTCGGGACACAATTGGTTTTGAAAGTCTTTCGGAGAATCTGGCTGAAATGGCGAAAGTCAGACTGGCACATCCGGATGTACCTTTGAAGGAATTGGGGGGCTTGTTAGAAACGCCGCTGGGAAAGTCCGGTGTCAACCATCGGTTACGGAAACTAAGTGAAATAGCACAAAACCAGCGTGAGAAAGACGCACAATTGGAGGAAGAAAATGATAAGAAAAAGTATTGATGTCAGTGTAGGAACTGAAAGTGGGAGACCGATTGCTATGTTAGTACAGGTAGCAAGCAAATATCAGAGCAAGATCAATATTTGCCAGGGAACCAAAACAGTCAACGCAAAAAGTATCATGGGAATGATGACATTAGGCCTGGCATCGGGACAGCAGTTGGAGATCGCCATTGACGGAGAAGATGAAGATATGGCTATGGTCAGTATTGAGGATTATCTTACAGGAAAATAAAGGAAAGATTCTTTCAGGGGCGCGCTTCGGTGTCGCCCCTTTTTTTGAAGGCAAAGCTCAGCAAAGGATGAGCCAGGTAGGTTGATAAGGAAGGAAAAAAGAATGGAGTTTACACATTTACATGTCCATACAGAGTACAGTTTGTTAGATGGATCCAGTAAGATAAAGGAGTTAGTACACCGTGCCAAAGAACTTGGTATGGACAGCCTGGCTATTACGGATCATGGCGTTATGTATGGAGCCATAGAATTTTACAAGGCGGCCCTGGCAGAGGGGATAAATCCCATCCTTGGATGTGAGGTGTATGTGGCACCGGGATCCAGGTTCGACCGTGAGGCGGCAAAAGGGGCGGAAGATGACAGCCGCTATCACCATCTTGTGCTGCTGGCGGAAAATGATGAGGGATATCAGAACCTGGTAAAGATTGTTTCCAAAGGCTTTACAGAGGGTTTTTATTATAAACCAAGAGTGGATTATGAGGTGCTTCGTACTTACAGCAAAGGAGTTATAGCCCTCAGCGCCTGTCTGGCGGGGGTGGTTCCGTATTTTCTCCGCCGGGGACTGTATGAAGAGGCAAAGAAAGAAGCACTGATTTTGCAGGATATTTTTGGCAAGGGAAATTTTTTCCTGGAGTTACAGGACCACGGGATTCCGGAGCAGCAGACGGTGAATACCGGACTTCTGCGCATGAGTAAAGATCTGTCCATCGATCTGGTGGCTACGAACGATGTGCATTATATTTACGACACAGATGCCGAGGCGCATGATATCTTGCTGTGCATCCAGACCGGCAAAAAGGTGGCAGATGAGGATCGTATGCGCTATGAGGGAGGACAGTATTACCTTAAATCGGCAGAAGAGATGGCGGAACTGTTCCCCTACGCCAGAGAGGCCATCGAAAATACCCATAAGATCGCTGAGCGGTGTCATGTAGAGATTGAATTTAACCATTATAAACTGCCTCATTTTGAGGTGCCGGAAGGGTTTACTTCAGAAGGCTATCTGAGACATCTGTGCCAGGAGGGACTGGTGCACCGGTATGGAGAAGAGGCTGGCAAGTACCAGAAACGACTGGATTACGAACTGGATACCATTGTCACCATGGGATTCGTGGACTATTTTCTCATTGTGTGGGATTTTATAAAGTATGCCAAAGATCACGGGATCCCGGTAGGACCGGGAAGAGGTTCGGCGGCCGGAAGTCTGGTGGCCTATTCTCTGAATATAACAGATCTCATTGATCCGATCCGCTACAATCTGATCTTTGAGCGTTTCTTAAGCCCGGGTCGTGTAACGATGCCGGATATTGATGTGGACTTCTGCTATGAGAGACGGCCGGAAGTCATTGACTATGTAACGAAAAAATACGGCGCAGATCATGTGGTACAGATCGTTACATTCGGTACCATGTCAGCCCGGATGGTCATAAGAGATGTGGGAAGAGTGCTAGACTACCCGTATGCCTATGTGGATTCGGTGGCCAAGGCGATCCCGATGGAACTGGGGATCACCATTGCCAAAGCATTGACCATGAATCCGGAACTGAAGCGTCTTTACGAATCCGACGATCAGGCAAAAAAATTGATCGATATGTCTATGCGTCTGGAAGGGCTGCCGAGACATACCTCCATTCATGCGGCGGGAATCGTGATCGCCCCGCAGCCGGTGGATGATTTTGTGCCACTGTCAAGGGCAGCAGACGGCAATATCACCACCCAGTACACTATGGTGACATTGGAAGAATTGGGACTTTTGAAAATGGATTTTCTGGGACTCCGTACTCTGACGGTGATCCAGAACGCTATTGGCGGCCGCTTTGATGTCCACGATATTGATTATGACGATCCGGAAGTATTTGATATGATCGGAAAAGGACAGACAGAAGGTGTTTTCCAGCTGGAAAGTGCCGGCATGAGAAACTTCATGAAGGAGTTAAAACCGAGAAATTTGGAAGAGATTATAGCCGGAATTTCCCTGTACCGCCCGGGGCCGATGGACTTTATCCCCCATTACATTAAGGGAAAAAACAATCAGGACAGCATCCGGTATGACTGCCCGGAACTGGAGCCGATCCTTTCTCCTACTTATGGCTGTATCGTATACCAGGAGCAAGTAATGCAGATTGTCCGGGAACTGGCTGGCTATAACAATGCCCAGAGTGATGACATCCGCCGTACCATGTCAAAGAAAAAAATTGAAAAAATGGCCAAAGAAAAAAATGATTTTATCTATGGCAACGAAGAACGCGGCATTGACGGATGTATCAAGCGTGGTATATCGGAAGAGGTAGCAAAGAAAATTTACGACGACATGACGGATTTTGCCAAATACGCTTTTAATAAATCCCATGCGGCAGCTTATGCGGTGGTGTCCTATCAGACGGCTTACCTGAAATGCCACTATCCGGTTGAATTCATGGCGGCGCTGATGACTTCTTTTATGGAGCACACAGGCAAGATCACGGAATATATTATGACATGCCGGCAGATGGGAATCGAGATCCTTTCACCGGATATTAACGAGGGAGACTATCGTTTTACACCATATGAAGGTAATATCCGATACGGCCTGGCGGCTATCAAAGGAGTAGGCAGACCGGTGATCGACGAGATTGTAGAAGAGAGAAAGGCAGGAGGACCTTATGTCAACCTGAAAGATTTCTGCACAAGGTTAAGCGGCCGTTCTGTCAACAAGCGGACGGTGGAAAGTTTTATAAAGGCAGGGGCACTGGACTGCCTGCCGGGAACAAGAAAACAGAAAATGCTTGTGTATGCGGATGTGATTGACGATGTCAGTCGTCAGAAGAAAACAACTATGACCGGTCAGATGTCATTATTTGATTTTGCAGAGCCGGAAGAACAGAAAGAACTGGATATTGTAATGCCGGAAGTGGGCGAATATGACAAGGAAGAGATCCTTGCTTTTGAAAAAGAAGTGCTGGGTGTCTACATCAGTGGTCATCCGCTGGAACAGTATGTGGGACTTTTGGAGCGAAACATTACTAACCGCACCACGGATTTTGTTACGGCAGACGGGGAAATGGCGCCAAAAGTAAGAGACCAGGCACCGGCTGTCATAGGAGGAATGATCACCGCCAAAACAGTAAAAACTACCCGGACCAACAGTCTCATGGCGTTTATTACGCTGGAGGATCTGTATGGAACGGTGGAAGTGATTGTTTTCCCAAGAGATTATGACAAGAACCGGTCCGTCATCGAAGAGGACAGAAAGGTGCTTATTAAAGGCAGAGTCACGGTAGAAGAAGACAAACCGGCTAAACTGATCTGTTCGGAAATCCTGCCGTTTGATGAACTGGACAAAGATCTGTGGATCCAGTTTGAAACCAGAGCTGACTACGAGAGAGAGGAACGGTTTGTACTGGATGCCGTCCGCCGTTACGATGGCAGGGATATGGTGCATATTTACCTGCACAAAGAAAGAGCCCACAAACTCCTGCCAAGAAGTTATGCTACCCGGGCAGAGGGAGAACTTCTGGAGATCCTAAGGGACAGACTGGGAGCAGACAATGTAAAAGTGGTGGAAAAGAGTATTGAAAAATAGGTGTATGGAGTGTAAAATAAAAGGTAGATCAAGTGGTAAAAAAGAACATATTTTGGAGGTTTTACAATGGCGAAAGAGATTAAGACAATCGGAGTAATGACAAGCGGTGGGGATGCACCGGGAATGAATGCAGCCATCCGTGCTGTCGTGCGTGCGGCACTGTCCAGTGGACTGGAAGTAAAAGGAATCCGCCGAGGTTACGCAGGACTTTTGGAAGAAGATATTATTGATATGCATACCATGAGCGTTACAGATATTGTACAGAGAGGCGGTACTATACTTTTCACATCCCGCTGTGAGGAAATGCGTACACCGGAAGGACAGAAAAAGGCAGCAGATATCTGTCGTAAACACGGAATTGACGGTGTGGTAGTAATCGGAGGAGACGGTTCTTTCCGTGGAGCCCAGAAGTTGTCTGAAAATGGCATCAATACAGTAGGTATCCCGGGAACCATCGATCTGGATATTGCCTGTACAGAATATACCATCGGATTTGATACAGCTTGCAATACAGCCATGGAGGCCATTGACAAAGTTCGTGATACATCGGCTTCTCATGAGCGTTGCAGTATCATTGAGGTAATGGGACGGACTGCCGGACACATTGCTTTGTGGTGTGGTATTTCTAACGGATCAGAGTATGTTATGATCCCGGAGCGTTATGATAATGACGAGGAAGAGATCATTGAGAAGATCATGTCCAAGCGCCGCAAAGGTAAGAAACATCATATTATCGTAAATGCAGAGGGAATCGGTCATTCCCATGAACTGGCAAAAATGATCGAGGAACGCACCGGCATTGAGACTCGCGCTACGGTCATCGGACATATTCAGCGTGGCGGTAACCCAAGCTGCCGCGACCGTGTGTACGCATCCGCAATGGGAGCCCTGGCAGTAGATATTCTGATCGAGGGCAAGACTAACCGCGTGGTAGCTTACAAGAATGGTAAATTCTGTGATTATGACATTGATGAAGCGTTGAACATGACAAAAGACATTGATGAGCATCTTTACAGCATGACTAGAAGATTGTCCCGATAAAAAGAAGTAAGAAAAGAAAAAGG
>HF998306.1:19832-28369 GCA_000433735.1 Clostridium sp. CAG:167
AAAAAAAGGGTAGGGCAGGCGGACTCTACTGTACCTTTTTACAATGAAAAGAGTAATATATGATACGAAACGAATAGAGGTAACACAATTAATCTAAATCCATTTCGTCTTCATCCGCATCTTCTGCTGCTTCTTCCTCTTCGTCAGCAGAATCTTCATCGGAATTTAATGTTACATAGTCACGGTCATCCTCTTCATCATACAGATCGTTGTCAAAATCATCTTCATCGTAATCATCCAGATAATCTTTCATAACAACTTTTTTTAAGAAGTAAACAACACCAGCTACGGCAGCTGCAGCGGTAGCCAGGCCAAGAATCACTTTAAGTAGTTTTTTCATGAACCAAACCATCCTTTCTTTAATAACTAGTCTATCCTTATTTTACGAGATTTATGAGTAAATGTAAAGAGAATTTGTAAAAAGTGCCAGAGTTTTTTTGGAGAGAAAATGATTTTTTGGTAAAATTGTGATTGTAAATAAAATATAAAAGATGTATAATCGAAAAGGAAAAGACAAAAAGAGATTTGAGGGAGGATTTGTAATGGCTACAACCAACACGAAGACGACTGTAAAAACTGCAGAAGCAGAAGTAAAGAAAACAGCGACCAAGACAACTCCGGTAAAGACAGAAAGCAAACCAGCCGCAAAGGCTGTTGAGACAAAGACAAAGGCAGCAAAGAAGACAACTGTTGCAAAGACTACCAGAAAACCGGCAGCCAAAAAAGGAACAGAAGTGAAAGCGGATGTTTTTGTACAGTTTGGCGGCAAAGAGTTCTCAGAAGAGGCGATTATGAGTAAAGTCGTAGCTGCCTGGGAAGCAGAGGGCAAGAAAGCATCTGCGATCAAGAGAGCAAAACTTTATATCAAGCCGGAAGATGGCAAGGCATATTATGTAATCAATGAAGGCCTTAAGAATGGTTCCACCGGAGCAGTAAACCTGTAAGACAGGACTGAAACGGGGAAGAAAATCCGTAGTGATCGACCTGCAGAGAAGCAGGGAGGGAGAACTGCGGATTTTTTGTTATGGTTTCTTGAAAAGAATTATTGGGGGAAATTTACATCTTGTGGGCGCTTTCGCTCATTCCGTACGCACTTAACCAGCGGAAGCGGCGCAAGAGGTTCAGCGAACCTCTGCTCTGCGCGGACCGAAGTGAAACGGAGACCCACGGAACGCAGACTTTTCTGCCGCATTACGGAAACTGATAAACTGTATCCTTGCATTGAAATTGATTTTCATGTAGAATGTAAGTCGGATTAGATTTCACACAGGAGGTTTTTTAGAATGTTTAAGATTAATGACAATTATTTAAAGTTACCAGGCAGCTATCTTTTTTCAACTATCGGAAAGAAAGTAGCCGCATATAAGGAAGCAAATCCGGACAAAGAAGTGATCAGTCTGGGTATCGGTGATGTGACTCAGCCACTGGCACCGGCAGTGATCGATGCGTTGCACAGTGCGGTAGATGAAATGAGTAAGGCTGAGACATTCCATGGTTATGCGCCTGATCTTGGATATGAGTTTTTGCGCAGAGCCATTATTGACAACGATTACAAGAGCCGTGGCGTAGACATCGCACTGGATGAAGTGTTTGTCAGCGACGGAGCAAAAAGTGATTCCGGTAACATTGTAGATATTTTTGCACAGGATAACATCATCGCTGTCACAGACCCTGTTTATCCGGTTTATGTAGACAGTAATGCCATGGCCGGCAAAACAGGTGAGTACCTGAAAGACAAGGAGTGCTGGTCTAAGGTGATCTACATGCCTTGTACCGCAGAGAATAACTTTGTACCGGAGATCCCGGAGCAGACACCGGATATTATCTATATCTGTTGTCCAAACAACCCGACCGGAACGACTCTGACCAAAGAGGAACTTCAGAAATGGGTTGATTATGCCAACGAGAAAAAAGCAGTGATCATTTATGATGCTGCCTATGAAGCATATATTTCCGAGAGCGATGTGCCTCACAGCATTTATGAGTGTGATGGAGCAAAAACATGTGCCATCGAGATGCGCAGTTTTTCCAAAAATGCCGGATTTACCGGAACTCGTCTTGGATTTACCATCGTGCCAAAAGATCTGAAGAGCGGCGAGACTTCCCTCAACAGTCTGTGGGCACGCCGTCACGGAACCAAGTTTAACGGTGCACCGTACATTATCCAGCGCGCCGGTGAGGCTGTTTACAGTGAGGCGGGAAAAGCACAGACCAAAGAGCAGATTGCATACTACATGAACAATGCAAAGACCATCCGCAAAGGTTTGACAGATATGGGTTATACTGTGTTTGGTGGAGTCAACGCTCCTTACATCTGGTTACAGACACCGGACAAAATGAAATCCTGGGATTTCTTTGATATGCTTTTGGAAAAAGCAAATGTAGTAGGAACACCTGGTTCAGGATTTGGACCAAGCGGTGAAGGATATTTCCGCCTGACAGCTTTTGGTTCTGCAGAGAATACAAGGAAAGCATTGGAAAGAATCCGCGCCATCTAATAGATAATAGAAAGGCAGAGGTGATGATTTGAAAAAATTAGCAGCCCTGATGTCGGTGCTGGCCTTGTGTCTGGGGATGATTGGTACCGGCACTATAACAGCCAGAGCCGATTCCGTAGAAGTAAAACCATACATTGCATTTGGAGCAGACCTGACAAGCAGCCAGAAAAATAAAGTGATGGAATTGTTAGGCGTCACGAAGGAAGAACTGGCAGACTATGAGACGATCACTGTGACCAACCAGGACGAACACAAAAATCTGGATTCTTATCTGGATAAAAGTGTGATCGGTACGAAAGCATTATCTTCCGTAAAAATCGAAGAAGCCGATGCCGGAAGCGGTGTGACAGTGACCACTCATAATATCTCTTTTGTAACAGAGGAAATGTACACCAACGCATTAGTGACCGCAGGAATCAATGATGCTACAGTAACAGTGGCAGCACCCTTTAAGATTTCAGGAACAGCAGCTCTGGTAGGAGCCATGAAGGCGTACGAGACCATGACAGGAGAAGCCGTTGACAGCGACAGCGCTGATGCGGCCAACAACGAACTGGTTGAGACAAGCAACCTGGCCAAAGATGTGGGAGCAGACAAAGCGGCAGAGTTTGTGGCATCTTTGAAAGAAAAAGTAGTGTCCGGAGACCTTAGTTCTGAGGAAGATATACTGAAAGCTGTAGATGAAACGGCTCAGGAGGTAGGAATTACCCTGACAGATTCCCAGAAACAGAGTATGACGGCGTTGATGAAAAAGATCAGCGGTCTGGATCTGGATACTGACAGTTTGAAAAATCAGGCAAAAGACATTTACAATAAACTGAAAGATTTTGATGATGCCAATGGCATTATGGATAAGATTAAGGCTTTTTTTGGAAAGATCATAGATTTTTTCAAAAATCTGTTCTAAAGATGGGAAACTGCAAGTCTATTTACGGATTTGTGGTTTCCTTTTTTTGTTTCTTATGATATAATCTGTCATAATTGATTGTATGAGGAGGAACCGTTATGAAGGCTAAAAGATGGATGAGCGTTTGGTTATGTGCTGCGTTGGTAATGGCACTGACCGGGTGTGGAGCGAATGCAGACCCGGCAGAAGAAGGGGGAGCCAGCCAGACATCTGCCGCTAAGGTAGTAAAGCTTCGGGTATGGGCGGATAAGGAGGAATACGATCTTACCACCCAGCTGGCAGATCAGTTTCAGAAAGATAACAGTGGAACGGTAAAACTGAATATTTCCGTCGAGCCAAAAGAACAGGATTCACTGCGGACCAATGTGATCAAGGATGTAATGGCAGCGGCAGATGTTTTTACTATTCAGGACAGTGATCTGATGGTATTGGCAGCAGGTGGGGCCCTGACACAGATTCAGGAGTCAGCTAAAGTTCAGGCGTCAGCCGACAGTGATGCCGTGAAAGCCTTTACAAATAAAGGAAAATTATATGCATACCCTTCCGGACAGGAAAAGAGTTATGTATTATTTTACAATAAAAAGCAGATCGGTGACGGACAGGTTAAGACGCTGGAGGGTACCCTGAAGGCGGCAGCTGCTAAGGGTAAAAAACTGGCGATGGACTGGTCTCAGGGACAGAGCGTTTACAGTTTCTTTGGAAAGACCGGCTTGAACCTGTCGTTAAATGATGATGGAACTACCAATGCATGTAACTGGAACAGCATCGATCACGAAATAAAAGGTGTGACAGTGGCAGGTGCCATGGGAAGCATTGCCGGTAATAAAGGATTTGCCAATATGAAAGAGGCAGATATGGTGGCGGCCGCCAAAAGTGGAAAGATTGCGGCGGGAATTGCATCTGTAGAAACGGCAGAGGCCGTTAAGAAAGAGTGGGGAGACGATTTTGCAGCAGCGAAACTTCCGACCTACTCATGCGGTGGCAAAAAGATGGCTATGTCGTCCTTCCTTGGTTACCGGGCTGTAGCAGCCAATTATTACAGCGAAAATAAAGAATGGGCCCTGAAACTGGCAGAGTACCTGGCAGGGGAAGAGGCGCAGAAAACCCGGTATCAAGAACTTAACCAGCTGCCGGTCAACACAAATGTTATGAACAGCGAAGAGGCAAAGAAGGATCCAGTGATTGAGGCAGTCAGCCAGCAAAAGAGTATGGGCAGTCTCAGACGGGTTGGGACCGGATACGAGGAGGCATGTGCTTCCTTTGGAACTAAGATGGCAGGGGGAGAAAAAGATTACCAGAATTTGTTAGACGACCTTGTAAAGGGAATTACTACAAGTGCCAAGTAAGAGAGGAGCCAGAGAAATGAAAGAGAAGAAAATAAAAGTTCCTAAGCTGCCAAAGAAAAAGAAAGAAAAAGCACCTAAAGTGCCGAAAGTAAAAAAGGAAAAGGAAGTAAAGGCACCTAAGGTAAAAAAAGATAAATCAGTTAAAAAGATAAAAAGACCAAAGAAGCAGAGAATGAAAAAAGGTAGAATTTCCCTTCCTTTTACATTCAAGAATCCATTTAAGAAGCGCCGTATTTCGGTGAAAGTGGCTCTGCTTTTTCCTGTAACTTTGCTGGGAGCAGTAGCGATTATTTCTACGATCATGGGACTGATCAGTGTACGCAATGTAAATAAAGAGGCCACTGTGATCTCAGAACGGTACATGGTAAGTCTGGAAAAGTTAAATGGAATTGAGACTTCTGTGAAGGAAATTCAGCGTCTTGCGCTGACACATATTATTTCCCAGGATTATAATTCCATGATCGAGGTATTGGACAGCATCCGGGAGGAAGAGGCAAATCTGGACAAAGAGTTCGAAGAATTTGAGCCATATCTGACCGATGCCAATAAAGTGGGATACGGCAAATTGAAGCGTAACACGTTGGATATGGAAGACAGTATTGCCAAGATGGTCGCCATCAGTGCCGGCGGATCAAAAAGTTCTGCTTTTACACTGGCAAACGGAGATGTTTTGAGCAGTTCAAAAAATATTCTGCAGAATACTCTGATTGTCACAAGAACTGTATCCGAGCAGTGTGCTCAGGCTCGTACCAGTCTGGAAAGTACATACAGACAGGCATTGATCACCAGTATCGTGTCGGCGGTGATCAGTATTTTGTCCGTGATCCTGGCACTTTGGATCGTTATGCGCCGTGTGGTAGCACCGATCAACCGGAGCAAAAAACAATTAGACCGTATGATCGGTCAGATCGATCAGAGACAGGGTGACCTGACCCAGAGGATCACCATTACCAATAACGATGAAATCGGAGATTTGGGCAAGGGAATCAATGTGTTCCTTGGCAAACTGCAGACCATTTTCCGTATTTTGAAAGACAACACACTTCGTATGGATCAGGTGGTTACGCAGGTTCTTGGCAGTGTTAAGGATTCTACCAACAGTGTATCCGGTATGTCCGCCTTGACGGAAGAGTTAAATGCCACCATGGAAGAAATGTCCGGCAATGCCAATGTGATTCAGGAGAGCACCCAGGGCGTATCAAAAGATGTAGGGGATATCGCCCGCCGTGCCGATGAAATGAATGATTATTCCATGGAAATGAAAAATCATGCCATTGCCATGGAGCAGGCAGCGAGACAGAGTATGAATACTATTGACCAGAAAGTACAGGATATGCTGGTTGTTTTGCAGAGTGCCATTGAAGAAAGCAAGAGCGTGGCACAGATCAACCATCTTACCGGTGATATTCTGGAGATTGCCAGCCAGACCAACCTTTTGGCGTTGAACGCTTCTATTGAGGCAGCCAGAGCCGGGGCGGCAGGTAGGGGATTCTCTGTAGTGGCACAGGAGATCAGCCGGCTTGCTGATCAGAGCAGCCAGACAGCCGGAGATATTCAGAAAGTCAATACGGTGGTAACAACAGCAGTACAGAATCTGGCAGATCAGGCCAATGGACTTCTGGCTTATATGCAGGAACAGATCATGCCGGAATTTGAGAAGTTTGTAGAGTCTGGTGTAAGTTACCACGAAAAGGCAGACCATGTAGAAAATACCATGCATGAGTTTAAGAGTAAGACCGAGGATCTGGAAGCCAGCATGACATCCATCTCCGATTCGGTAGAAATGATTGCCAAAGCCATTGAGGATAGTGTAACAGGAATTTCTTCCACGGCAACAGAAACCCAGGCACTGGTATCCGATATGCACAGCATCAATGAGCAGATGGATAATAACCAGAATATTGCCATTGAACTGAAGCAGGAAGCAGAGGTTTTCACAGAAGTGTAAAACAGTTGCAGAATGAAACAAAAAGTGATAGAGTGTTAATGTAAAAAATACAGGATTATATAAGGAGGGCGACATGCAGGAATTAAAACCGATTAAAGAGGGAAAAGTACGAGAGATTTATGACAATGGAGACAGCCTGATCATGGTTGCGACCGATCGTATTAGCTGCTTTGATGTAATTTTACACAATGAGATCACCAAGAAAGGAACGGTTCTGACACAGATGTCCAAGTTCTGGTTCGATATGACCGAGGATATTTTGCCAAACCACATGATTTCCGTAGATGTGAAAGATATGCCGGAATTTTTCCAGCAGCCAAAGTTTGATGGAAACAGTATGATGTGCAAAAAACTGGAGATGCTTCCGATCGAGTGTATCGTTCGTGGATATATTACAGGAAGCGGCTGGGAAAGTTACAAAAAAGATGGTACCGTATGTGGAATCAAGCTGCCGGAAGGACTGAAAGAATCCGACAAACTGCCTGAACCGATCTACACCCCATCTACTAAGGCAGAGATCGGTGACCATGACGAGAATATTTCCTATGAGCAGAGCGTTGCCCACCTTGAAAAATATTTCCCTGGCAAGGGACAGGAGTACGCTGAGAAACTTCGCGACTACACCATTGCCTTGTACAAAAAATGTGCAGATTATGCATTGGAAAAAGGTATTATCATTGCAGACACCAAGTTTGAGTTTGGTCTGGATGAGAATGGAAACATCGTTATCGGTGATGAAATGCTGACACCAGACAGTTCCCGTTTCTGGCCGGCAGATGGCTACGAAGCAGGACATGGCCAGCCATCCTTTGACAAACAGTTTGCAAGAGACTGGCTGAAAGCAAATCCGGGAAATGACTGGACATTGCCACAGGACATCGCAGATAAGACCATTGCCAAATACCTGCAGGGATACGAACTGCTGACAGGCAGCAGTCTGGCATAAAGAATAAAAATATCAATTAAGGGTCTCTTACCATAAATCCGGTATGTTGCCGGCTGTGTGGGGGAGATCCTTTTTGTGTTTACTACTATCTCTTAAAGAGAAATTATAAAAATATAAGAAATTGTATTCGAAAAGTTGGCAAAATACGTTTTCTAAATTATCCAATTATATGAAAACTTCCAAGACAGTAGGCACAAAGGATTCGAACATAAAGATGGGGTATGAAAAATATACTTATAAAAGTTTTTTTAGGAATAAGGATCAAATATATATTCGGATTGCAGATGGCTGGGATAAAAGACCTGGACGATATGTTTGGGGTGGATGTAAGGGATATTGGAATTATGTATCAATAAATATGTGGTAAGAACAGGAGCGGAAAAATATGAAAGCCAAAAAAGGAGGTAGAACAATTGTAATAATAAGTGTGGCAGTCATACTTTTGCTTGTAGTTTTATATTCTATTTCCTATAAAGAAACAGACATATTAAATGTATCGGCCGATGAAATAAAGAATATTTATGTAACAAATGGCTCAAATGGTGACATGGTAGATGTTCCTAGTTCGATTTTTCCTGACTTTGCGAAAGCGCTAAATGAGGTAAAACTCAAAAGAGGCCAGAAAATGGAAAGCAGCGGCTGGGACTATGGTATTAATTTATCAGATGGTAAAAATGAATATGATTTATCCTTTGTTTCGCAACGATTTATTGTAATCGGTGCAAAGAAGTACGAAACAAAAGAACAGTCAGGAGTGAAGTTGTACAACTTGTGTGAGCATTATTTTAAGGATAAAAAATAATGGCATTCTGCTATTCCCCTTTAGGTATGTAATTTTGTACCAAGAGGGGGGCTTTTTTCCTTGACATTTTCCCCTCCATCCCTCATAATC
>HF998307.1:0-276 GCA_000433735.1 Clostridium sp. CAG:167
ACCACATTTTTGGGAATGGCTCAGGGAGGAAGTGCAGATATCGTATCTTTTGTGAACATTCCGGTGTCAATCCTGCTGGGGGTCGCCCTGGGGGCTGTGGTAGGGTACGGTTTATATCTGTTTTTTGAAACATCCTATGCCCACAAACATTGTGTGCGCAACAGCACAAAAGTAGTGGTGGTGTTGGGAATGTCCTTTCTGCTTGTATCCATTGAGAGCTGGCTGGAGGGAAAACTGGCGGTGTCCGGCCTTCTGGCAGTGGTCATTATGGCTTGT
>HF998307.1:292-8042 GCA_000433735.1 Clostridium sp. CAG:167
GTGCTGAAGATGAAAAGCACCGCCTTTGTGTCTAAGCGGTTGTCTGAAAAATTTGGTAAACTGTGGATCGCGGCGGAAGTGATCTTGTTTGTGCTGGTGGGAGCGGCGGTGGACATCCGTTATACACTGCAGGCCGGTGCGGCGGCCTTGGCCATGATCCTTCTGGCTCTGGTTTTTCGTGCCTGCGGAGTCCTTCTTTGTGTGGCAAAAACATCCCTTGGCGGAAAGGAAAAACTGTTTTGCGTCATTGCATATCTTCCGAAAGCCACGGTGCAGGCTGCGATCGGTTCGGTTCCGCTGGCAGCAGGGCTTTCATGCGGACAGATCGTCTTGTCGGTGGCGGTGCTGGCTATTGTGATCACGGCACCTTTGGGAGCTCTTGGCATGGATGCGACTTACAAAAAACTGCTGGAAAAAGAAAGTTAAAAATTCATTGAAAAAATGTCATGAAAATCATATAATAATCGTGATAAATAAGATTATGGCAAGTGGATTATATCCAGAGAAAGTGGTATAATAAACAGAAAATGAGAAAATGTCTCTACAAAGAGGAAAAGGATTGGAGGAATGATTTATATGGCAGAAAATAAATATGCAGGAACACAGACAGAGAAGAATCTTCAGGAGGCGTTTGCCGGCGAGTCCCAGGCAAGAAATAAGTACACATATTTTGCGTCTGTAGCGAAAAAAGAAGGATATGAGCAGATGGCATCTCTGTTTTTAAAGACAGCGGATAATGAAAAAGAGCATGCCAAAATGTGGTTTAAAGAACTTTCCGGCATTGGTGATACCAAAGCCAATCTGGAGGCAGCCGCAGAAGGTGAAAATTTTGAGTGGACTGATATGTACGAAGATTTTGCAAAGACAGCTGAGGAGGAAGGGTTCCCACAGCTGGCAGCAAAATTCCGTGCAGTAGGCGAGATCGAGAAACATCATGAAGAGAGATATCGTGCTCTGCTTAAAAACATCGAAGCAGCCCAGGTTTTTGAAAAAAGTGAAGTAAAGGTCTGGGAGTGCCGCAACTGTGGGCACATTGTAGTAGGAACCAAGGCACCGGAAGTATGTCCGGTATGCGCACATCCACAGAGTTATTTTGAGATTCATGGAGATAATTACTAATAAGGAGTTCATATGAGTAAGATCTATTTTGTGCGCCACGGTGAAAGTCAGTGGAATGTGGAAGACAAGATCTGCGGTCAGACAGATATCCCGCTGACAGAGCGGGGCCACGCCCAGGCAGAAGAGACCGGGAGACGGATCGTGGAAAAGGGGATCACAGCGGCGGAGATCCTCTGCTCTCCGCTTTTACGGGCAAAAGACACCGCAGCACATATTTCCCAGGTGACGGGGATTCCCCTGAAAGTAGAGCCGCGGCTGACGGAACAGAACTTCGGTATCTGGGAGGGAACTTCTCCCAGAATCAGTGAACCATTCTGTCAGGCAAAGAAAGAGTTTCTCAGCCGGTACGAGACAGGAGAATCTATGTTTCAGCTGGCACAGAGGATTTATAATCTGCTGGATGAACTGAAAGAAACCGGACAGGATTATATTTTGGTGGCACATAACGGTATTTCCCGTGTGGTCTGCTCCTATTTCCGGGAGATGACCAATGAAGAATATGCTTCATATGGTGTAGAAAACTGCAGCGTGACAGAATTTACATATGAATAGAGTATAATGACAAAAGGCTTTTTACATACAGGCGTGAAGACGGCGCATATGTAAAAGGCCTTTTTGCGAAAGTGAAGAAATAGAAACTGCGAAAATCACGGAATAGCATTGACAAATGGCGGAATTGAGGGAAATATCGGCACCTGAAAGGTTGTATAACATTATGAATATTTTTCTCTGTTTTCCACATACTACCTTTACCACACATGAATGAAAAATATATAGGAAAACTAGGAGGATCATATGAAAGCGACAGGAATTGTACGCAGGATCGATGGACTTGGCCGGATCGTCATCCCCAAAGAGATAAGACGGTCACTCCGCATTCGCGAAGGTGAGTCCATGGAGATCCTGGTAAGTTCAGATGGAGAAATCATACTGACTAAAAATTCTCCCGCCCAGGGAATTGAGCCGCTGGCGGGAGAATATGTAGAGGCACTGGCGGAACTGACCAGAGCCACGGCCTGTGTCTGTGACAGATATCAGGTCATTGCAGCGGCAGGCCCACAGAGCGGGAACTGTCTGTACCAGCGGATCCACGAGGATCTGCAGCAGTGCATAGAACAGCGGCAGGTGGTGATGGCAACGGCTGAGGATGCCAGATTTTGCCGGTTGTTTGAAAAGGAGGACGATGTCACCGCCCAGGTGATCTGTCCCATCGTATCAGAAGGGGATGCCATCGGAGCATTGTTTTTATTTGGCAAAAAAGAAGGAATGTATTTTACGGAAACAGAAGAGAAGATGGCACATTGCGGAGCCAGGTTTCTGGCAAGGCAGACAGAAGGGTGAAGAAGCCCGAGTTTATCATATTTTCCTTGACAAAGCACCGAAAAAAGGTTATATATATGAAGTAGGATATTTATAAATCTAGAACAAAAATTTTCGAGGAGGATATAATCCATGAATAAGACAGAATTAGTAGCAGCTATGGCTGAAAAAACAGGGTTGTCAAAAAAAGATGCTGAGAGCGCATTGAAAGCATTCATCGACACAGTAACAGATGAATTGAAAGCAGATGGAAAAGTTCAGTTAGTTGGATTTGGTACATTTGAAGTAGCTCAGAGAGCAGCTAGAGAGGGAATCAACCCACTTACAAAACAGCCTATGAAGATTGCTGCATCCAAAGCTCCTAAGTTCAAAGCTGGTAAAGGCTTGAAGGATACTTTGAACGCATAATTTGTTCTGTTTATAGACACAATGGTTGTGATAGCACTCTCTTGCCGTGCAAGGGAGTGTTTTTTGTTGCCCGGGATTGGCAAGTGATTACCGAGGCACAGAAAACAAAAAGGAGAGAGTCTGTTATGAGATTAGATAAATATTTAAAGGTTTCAAGATTGATAAAACGCCGCACCGTGGCCAATGAGGCTTGTGATGCCGGAAGGATTCAGGTTAATGGCAAGGTGGCGAAGGCGTCGGTGCAGGTAAAACCGGGGGATGTCATTGAGATACAGTTTGGCAACCGGAATACAAAAGTAGAAGTACTTCGTACCGATGAAACATGTAAAAAAGAAGAAGCAAGAGAAATGTATAAAGATCTGTAAGTTCTAACAGAGCCGGCTCCGGCATACTATATAATAGTATGTGAACAAAGGGAGGATAGCTGTGGAGCAGACGATATCCAATCAGGAGCAGCGTCTTCAGATGCTGAACCGTAAAAAGATAGAATTGACAGGGGTTACGGAGGTTATTTCCTTTGACACCCAGGAGGTGGTACTGGACACAGTAGAGGGACAGCTCCGGCTGGAAGGAGAGGATCTTCACGTAAAAAAGCTGGTTCTGGAACGAGGCGAAGTAGAGATCCAGGGGAAAGTCAGAGAGCTGGCCTATAAAGAGCCCAAGATCAAAAGCACATCCGGCGGCCGGATTGGAAGGATCTTTCGCTGATGGAAAAAGTCCTTGGCCAGTTGTGGTATGGGATAGCCGGTTTTTGTGCGGGGATCCTGGTGCGTTTTTTCTATGATGTGATCCATGGGTGGGGGAGAAAAAGGACGAGGACCGCTTGTTTTATCCGGGACTGGTGTTTCTGGCTGGCGGCCGGTGTGTTTGTGTTTGATGTGATATTCCGCATGAATCAGGGAATCCTCCGCAGTTTTTTTCTTGTTTTGTTTGGCGGGGGCATGATCCTATACAAGAAGACGGCAGGTGATGTGGTGGAGAGGATTGTTCTACGGCTATGGAATGGTCTTTGTGGGATGGTTTTGCGACCATATGTTTGGATTCGCGGAAAAATCGGAAAAAAAGGCAAAAAAAAGGCAAAAAAGCCTTGAATTATTGTGCAAAAACCCCTATAATTAAAACACTACAATTATAGAATGATAGTTGCACTACAGGGATAGCAATTGGAGGGATGATTCAACCGTGAAAAAAAGGAAAAAGCGTAGAACAAGTTTATATCTTGTTATGATGGTTGCTGGCCTTTTTGTTGGTACGCTGGTAATTCACGGCGTGAATCTGCGTGCAGACTGCAAAAAGCTGCAGGCACAGCAGACAGAGTTGAAGGCGCAGAAAAAAGAACTGCAAAAAGAAAAAAAGGAAATTAAAGAAAAGTCAGAATATATGAAGACAGATCAGTATATAGAGGACACAGCCAGGGAGAAGTTTGGCCTTGTGTATGGCAACGAGATAATTTTTAAAGCGGCCGACGGTGAGAGCGGCAATTAAGTTGTTAATTCCAAATTTTTGTTATATTTTATTTTTTCATCTTTATTTCTTTCGAAAAAATTCCGGACTAACCATCCGGGATTTTTTTTGCATTTGGTTCCTGTTTTGACAAAATATGCTGAATGGGTTGGCTATACTATACCTCTAATGAATACAAGAGGAGGGATTCTAAAATGCAGCAGGTCAGCAAACGATGGGATAAAGGTGTGTGGGTGCTGATGGGCATCTGTTTTATGATGGGACGAGCCTTTGTTGGGACTGTGAATCCATTTGGGGTGGCCATGATGAGTGTGGCGTGCCGGGAACGAAAAAAATATGGCTGGATGGGCAGTATGGTTTTAACCGGTATGTTCAGTGCAACTTCCGGCAACCATTTACTGCGGTACATATTCTGCATCATGGCTATTATGGTGGCGGGGCGTTTTTATAAAGAAATGGATAAAGGAGAACTGCCCCTCTGGCTGACAGCTGTGTTGTGCGGTGTAGTAAGTCTGATATCCGGATTGGTGGGAAGTCTGTTGTTTCGTAACACATGGGAATGCCTTTTCGTGTCGCTGGGAGAGGGTGTGGCTGTGTACGGTCTGGGCCGGGTGTTTCGGCCGGGGATTCGTTTTATCCTGGAGAAAAAGTGGAAAGATGTGCCGGGGAACGAGGAATGGATCAGCCTTTTGGCCATTGTATTTCTGGGGCTGTATGGTGTGCCCCAGGCGGTAAATGATCTTTTTTCCCTGACACGGTGTGCCGGATATTTTCTGATCCTGTTTGCGGGAGTCAGTTATGGAGCAGCACCGGCGGCTATGACGGGAGTGGCTGCCGGTGTGCTAGCAGTGGCCCAGGGCGGCAATCCGGTGCTGGTAGGTTTGTACAGTGGTCTGGGGGTGATAAGCGGCGCTGTGCGAAAAGGTGGAAAAATAATCAGTAGTCTGTTGTATCTGACGACAGGGTGCCTCTTAATCTATGGGGCGGGCAATCTGTTTCCGGGAGTAGTGGAACTGCGCTCTTTGGTGTCGGGTACCTTGATCTTCCTTGGGATACCGGGGGTACAGCCAAGAAAAGCGGAGATTTTTACATTGGATGACAGTGCTTATGTAGGAGATGAAGTAAAGGAACTGGCCAATCAGAAACTGAATGATTTTTCCGACGCCTTCCGCCGGCTGGCTAAAAGTTTTACAGGCCGGGTACGGCAGCAGGAGAGTGTGCCGGGAGAGGTGATGGAAGATATTTTAGAGGATATATCGGAAAGGCTGTGCCAGGGATGCCTGAACTGCCGCCACTGCTGGGAGCACCACGGTGATGAAACCAGGCAGGGAATGGCAGATATTCTGTGGCAGATGGAGCAGCAGGGGGAGGTGTCTGTGTGGCAGGAAAACCAGGATTTTGCCAGCCGTTGTATGAGACTGGAAGAGTACAAGGAACTGGCCAGACAAGAGATGGCCCATGCCAGACAGAGGATCGGGTGGCAGAACCAACTGGCCAGAAACCGGGAGATCATGGCCAGGCAAATGCTGGAGGTGGCCCAGGCACTCAGTGGTTTTACCACAAGACTGGGAGATGGACAACCTTTGCAGAGGGGGGTTTTGAATCAGCTCAAAAAGAGACTTGAATTATATGGGATCCATATTGAAAAAGTATGGGGCGTGAAAAAAAATAATAAAATAGAAGTGGCGTTTACCGGACATTGCGGGAAAAACCAGTGCCTGACCAAAACGGATGTGGCGGCGGTTTTGTCGGAAGAACTGGGGGCGAAGGTGACACCGGCCAGAGAAACAAGAAATGTTTTATCCAGAGAATCCCAGACCATGTATTTCCGCCAGGATACATGTTATAAGGGGCTGACTGCGGTGGCCAGGGTATCCAGATGGGATCAGCAGGTGTCAGGAGATAATTATTCCTTCCTGGAACTGGAAAGCGGTGAACTTTTAATGGTGCTGGCGGATGGTATGGGATACGGCGGCGAGGCTGAGAGAGACAGTGGCAGTCTGATTGAAACGCTGGAACATCTGCTGGAGGCGGGATTTGAAAAGCAGACAGCCTGGCGGCTTCTGAATACGCTGTTGGTGGCAGAATACGAAGGGGAATCCTTTACGACGCTGGATATGGTGTCGGTGGATCTGTACACGGGATGGTGCCAGTTTATCAAAAGCGGTGCGGCTGCGGCCTATCTGTACCGGGACGGCCAGGTGGAAGTGATCGAAGCTCAGTCGCTGCCGGTAGGCGTTTCGGTGGATACCGGATGCGATGTAGTAAAGAGGCAGTTGAAACCGGGAGATATGGTGATCCTTGTGTCGGACGGCGTGCCGGATGGCTATGAAAAAGACATGACAGAAATGATAAGAGAGGTGGCAGGTCCCAACGCCCAGGAGTTTGCCAACCAGATCCTGATCCATGCACTGGCTGGAGCCAGTCAGGAGGCGGCAGACGATATGACGGTGCTGGTTCTTGGTTTTTGGAATAAAAATTGACGAACGAGGCAAAAATCGTTAAGATAAAAGATAAATACAACAAAGAATCCGGGAGGAAGCCGTGTTACAGGATTTTTTAACATATAATGAACAAAAGAAGCTGCTGATGCCGGGGGATACTGTGGTGGCAGGTGTGTCCGGCGGGGCAGATTCCGTGTGCCTTCTGGCGCTGTTAGACGAATTAAAAGAAAAACTGGGACTGACGCTGTATGTGATCCATGTGCATCATGGGATCAGGGGAGCGGAAGCAGACCGGGATGCAGCCTTTGTAAGGGAACTGGCAGGAAAGAAAAACCTGCCTTTTTGTCTTGTAAAAAAAGATGTGCCGGCGGCGGCAAAAGAACTGGGGATGACGGAGGAAGAGGCCGGAAGACGCCTGCGGTATGAGGCTATGGAAGAGTATGCAAAAAAAGTAGGGGCGGATAAGATCGCACTGGCTCATCACAGAGATGACCAGGCGGAGACGGTATTGTTTCATCTGTTCCGGGGCAGCGGTCCCAGAGGTCTCCGGGGGATGCCGGTAAAAAGAGGACCTTTTATCAGACCTCTTCTATTTGTCAGCCGGCAGGAAATTGAAGCGTATCTGGCTGAAAAGCAACTGTCTTACTGTGAGGATTCTACCAACAGCAGTCTTAAATACAGCCGGAATATACTGCGCCGGCAGATACTGCCTCTGGTAACGAAAAACATTAACGCCCAGGCAGCAGCTCATATTGCGGCCATGGCAGAGAGGCAGGAAAAGTGGTGTCTCTATATAGAAAAGCAGGGAAGAGAAGCGGCCGGCAGACTGGTAAGGAAGGAAGACAACGGATACAGTCTGGATACCGACGGTTTTTTGCAGGAAGAAGAGGTGGTACGGGATGAAGTTTTGCGCCAGGTGCTGGAAAAAATGGTAACCGGGGCAAAGGATATATCGGCCGTCCATTATGAAAAGATCCATTCTCTCTGCCGGGCAG
>HF998307.1:8052-10742 GCA_000433735.1 Clostridium sp. CAG:167
CTCGGCCGGGCAGGGAGTGGCAGGCGGATCCAGCTGCCGGGGGAGACGGATGTGGAAAAGGGATATGACCGGATTTATTTTTACCAGAGAAAACAAAAACAGGAGACGGCGGCACAAATGACATGCCGGCCGGGGGATGTACATAAGATAGGGATAAAAGATGTGATATATGAGGTTTCTTTTACCTTGAAAAATCGTTTGGAACTGCCGGAGAAAATTCCGCAAAAGGACTATACGAAATGGTTTGATTATGATATGATTGTAAATGGTCTGTTCTTACGAAACCCTTTGGAGGGCGACTATTTTTGCATGGATCAGAACGGACATAAGAAGAAGTTGTCCCGGTACTATATAGATGAGCACATTCCACGGCAGCAGCGGAGCAGCCAGTGGGTATTGGCGGATGGATCCCATGTTTTGTGGGCAATCCCGGGGCGGATAAGCGAGTATTACAAAGTGACAGAAAAAACCAGCCATGTTCTGGTGGTATCAATAGCGGTTTGTGAATACTTTGGAATGGAGGAATCATAGTGAAAGAGGAAATTCAGGTAAGAATCAGTGAGGAAGAACTGATTGCAAAAATCAAGGAGATCGCACAGCAGATCAATGAGGATTATGTTGGTAAAAAAGTTCATCTTGTATGTATTCTCAGTGGAAGTGTATTTTTTACCTGTGAACTGGCAAAATATATTACAGTGCCGGTTACCATGGATTTTATGAGAGTGTCCAGTTATGACGAAGGAATGGACAGCACCGGAACGATTTCCATCGATCAGGATCTGAACATGAGTATAGAAGGCCGTCATGTACTGGTGGTAGAAGATATTGTGGATTCCGGACGCACATTGGCTCTTTTGAGTAATATATTGAAGAAAAGGGATCCGGCCAGCCTGCGTTTGTGCAGCCTGCTGGATAAGCCAAGCCGTCGTGTGACACCGGTTTCCATTGATTATTTAGGATTTGAGATTGAGGATTATTTTGTAGTGGGATTTGGATTGGATTACGCTCAGAAATACCGCAATCTGCCATATATTGGTGAGTTAGAATTATTGGACTAGAAGGAGGATTTTCCCCATGAAAAATGCGAGAGGATTAGGATTTTTCGTTCTCATTGCTATGGTGGTCATGCTGGCAGTGTTTGGTAATGATCTGTTTGGAGGCGTGAACAAAGATAGTTATAACTATAACAGTTTTAAGCAGGACCTGCAGAAGGATAAAGTAGCGTCGGTGCAGATCGTGCAGAATCAGGAAGTTCCTACCGGCCGTGTGGTTGTGGTCAGCAAGGAAAACCAGACGAAGAGTTTTTATATATCGGATGTCAATAAAGTGATGTCCTATATGGAAAGCGTGAATTTTACCAATGTAGTAGTAAAAGATGTGCAGAAGACGCCGTGGTATGTGACGGTTCTTCCATATTTTGTAGGATTTATCCTGCTGTTTTTCCTGTTCAGCATGTTTAATTCACAGTCACAGGGAGGTGGCGGCAACTCCAAGATGATGAATTTTGGAAAGAGCCGTGCCAAGATGACCACACCGGATGACAAAGCAAAGACATTTGCGGATGTAGCCGGTTTGGTAGAGGAAAAAGAACAGTTAGAGGAGATTGTAGATTTCCTGGCCGATCCTGAGAAGTACACCAGACTGGGAGCCAGGATCCCGAAAGGTGTGATCATGGTAGGCCCTCCGGGAACCGGTAAAACATTGCTGGCAAAAGCCGTTGCCGGTGAGGCGGGCGTTCCGTTCTTCAGTATTTCCGGTTCGGATTTTGTGGAAATGTTTGTAGGTGTCGGTGCTTCCCGTGTCAGAGATCTGTTTGAGGATGCCAAGAAAAATGCTCCTTGTATCGTATTTATTGATGAAATCGATGCCGTAGCCAGAAGACGAGGCAGCGGACTGGGCGGCGGTCACGATGAGCGTGAGCAGACACTGAACCAGATGCTGGTTGAGATGGATGGCTTTGGCGTCAATGAAGGAATCATCGTAATGGCGGCTACCAACCGTGTAGATATTCTGGATCCGGCTATTCTCCGTCCGGGACGCTTTGACCGCAGGATCCATGTAGGACTGCCGGATGTGCGGGGCAGAGAAGAGATTTTGAAGGTACATGCTAAAAATAAACCGCTGGCAGAGGATGTCAACCTGGAAGAAGTTGCCAGAACTACAGCAGGGTTCGCCGGAGCGGATCTGGAAAATCTTATGAACGAATCTGCCATTGCAGCAGCCAGGGATAACCGTGGATATATCAAGGATGAAGACATCCGCAAATCCTTTATCAAGGTGGGAATCGGTTCCGAGAAAAAGAGCCGTATTATTTCTGAAAAGGACAAAAAGATCACGGCCTATCACGAGGCAGGTCACGCTATCTTGTTCCATGTGCTTCCGGATGTGGGACCTGTGTATACAGTGTCTATTATTCCGACCGGACAGGGGGCAGCAGGTTACACTATGCCGCTGCCGGAGCGGGATGAAATGCATTTGACCAAAGGAAAGATGCTGCAGGATATCACGGTCTGTCTGGGCGGACGCATTGCAGAGTCACTGATCTTTGAAGATGTTACCACCGGCGCAGTACAGGATATCCGCCAGGCTACCGAAGCAGCCAGAGACATGGTTACCAAATACGGTTTCTCAGAAGAACTGGGAATGATCAATTACAGCACATCGGATGATGAAGTGTTTATCGGAAGAGA
>HF998307.1:10754-29551 GCA_000433735.1 Clostridium sp. CAG:167
CGGAAGAGACATTGGACACACCAAGAACTTCAGCGAAGGCACAGCGGAAGTAATTGACCGCGAAGTGAAAAAGATCATTGATACCTGTCACGAAAAAGCAACAGGTATTTTGAAAGATCATATGGATGTATTGCACAAACTGGCAGAGCTTTTGATTGAAAAAGAGCGTATCGGCCAGGATGAGTTTAAATCGTTGTTTGAGCATAATGACGAGGAAAACGGAGAAAATGAATAATGAATTGTGCAAAAGTTCAAACGGGAGAAAAGTATTGGGTAAATTACACAAAAAAAAATGAAAAAAAAGTTGATGTTTGTTCACACTTATGTAGCAAACAATGTTATAGTAACACTCGTAAACCCCAATACATTATATAGTTTTTGCTACACCCCATAAGTAACAAAAATACCTTCTCCCAAAAGGACAGCATCGTGAAGCTGTCCTTTTGACTTTTATTGAGAGAAATAAAAAAATATACAGGGGAAAGGATGACGGAAACAGACTATGACAGACGGAACAATAAACAGAGCTGCCATTTTTAGTGATGGTACCGGCAATTTTGTAAATCCGGCAGAACCAGAAATAAATTCACAAGTAGAAATCCTTTGCCGCACGGGGCGGGACGATGCTGAAAAAGTAACAACCGTTGTAGATGGCGTATGTTACGATATGTATGTGAAAGAAAGAAACAGTCAGTTTGACTACTATGCTGTAACTCTTTCACTGGAGAGTCATCAGATTTCTTATCATTTTCAGATTGAAAAAAGGGGAGAGTTGATCTGCTACAACCGTCAGGGCGTGGTGGACGAGATCAACCCGTATTTTGATTTTTGCATCATACCTGGTTTTCATACTCCGGCCTGGGCAAAAGGCGCAGTTATGTACCAGATCTTTGTAGATCGTTTTTATAATGGGGATTCTTCCAACGATGTAGTGGACAGAGAGTATTCTTATATTGGCGAGCCGGTGACCCGGGTAAAGGACTGGAACAAAATGCCTGCGTCTATGGGAGTCCGTGAGTTTTACGGCGGAGATTTAAAAGGCATCTGGGAAAAATTAGACTATCTCCAGGATCTGGGGGTAGAAGTGCTTTATCTGAACCCTATTTTTGTGTCCCCATCCAACCACAAATATGATACTCAGGATTATGATTATGTGGATCCTCATTACAGTGTCATCACAAAGGATGGAGGAGAGGTCCTTCCGGAGGGAGATCTGGACAATTCCCATGCAGAGCGTTATATACAGCGGGTGGTAAACAAAGAAAACTTAGAGGCCAGTAATGCGTTTTTTGCATCGTTTGTAGAAGAGGTGCATAAGCGAGGCATGAAAGTGATCCTGGACGGTGTGTTCAACCACTGTGGTTCTTTTAATAAATGGCTGGACCGGGAAAAAATATATGACCGGGATGCAAGTTATGAAAAAGGGGCTTTTTTGACGGAAGACAGTCCGTATCATGATTTTTTCCATTTTTATCCCGATGGAAGCTGGCCGGACAATACACACTATGATTCCTGGTGGGGTAACGATACTTTGCCGAAGTTAAATTACGAGGAATCGGAGAAACTGGCGTCTTATGTTATGCGCATTGCAAAAAAATGGGTATCGGAACCATACAATGTGGACGGATGGCGTCTGGATGTGGCAGCAGATCTGGGACATTCAGAGGATTATAACCATGGATTCTGGAGAAAATTCCGTGAGAGCGTGAAGAAAGCGAATCCGGAGGCGATCATCCTGGCAGAGCATTATGGAGATCCTTCCCCGTGGCTGGATGGAAGCCAGTGGGATACAGTTATGAATTATGATGCTTTTATGGAACCTGTCAGCTGGTTTTTAACAGGAATGGAAAAACACAGTGATATGGCAGCACCGGACATGATCGGTGATGCTTCTGCTTTTTTTGGTGCTATGACCGATTATGGTGCCCGTTTTACAATGCCTTCGGCACAGGTGGCCATGAATGAACTTTCCAACCACGACCATTCGAGATTTTTAACCCGTACCAACAAAAAAGTAGGACGGACTGCATTTGCCGTACCGAGGGCGGCGGATATGGGTGTAAATACGGCTGTGATGAGACAGGCGGTTGTGATGCAGATGACATGGGTCGGAGCACCTACCCTGTATTACGGTGATGAAGCGGGTGTGTGCGGATGGACGGATCCGGATAACCGCCGCAGTTATCCATGGGGCAGAGAGGACAATGAACTGATCCGATTCCATAAAGAAATGATCCGTATCCACAGAGACTATCAGGTATTTAAGACAGGAAGTATGCTGTATCTACACGGTGAAAACGGCCTGATCGTGTACGGCCGGTTCCAGGGAGAAGAAAAGGCAGTCATTGCCGTACAGACGGGAGGAACCCAAAGAGAGATCCAAGTGGATGTATGGCGTCTGGGACTGAAGGATGGCGAAAAAATTGCTTCTATGATGACCACGGACCAGCAGGGATTTTCCATGGAAGCCCGGGTTTTGACTGTGAAAGATGGAAAGGTTTCTATCCCCGTGGGAGAAAATGGTGCGGTACTCTATAAAAGTATTCGCAATTTGATATAAAATTTTAAATTTTATCTTGTAAAGAAACCCCTATGCGTTGTATAATGAAAGCAAATTCATTTATAGAATGTGTGGGGGTTTTCCCATACAGTAAAAGGAGGACGACATGTTATTATCAAAAGACTATAAGTTTTGGTTTTGTACAGGATCTCAGGATCTTTATGGAGATGAGTGTCTCGCTCATGTAGCAGAGCATTCCAAACAGATTGTGGACGCTTTGAACAAATCTGGCAAGCTTCCTTACGAAGTAGTTTGGAAACCAACCCTGATCACTAACGAATTGATCCGTAAGACTTTCAATGAGGCAAATGCAGATGAGAATTGTGCCGGTGTTATTACCTGGATGCATACATTCTCCCCAGCTAAATCCTGGATTCTTGGTCTGCAGGAGTACAGAAAGCCACTGCTTCATCTTCATACACAGTTCAATGAAGAAATTCCTTACGACACCATCGATATGGACTTCATGAACGAGAACCAGGCAGCACATGGTGACCGTGAGTATGGTCATATTGTAAGCCGTATGAGAATTGAGCGTAAAGTTGTTGTTGGTCACTGGACTGATCCTGTTATTCAGGAGAAGATTGGCGACTGGATGCGTACTGCTATCGGTATTATGGAGAGCAGCCACATTCGTGTAATGCGTGTGGCAGATAACATGCGTAATGTTGCTGTTACAGAAGGTGATAAAGTAGAAGCTCAGATCAAATTTGGATGGGAAGTAGATGCTTACCCTGTAAACGAGATCGCAGACTGTGTAGCTTCTGTATCCGCTTCTGATACCAACGCTTTGGTAGATGAGTATTATGACAAATATGACATTCTTCTTGAGGGAAGAGACCCGGAAGAGTTCAAGAAACATGTAGCTGTACAGGCTCAGATCGAGCTTGGTTTTGAGAGATTTTTGAATGAGAAGAACTATCAGGCAATCGTTACTCACTTTGGTGATCTTGGTTCCCTGAAACAGCTTCCGGGACTGGCTATCCAGAGACTGGAAGAAAAAGGATATGGTTTCGGTGCAGAGGGTGACTGGAAAGTAGCTGCTATGGTTCGTCTTATGAAGATCATGACAGCAGGCAAGAAAGATGCCAAAGGTACATCCATGTTAGAGGATTACACATACAATATGGTAAAAGGCAAAGAAGGAATCCTTCAGGCTCATATGCTTGAGATCTGTCCATCTATCGCAGACGGCCCGATCAGCATTAAATGCCAGCCACTTTCCATGGGTGATCGTGAAGATCCAGCTCGTCTGGTATTTACATCCAAAGAAGGTGCCGGAATTGCATGTTCTCTGATCGACCTTGGAAACCGTTTCCGTCTTATCATCAACGATGTTGAGTGCAAGAAGAACGAGAAACCAATGCCAAAACTTCCTGTAGCTACTAACTTCTGGACTCCACAGCCAGACCTTTACACAGGTGCTGAGGCATGGATCCTTGCAGGTGGTGCACATCATACAGCATTCACATATGACCTGACAGCAGATCAGATGGGTGAATGGGCAAATGCAATGGGCATTGAAGCTGTATACATTGACAAGAATACAAACATCCGCGACTTCAAGCGTGACTTGATGCTGGGCGAAGTATTCTACCGCTAAGATTTATAATTTCCATAAGAAAAGCATTGTGGCTTGACAGGGATTGTCTGTCAAGCCATTTTTAAACAGAAAAGAGAGGTGAAATATGAGTAAAGATGTTTTTTACCCGGCAGAGCCGCCAAAACAGCCACCGAGAAATATTTTTGAACATATGCCAGACCGCTGTTCCGATGAAATGGGACTGTGGCTGACCCATGATCCGGCGATTTACCAGGATGATGTAACGGGAGACTACTATATCTATGGAACCGATGCCATTGCTATGAAGTCTCCGGATCTGATCCACTGGAAAAATCTGGGCAAAGTAGTGCCGGAGCCACCGGCAGAGTCCCAGGAATGGGTTGGTACAAAGCACATCTGGGCACCGGATATGGTAAAGGTAGGAGATGAATATCGTCTGTACTGCTCCAATTCTTCTTTCGGCTCCCAGAAATCCTGTATTTTTACAGCTGTTTCAGATAAACCGGAAGGACCTTTTGAGCCCAAAGACTGCGTGCTGAAAACCGATGAGTCCATGCCGGTAAACGGAATTGATGCCAATATCATACGGGATGTAAAAACCGGAGAAATGTATATGGTATATGGTTCATTCTGGGGAGGAATCCACATTCTGAAACTGAATGAGCAGACAGGACTGGCTGCAGAGGATGGCATTGGTACCTGCATCTGCTGTCGTCCGGCATGGCTTAGCGGAGCGGTGGAAGGTCCTTATATTATTTACAATGAGGAGACGGAGTATTATTATCTGTTCGTTTCTTATGGATCGTTGAAAACCGATTATCAGATTCGAGTGGGCCGCAGTAAAAAGGTGACCGGTCCTTATGTGGATTACAACGGAAGAGAAATGACGGATACGGAGGATCCACATAACGAAGTGGGTTATATGGCGTATTGTGGTTATCAGTGGAGCCATGGCGTAGGCTATATGGCGCCGGGACACAACTCTGTATTGCACGACAAGGATGGAAACTGGTATCTTGTAAATCATATTCGCCAGAAAGAGTACATAGGAGACTGGCTGGAGCCGTCAACGATGCAGATCCGTAAGATGTATTGGTCAGAAAGCGGTTGGCCGGTAGTAGCACCGGAGCCATATGCAGGAGAGATCGTCCAGGATATTCCATTGGAGAAGGTTCTTGGTAAATATGAGAGGATTACTCTGACAAAGACTCTGCCACAGGGCATCCAGACCGGAGTTCCGATGAAACTGGACCGGGGATGCTATGGAGATTATTATGAGTGCTGTTCCATCCAGGGAACCTGGAAGTACGAAGGACATAAACTGACTATTTCATATGGTCCACATACCGAAGAAGCATTTGTAACAGCGGTATGGGATGCAGAGAGAAATTGTCAGACCATTGGCATCTGCGGCATTTCAGAAGATGGAGTGCCATTCTGGGCCAAAAGGATTTCAGACTTGAAGCAGGGGTGAGTGCTGATATTCATTGCGCTCCATACTGCCGTATTTTCGATTCCAGATCATACGGTAAAGGTCAGAAGCCAGGATATCCTGGCGTAAAAGAGCCAGCACATCCTCTGTCAGGAGTTTTTCATCGGCTGCGAGGCGAGTGATGATATGACAGTCAGTGACTTGTTTTAACAAGTGGCTGGCTTTTTTTTTCATGCCTAAAAGCCGGAGATAAGGGATAGAAACATTGATTTCCGGCGTCAGGTCTAAGAGGCATTGCAGCAGACACCGGCGGACACGGCTTTCGGTAAAGATCCTGGTCTGGCACTGGGTCACAAGATCAGACGCCTGATGATAGGTAGAAAGTTCTCTGCGGATGCGACCGGCAAGATCTGGTGAAATGTCTTTGTAACGGGTCAGATCCCGGCTTTTTAGCAGGCTGGCACCGATCATATCTGAAAAATCGTCCAGTGTCAGATGAGGGACATTCTCTGCTGCCATATTCTGCCGGAGAGCGGTGGCAGATGGAAAATTCTCAGACAGAGTTTGTTCGTGATAGCCGGCCCCTTGCCGTTTGATGGTGTGGGGCTGCAAAGGGGAGTCCTGGTTCAGGATTGCCAGGCAGTATTCCACACCCAGAGTGTTATTGGGCTGGGATAACAGGGAGGGAGACAGGTCATATTGTTGGGATAAAACCTGTTCTCTGGCGGCGGCAAAGGAGACACCTGTTTTCTGCTTTTTACGGATGGCGTCTGCCAGAGCATCCTGATCTTGGTGCAGCACCTGAGCAGTTTTTTCAAAAAGACGAATCTCGCCCCATTCACTGCCAAAGCAGAGATCTGTTACGAAGCCTAAGGCGGACAGGGCGCACACACCTCCCGCAGCAAAGTCTCCGGCGCTGGAGAGGGCGTAGCGCACCGGCAGTTCCAAAACCAGGTCGGCGCCTCCCTCCAATGCCTGTTTTGTGCGGGTGTATTTGTCCAGTGCCGCCGGTTCACCACGCTGGACAAAATCGCCGCTCATGAGACAGACGGTATAGTCGGATCCGGTTAATTCTTTGGCTTGTTCTATTAAATATTTGTGGCCATCATGAAATGGATTGAATTCACATATGATTCCGGTAACTCTCACAGAATTCCTCCTTGCGTGATAATAGGTATGTACTGCTTCCCCGTGCATCAGAAATTCATGGATCGTAATTTCTCATAAACAGCGTGAGCCAGGGAACGGTGTCCGTCAGGGGTGATGTGGACACTGTCAATATCCGACACTTCGGCGTAGTCCCCTGCATCTAAAAACCAGGCACCGCAGGCATCGGCCGTTTCCCGCAGGGCAGAAGATAACTGGTGGGATACCGCTACAGATTCCGGCGGAAAGTCGGCGGCACAGGGGCCGGTGGACATTTTTTCACCCAGAGGTACAGGACTTACGATCAGAAGAGCATGGGATGCCTGCTGTATTTTTTCCGCCAGGATCCGGAGGCGGCTGGCGATGGCTTCCGGAGAAGGGGAAAAACATATTTTCAGATCATTGGTCCCAAGCATAAGGATCGTAAGATCCAGCGGCTCATGGGTCTCCAGACACAGATCAAGGTAATCCAGTGCGTTCCGCCCCGGCCATACCGGGTCATCCAAACCGGTGGTGCGCCCGTTCAGGCCTTCCTCGTGGATCCAGTAGTCTTTTCCCAACAGGGAGGACAGCACCCTGGTCCAGCGGGTGTGTTCATCCAGCCGGCCGCCAAAAGGGATCAGTCCATAAGTATTTGAATCTCCAAAACATAATATATTTTTCATTATTACCTCCCATAGCAATCAATTATGTATATTATAATAAAAAATAATGGTTTAGGAAAGAGGAAATCTTGACAGCCACCCTGTCAAGTTGTAAGATAAAACACATAAAGTGAAACGCAAGAAAGAAGGAATCGAAATGGAAAAGAAAAACATAGACTGGTCCAACCTTGGCTTTGGTTATCATGAGACAGCACAGCGATTTGTAGCTACTTACAAGGATGGCAAGTGGGATGAAGGCGGACTCACTACAGACGCTACTGTTACCATGAGCGAGTGCGCCGGTGTATTGCAGTATGCACAGACTTGCTTTGAGGGAATGAAAGCATATACAACAGAGGATGGAAGAATTGTCGTGTTTCGTCCGGATCTGAATGCATCCAGAATGGCAGATTCCTGTCGTCGTCTGGAGATGCCTGTATTCCCAGAGGACAAGTTCGTAGAGGCCATTGAAAAAGTAGTAAAGGCAAATGCAGAGTATGTGCCTCCATATGGCTCCGGTGCTACTTTGTACATACGTCCATATATGTTTGCCAAAGGACCTGTAATCGGTGTTAAACCATCCGATGAGTATGAGTTCCGTATTTTCTGTACACCGGTAGGACCATACTTCAAGGGCGGCGCAAAACCAATTACGATCCGTGTCAGTGATTTTGACCGTGCGGCACCACATGGTACAGGACATATCAAAGCTGGTCTGAACTATGCCATGAGCCTTCATGCCATTGTAGATGCCCACAATCAGGGATTTGATGAGAATATGTACCTGGATGCAGCCACCAGAACCAATGTAGAGGAGACTGGTGGAGCCAACTTTATCTTTGTAACAAAGGATGGCAAAGTTGTAACACCAAAATCTGACAGTATTCTCCCATCTATCACAAGAAGATCCCTTGTTTATGTAGCCAGAGAGATCCTGGGTCTTGAGACAGAGGAGAGAGTGGTACCATTCGAAGAGGTAAAAGACTTTGCAGAGTGCGGTCTGTGTGGAACAGCGGCTGTTATCTCACCGGTAGGCAAGATCAATGACCATGGCAAAGAAATCTGTTTCCCAGCCGGCATGGAGGAGATGGGACCTGTTACCAAGAAATTGTATGAGACATTGACTGGTATCCAGATGGGACATCTGGAAGCACCGGAAGGATGGATTTACGAGATCAAATAAAGGCAGTAAAACAGATAAACGAATCTGCTCCAGAGAGACAATGGTCGCCCTGGAGCATTTTTGTGTCTGTTACAGGAGGTGAGAGCGTGCGATATTATATTTCGGATCTGCATTTTTTCCATGAGGCACTGCTGACCAAGATGGACTGCCGGGGATTTGCCGACTGTGATGCCATGCATGAATATATGATCCGCAGATGGAATGAAAAAGTAAGGCCACAGGATGAGGTGGTGATCCTGGGAGATGTGTCTATGGAACGGGGGAAAAAAACCAGTGAAATATTGGACAGACTTCAGGGTAAACTATATTTGATCGTGGGAAACCACGACAATTATCTGTCCGATCGCAGATTTGACCCATCCCGGTTTGAGTGGATCCGTCCCTATGCGGAACTTCACGACAACGGACGGAAAGTGGTGCTGAGCCATTATCCTATCTGCTGTTATAATGGCCAGTACCGCCGGGACAAAGAGGGAAATCCCAAAACATATATGTTGTACGGCCATGTCCACGATACAAGAGACGAAAGGTTGATCGATCATTTTATAAAAGAGGCTGAACAGACTGTCTATACAGGGCCGGGATCCGGACAGTTGCGGCATATACCCTGCCAGATGATCAACTGCTTCTGTATGTTTTCTGATTATACACCTCTTACACTGGATGAGTGGATCGAAACAGACCGTGAGAGGCGGCGTGCGACTTGACGATTTGGAAGAAATAGTATATAACATAGTAGAAAAAGGGGTATTATTTATGGATGTGGGCAGATACTATGGAATAAGATAGATCAGGAGGAATGAGTTTTATGAATACGAGAAAAGTAGGTATTGTTGGTTGTGGTTTTGTAGGTTCGTCATCGGCCTTTGCACTGATGCAGGGAGGACTGTTTTCTGAGATTGTTCTGGTGGATGTAGACCGCCAGAAAGCAGAAGGAGAGGCAATGGATATCAGCCATGGTGTCTCTTTTGTGGGATCTGCCCAGGTTGTGGCAGGAGATTACAGTGATCTGGCAGATGCAGCCATTATCGTTGTGACAGCCGGTGCAGCACAGAAACCGGGAGAGACAAGACTGGATCTGGTACAGAAAAATGCCAAGATCATGACATCTGTTATTGAGCAGATTAATGCCATTGATTACAAAGGAATATTGCTGATTGTGTCCAATCCGGTGGATATTCTTACTGCCGTAGCCCAGAAAGTAAGCAACTTGCCGGCAAAGCGTATCGTTGGATCCGGAACGACACTGGATACAGCCAGACTGAAGCATAAACTGGGTGAGCATTTGTCTGTAGACAGCCGTGATGTGCATGCTTATATTATCGGTGAGCACGGTGACAGCGAGATCGCAGCCTGGAGCAGTGCCAATGTTTCCGGTGTGCCTCTTTCCACTATGTGTGAGATGCGTGGACATTATGACCATGTAAACAATACAGAGGCGATCGCTGAGCAGGTTAAGAACAGTGCTTATGAGATCATTGAGAAAAAACATGCTACCTATTATGGTATTGCCATGGTTGTTAAACGGCTATGCCAGGCCATTGTACTGGATGAAAAATCTATTTTCCCGGTATCGATTTCCATGCAGGGAGAGTATGGCGTAGAGGGAGTTGTCCTCAGTATGCCGGCAATCCTTGGTGAAGAAGGAGTGGAGTGTTCCATGCCGATTTCGCTGGATGAAAAGGAAGTTGCCAAACTTCATGAGTCCGCAGATACCCTTCGTGAAACAATGGATTCCCTTGAATAGGATGTTTCACGGAATATAAAAAAAGAATAAAGTCGTTGTTTATTCCCGGGAATGGTGTTATATTGGTCTGTGGATGTACATTTTACGCAGATTTTACAATTGAACTAGTTTTGATTGGGAGAGGAATTAAACAATGAGCGTTTGGAATGTTGTTGGACTGGCAGGTGGATTGGCTCTGTTCATTTTCGGAATGAACTTAATGAGCGATGGATTGAAGTTGGTTGCCGGTTCCTACTTAAAGAAGATACTGGAGAAACTTACGAAGAATCGGATTCTTGCTATGCTGGTAGGAGCCGGATTGACAGCATTGATCCAGAGCTCCAATGCCATGTGTGTCATGGTAGTTGGATTTGTAAATGCAGGTATGATGCAGCTGGAGAGGTCCGTCGGGATTCTGATGGGTGCCAAGATCGGAACGACGATCACAGGACAGCTGATTGCTTTTAACATCGGTCAGGTTGCTCCCGTTATTGCATTTATTGGTGTGGCAGTCACAATGGTTGCCAAGAAGCCGAAGATCAAGACAGTAGGACAGATCATTACCAGTCTGGGCGTGTTGTTTATTGGTCTGGAGAGCATGAAAGAGTCTATGGGACCGTTGAAAGATACACCTTGGTTCCAGGAACTGCTGACAAACTTCAGTAATCCAATCCTGTGTGTTGTGATCGGTCTGATCTTTACGGTTATTATCCAGAGTGCTTCTGCTTCCGTCGGTGTATTGCAGACTTTGGCAGTGGCAGGGGTTATGACCAGTTTCCCACAGATGTTCTACTTGATGTTAGGTATGAATATCGGAGCGTCAGTAGCACCGTTACTGGCTTCCATTGGTGGAAGAAAGGATGCCAAACGAGTGGCTATTATCGTTGCTTTGTTTGAGAGCATCGGTATGGTATTGTTTGTGATTGTGACCCAGATATTCCCGGGAGTATTTAACCTGATCCAGGGAACGGCGTCCGACCCGTCCAGACAGATCGCCAATGCCAACTCTATCTTCAATATCGTCACAGTGATCGTGTTGCTGCCATGTGCCAAGTATCTGGTGAAACTTTCCAAGTGGATCGTACCTGGCGAGGATATCAAAGAAGTGGCGTCTTTGCATTATATTGATGAGTCCGGATACCAGTCCGGTACCGTGCTGATCGGTCAGATCGACAGAGAAGTAGAGCGTATGTATACTTTGGTCCGCTCTAATATTGAAGCGTGTACCAAGGCATATTATGATAAAATGACGATTACGGAAGATGAATTTAATCAGAACGAGTCAGCGGTAGATTTTCTGAATAAAGAGATCATTGATGCGCTGGTTCGTACCAGTGAGCTGGGATTGAATGAGAAAGAGGCAGTTCATGCCGGTAATCTTTATCATATTGTGACGGACTTGGAGCGAATTGGTGACCACGCTGAGAATGTCCTTGGATATGCAGTTCACATGAAAGAGGATAAGCAGAAGTTCTCAGAGAAGGCATTGAAGGACTTGAAAGAGTTGTCTATGTGTGTATACAAGATTTTTGATCTTGCTATAGAGCATTTTAAAGAGCCAAGTGAAGAGTTGTATCATGTTATCTATGATCAGGAGGCTCAGATCGACCTGATGGTTGAGAAGATGCGGGCACGCAATGTGAAGAGACTTTCCAAGTCTAAGTGCGGAGCGTCAGAAAGCCTTTATTATAACGAGATTCTGGTGGATCTTGAGCGTGTAGGAGATCATGCGTTAAACATTGCAGATGCAGCGAAAAAATATAATATTGATGACGAAGACGAATAGATAAGACGATGCAAGAGCCTGCCTGCCTGGAGTGTTTTCAGGGATGGCAGGTTCTTTTTATCATAAGGGGAAGGAAAATATGGCGAACGATTCATTTAACACAGAACAAAAACAGGCCATTGAACATTTTGAGGGACCGGCTATGGTGCTGGCGGGACCGGGATCCGGCAAGACCACGGTGATCACCAACCGGGTGCTTAATCTGATTGAGGAGCAGGGAGTCAGTCCCAAACAGATTCTGGTAGTGACTTTTTCAAAAGCCGCCGCAGTGGAGATGCAGCAGCGGTTTCGCAGTATGGCAGAAAAAGCATATCCGGTGCGGTTTGGAACCTTTCATTCTGTTTTTTTTCAGATGCTGAGGGTGGCTTATAATTATGAAGCCAAGGATATAGTCACACCGGCATTGAAATTCCGGTTCCTGGAAGAGGCATTGCGGGAAACCTCCTATGAAGTAGAGGATGCCAGGGAGTTTATAGAAGATATTGAGAAGGAGATCAGTAAGGTAAAAGGCGAGGGGATCGACATAGACTGTTATTATTCCGCAAACTGCCCGGAGCAGGTATTCCGGGATATTTTTCAGGGATATCAGACCCGCTTACAGAGGCACCGCTGTCTGGATTTTGATGATATGGTGGTGTATACCTATGATCTGCTGAGACAGCGGAAAGACATATTGAAAAAATGGCAGCAGGTGTTCCGCTTTATACTGATTGACGAGTTTCAGGACATTAACCGGCTGCAGTACGAGACCATTAAAATGTTAGCGGAACCGGAAAACAATCTTTTTATTGTAGGGGACGATGACCAGTCTATTTATGGGTTCCGGGGAGCCAGGCCGGATATTATGCTTTCTTTTCCAAAGCAGTATCCCCAGGGAAAGCAGATCGTGCTGGGGACGAATTACCGTTGTTCACCCCAGATTTTACAGGCAAGCGATAAACTGATAAAATGTAATAAGAAGAGATTTAATAAGAAGATGCAGGCCTGGCAGAAAGCTACCCAGAAAGTGGTGATCCACAAGTGCAAGACGCTGTATTCCGAGGCGGAGAGGATCCTGCGGAAGATGCAGTCCTACCAGAAAGATGGAATGGACTGGGAGGATATGGCAGTGTTGTTCCGTACCAATATGCAGATGCGAACACTGGCAGGAAAACTGATGGAGCGGGGGATTCCTTTTACCATGAAGGAGAGGCTTCCCAATATGTTTGAGACCTGGATCGCCAAAGATCTTCGTTGTTATGTGGAGATTGCGCTGGGAGACAGAAGCCGCGGGAAATTTTTGCAGATCTGCAACCGGCCGGTGCGTTATATAAGCCGGAGTGCCTTTGATACAGAAGAGGTGACCTTTGGCGGGCTGAAAGGTTTTTATCTGAAAAAGGGACAGCCCTGGATGCTGGAGAGGATCCAGGATTTTGAAAATGAATTAAGGGCCATCCGTACTATGTCGCCCTATTCGGCCATACACTACATACGAAAAGGCATCGGATATGACGAATTTCTGGAGACCTATGCCAAAGAGAGAAATGTCAGTGTGGATGACTGGATGGAAATACTGGAAGAACTGCAGGAGACCACCCGAGAATGTAAAAGTCTGGCGGAGTGGCTGGCCTATGGGGAAAGTTATGGAGAAGAATTGAAAAAAATGGCGGAAAACAGGCGGACGCTGCCTGAGGAAGAAAAAGGGGTAAGGTTGATGACTATGCATGGTTCCAAAGGACTGGAATTTCAGGCAGTATTTATCCCTACTATCAATGAGGGCGTGTGTCCATACCGCAAGGCCATCCAGTCGGGAGATGTGGAGGAGGAACGCCGCATGCTGTATGTGGCCATGACCAGGGCAAAGAAATATCTGGATCTGTCATTTGTGGAAGAGCGGTTTGATAAAGAGGCAGAGGCCTCCCGGTTTGTCCGGGAGATCAGCCCGGAGATTTTTGAAAAGGAGAGATCGTAATGGGAATTTTGGCAGGAATATTAAAGTGGCTTCTCGTGATGCTCATTGTGTGCGGCGCCATCGTCGTGATCTGCTATGTGGCGCAGGACAAGGAGAAGCGGGGAGAAAAAAACGACGGAGCGGACTGTGGCAGCTGTCATGGCAACTGCCAGCAGTGCGAGAAGAACAAGAAGGCGTAGGAGTCTATTGCCAGAATTTTTCCAGAGAATCCGCCAGAGTGTGTTCATCCACCACTTCATAGGGATACCATTCTCTAGGAAAAAGGCTGGTATACTGTCGTTCCAGGAAGCGTTCATCCAGCAGAAGGATCACGCCCCGGTCCTCCACGGTGCGGATCACACGGCCTCCGGCCTGAAATACTTTGTTGACCCCCGGGTAAAGGTATGAGTAATCAAAGCCTTTGCCCTTTTTTTCGTCATAATAGTCTTTGAACAGTTCTCTCTCGTGGCACACCATAGGAAGGCCGGTCCCTACAATGGCGGCTCCGATCAGCCGGTCTTCTTTCAGGTCGATCCCTTCACTGAAGATGCCCCCCAGTACGCAGCATCCCACCAGAGTTTTATCCCCAGGCGAATCAAAGGCAGCCAGAAAATTTTCTTTATCGGATTCCCGCATATCGGGACTTTGCACCAGAAGGGTCTGGGACGGGGAAAGGTTCAGCCGGTTGACGATCTGATCCATAAACTGATAAGAAGGAAAGAAAACCAGATAATTTCCCTCTTTAGCTGAGACAAACTGCTCAATATAGGAGGCAATTTTTCGGTATTCTTCCGGACCCCGCTTGGTATATTTGCTGGTCACATCCCGGGCAATCAGAACTTTCCGCTGCTCCGGTGAAAAAGAGGAATCGGCGTATACCGCCGGATCCTGCAGACCTCCGGCCAGCTGTTCTTTGTAATATCTCACAGGCAGTAAAGTGGCGGAAAATAGAATGGCGGACCGGCCCCGCTCAAATACTTCCTTCAGGCAGTTGGAGGGATCCATACACTGTAGTTTAATGCGGAAATCACCGGTTTCGGTATAGTCTGCGTAAATGCGGTATTTTTCGTCTAACAATTCCAGGACCCGGGAAAAGTTTCTGGCATTAAAATAAAAATTCAGCATGGTTTCTCTTTCCGGCAGCACCGGATAATCCTTGGCCACCAGTTCGTAGGCAGAGAGAACCCGCAAAAGTTGAAATTCCATAGCGTCTAGGTGTTCCAGTACCTCAAATTCGTCACATTCCCGCTTGTAAGAAAGCATGGAGCGGTTCAGAGCCGATAAGGCCTTTTCGTATTTCCGAAGATTGTAAGCTGCTTCCGGCCTTTTTTCGTGGCGTTCCATGGATTTCAGGATGCGGTTTACCGCCAGAATGTCCTCTTTGATCAAAGCCGCGCTGTACATCTCTCTGGCCCGCTCCACCAGGTTGTGGGCTTCGTCCACCAAAAAGATCATATTACCCTGTTTGTCAGAAGGGAAGAACCGGCGCAGATACACGGTAGGATCAAATACATAGTTGTAGTCGCAGATAATAGCGTCTGCATACAGAGATACATCCAGGCTGAACTCAAAAGGGCATACCCGGTGCTTCTCGGCATAAGCGGCCAGCGTCTGACGCCGAAGTGGCTCGCCGCTAGTAAGAAGGTCGTATACTGCTTCGTTGACCCGGTCATAATGGCCTTTGGCGTAAGGGCAGTCTTCCGGTAAGCAGGAAGGGGCATCCAGGATGCAGACTTTTTCCTTGGCAGTCAGGGTGACTGCTTTGAATTCAAGGCCCTGTTGTTCCAGAAGCTGAAAACATTCCTCGGCTACGGTGCGGGTAATGGTCTTGGCTGTCAGATAGAAAATACGGTCATCAAGACCTTCTCCCATAGCTTTGATGCTTGGGAAAAGGGTTGTGATGGTTTTTCCTACTCCCGTGGGCGCCTGGATAAAAAGTTTATCCTTTTTTTCAATGGTACGGTATACCATGGCGGCCAGCGCTTTCTGCCCCTTCCGGTAGGGAAAAGGAAAGACAAGTTCGTGAATGGATGCATTGCGCCTGCGCTGCCAGTCATATTGGTAAATGGCCCATTTTTCATACCGTTGTATCAGATCGGTGAACCAGGCTGTGATCTCATTCCGGTCAAAATGATCCTCAAAACGCCGGATCTGCTCTGTCTCCAGATTGCAGTAGGTCATCTGCACCCCGATGGATGGAAGGTTTCGGTCTTCTGCCACCATATAGGCGTAGCACATGGCCTGGGCTTTGTGGACAAAGAAAGGTTCTTTCAATTCTGTTACATCGAGAAACATCCCCTTGATCTCGTCGATCATGACTTCTCCGTCTTTTTCAAACACGCCATCGGCCCGGCCCTCGATCTTCAGATCAAAGGGAGTGCCATATTTCTGGCTGGTCAGAGAAAACACGGCAAAAAGGGCTACCTCTGCCTCGTAGCCAATACCCATTTGTTTTTGAATTTTACGATGGATCCTGCTGCCCATCTGCATGGCGTCGGTATCTCGGACGCCGCTGCCGCCGGAAGTGATATCACCCCCGCGGAACATAAATTCAACCAGACCGCGGACAGACAGGTTGACGATTTCTTTTTCTTCACTCATAATCCATAGTATAAAACAAATAAAAATTGTGTGCAACACTTCCGGCCCTTCCAGACTCTAATCTATGGAATCCGGAAAACAGATAGAAAAGAGGTAGTCATGACAAATGCAGAGTGGGTTCTGGTAAACCAGGCCAAAAAAGGAGACGCTCATGGATTTGCTCTGTTATACCAGCGATATTATAAGGAATTGTTTTACTTTGCCCTTTCGGTAATGAAAAATGCCAGTCAGGCAGAGGATGCAGTCAGTGCGGGGGTGCTGAAAGCTTATGAGCAAATCGGGTCTTTGCGGAAAAATAGTTCCTTTAAAAGCTGGTTATTCCAGATCACAGCCAATGAGTGCAGAAAAATGTTAAGAAAGACAGTTTATTCCCTGGAGGATGCATCCCTTAAGGAACCTGTCGGAGAAGAAGCTGGATTTGAAGAGGCGGAGATCAGAGAGTATTTAAAAGTGCTTAACGGAACGGAGAGAATGGTTCTTTCTCTTTCTGTATTCGGCGGGTACAGCAGCAGAGAAATAGGAAAGATCCTTGGAAAAAAAGAGGGAACCATCCGTTCCCTGAAAAGCAGAGCATTAGCAAAACTTCGTGAGCAGGCGGAGTAGAAAGGTGGCAGCAATGAAAGAAGATGAAATGTATGAAATCCTGCAGAAAAAGGCGTTGAAGGTGGAGGTGCCGGAAAGTCTGGAGCCATCCGAAATAGAGAAACAGTGCCGGCAGGTAAATCAAAAGAAATCTCATAAAAAATGGTATGGTATGGGGGCAGTGGCGGCAGCAGTCCTGCTGTGTGTCCTGGTGTATGCCGGAAGCGGACTGTTTGCCGGGAACAAGAGCCAGGTGGCAAAGGAGAAGACAGCATCTCTTGAGGAAAAAGTGGCACAAGATCAGAAAGAAAAGGAATCTTCCGGCGGCACTTACGCAGAGATTTACGACTGCATCCGCCAGAGAGAGGACAAGGAGGAGACCAAGTTGAGCAGTGCAGGCAGCACCGATGATACAACACGGGATCATTCCACCACCGACCTTCAGGTACAGGGAGTGGATGAAGGAGAACTGGTACAAACCGACGGATCTTATATTTACACCCTGAAACAGGGAGGCACAGTGGTAATCCACAAAGTGGAAGGGGAAAAGACCAGAAAGGTGGCGTCCCTTTCCCTGAAAAAAAACCTCGAAACTGATGGAAAAGACCAGATGTACCTGTGCGGCAATAAACTGCTCGTTCTCACAAGTGCGTGGACCCGGGGAACCGTTATTTACACTGTGGATATAACTAATCCTACAAAGCCGGTGGTGACAGGCAAGGTGCAGCAGAGCGGCAGCCTCAGCACATCCCGCATGAAAGACGGATATCTCTATACATTTTCCGTATATTATCCGGAGACAGGTAAGATGAAAGAAAAGAAAAAGTCTACCTACATTCCGAAAACAGGGGATCAGTACATGGATGCAGGAGACATATATTATCAGAAAGGGCAGGAGGCCAGTGAATACCTGGTCGTTACCACTTTGTCTGCAGACAATCCGTCATCCTATGTGGATCAGAAAGCACTGCTGGCAAAAGGGGATACTTTTTATGTCAGCGGTCGTTATATCTATGCGGTGGACAATGGTTATGTGGTGGATGGCTGCGTGGCCGTTCCGGAGAGAAAAGAGACGAAAGAGAGCAAACCGGTGTTGTACCGCTTTGGATATGATAAGGGCCGGCTTTCTTACAAAGGACAAATGAAACTTTCCGGTATAGTGGAAAGTTCATACCAGATGCAGGAAATGGGAGAAAACCTGGCTTATATCTATACAAAGTACGGTAAAAACAAGACAACAAACGGCATCTGCCTTCTGGGACCGGATCTGAAAAAAAGGAGTGAACTGGGAAAACTGGGGGAAGATGAGAATCTCATGACTTCTTATTTCATTGACAAGATGGCGTATTTTGTCACTTACAGGACAACAGATCCTGTCTTTGTCATAGATTGTTCTAACCCGGACCGGCTGGAGAAAAAACAGGAACTAAAACTTCCCGGATATTCAGGATATCTTCATTCTTTTGGAGAAAAAAATCTCATCGGTCTTGGGTATACAGGGGGGGATAAAGTGAAACTTACCGCTTTTGATAAAGATGAAAAAGGTCTGTTAAAAGAGGCAGATACGACCGTCTGGGAGAAAAAAAGCAGCACCGATGAATATGACCACTACAGTGTGTGGGTGGATGCGGATCGGAAGATGG
>HF998307.1:29587-55292 GCA_000433735.1 Clostridium sp. CAG:167
CGAGGGAACGAAAAATTATTACGGGGTATACCGGCTGGAGAACGGCAGATGGAAGAGAGAAAAAAAGGTATATCTGGGAACGGACGAATGGTATAACGGAGATGTCCGCGGCGTCCGGATCGGTTCACGGCTGTATATCGTCCAGGCAGAAACCGGCAAAATCACCTCTTGCAATCTCTGAGTATTCATGTTAAAGTCTACCTATTGATGGTTCCCAGGGGGAACTGTAAAATATTTTAATTATGGAGGGAACTATGGCAGATTTTGATTATGATGCATTATCCGATCTTACATTGACACTGGAGGCAGAAGACGGCAGTGAAGTGAATCTGGAGATGCTGTATATTTTTGAATATGATGATGTGGATTACGCCGCATTTACAGAACAGGACAATCCGGAACCGGTTATTTATTTCTTTACACTGACCATCGGTGAGCCGGCAGAAGGTGAAGAAGAAGCAGAGATTACATTTGAGTGTGTGGAAGATGAAACACTGGGAAATGAACTTCTGGCAATCTTCCAGGAATTGGCTGATGCAGAGGCAGAAGAAGGCGATGGTATCGAGATCGAGACAGAAGACGATGACGACGAAGAAGCAGAGGATGAGGACGACAGCAAATGGGATCAGTTCATCCATAAGAAGCTGGATGACTAATTAATTTTGTCTGGCAGGTTTTTTCAGCAGGGCCAAAAGCAGGATCACAGGGAAGATAATGGCGGACAATATGCCGATCCTCAGATTACTGCCACAGGCACTGGAGACAAATCCTGCCAGGGTTGGTCCACCGGAGCAGCCCAGATCGCCTGCCAGAGCCAGTAAGGCAAACATGGCAGTGCCACCGCGAGGAATCATGGAAGAAGCTCTGCTGAAGGTGCCCGGCCAGAGGATCCCTACGGAAAAGCCACACAGTCCGCATCCTATCAGGCCAAGGACAGGCAGGGAAGTAAGGCTGATGCACAGATAAGAAAGGATGCACAGTCCACAACTGAGTTTCATACAGCGGTTGAGATCCAGGCGGTCTCCCCATTTACCATAGAGCAATCGTGACAGGCCCATGAGGATGGAAAAGGACATGGGACCTACCAGGTCACCGATTGTTTTTTTAATACCAAGACCTGTCTCAGCAAAGGCGGAGGCCCACTGGCTTACTGCTTGCTCCGAAGCCCCGGCGCAGATCATCATAAGGACAAAGAGCCAGAAGATCTTCTGGCGGCACAAAGCAAGCAAGGACAGACCGGACTGGCCCTCTTCGTGAAGACTGTAGATGGGAACTCTGCTAAATAAAAGAAGGTTGGCAGTGGGGATGATAAGCCACAAAAGGGTCAGTATTTTCCAATGGCCGGTGCCAAAGAAGGTAAAAAACAGGGTTGAAAAAAGGATCACGCCCACGCAGCCCCAGCAGTAAAAGGAGTGGAGCATACTCATAGTGGCTTCTTTGTTTTTAGTTGGACACGCTTCGATGATGGGACTGATGAGAACCTCGATGAGCCCGCCGCCAATGGCGTAGACAGCCACCGAGATCAGGATCCCTGCAAAGGGATCCGGGCAGATTTCCGGCAGGGTGACCAGGCAGATAAATCCCACAATGACGCAGCTGTGTGCCAGCAGAATACTGGCCCGGTAGCCGATGCGGTCGATAAACCCGGCAGACAGTAAGTCAATGACAAGCTGGATCAGGAAATTGATCGTGATCAGCAGGGTAATGCGGGATAAAGGCAGACTGTAACTTTTTTGAAACGTAATAAAAAGCAGCGGCACAAAGCTGTTTACGATAGACTGCACGATATACCCGGCAAATCCGGCATAAAGCGTGTGTTTATAGTTGAATTTCATAAAAACCTCCAGAAATGGCAATTTTATGGTTGCATTTTATCTTATTTACAGGAAAATAACAAGAGAAGGAACTAAAAAAAAATGAACAAACAAGAAGTATATGAATTTTTAGATAAACGAGGTGCGGCATACGAAAAGACGGAGCATCCGGCGGTTTTCAGCATGAAAGAAGTCCCGGCGGTAGAACTGCCCCATCCGGAAGCAGATGCCAAAAACCTCTTTGTCCGGGACGATAAAAAGAGAAATTATTTTCTCATCACCGTCCGGGGAGACAAGCGGGTGGACCTGAAAGCCTTTGCCAAGGACCATGGAACCAGGCGGCTCAGCTTTGCGTCGGCAGAGGATCTGATGGAGATGCTGGGTGTCGCGCCGGGATCGGTGTCACCTTTCGGCATTTTAAACGATGAGGAAAGGAAAGTGACCGTGTTTTTAGACCGGGATTTCTGGGAAGACGCCGGCCTCATCGGAGTACATCCCAATGAAAATACAGCTACCGTGTGGCTGCAGGCAGAAGAGATGGCGGAAATTTTGAGGGAGCACGGAAATGTAGTGGAAAAGGTGGAACTGTGAGGGAGTAAGATTAAAAAAGTAAAAATCACCAAGTAATAAATAAAATGCCCCCCTCCGGCATACAATGTACAAACAGAGTATCGGGAGAGGCGTGTGAAAACATATTCGTATCAGCAAGGCTCCATCGAAGAGCGGGTCATACAGGTAGCACATTATATCATAGAACATAATGCTACCGTAAGGCAGGCTGCCGGAGCTTTTGGTGTCAGCAAAAGTACGGTGCACAAAGATTTGACAGACCGGCTGCTGCACATCAATCCATCCCTGGCAGCCCAGGCAAGAAAAATCCTGGATGTGAACAAGCAGGAAAGACACATTCGTGGAGGAATGGCCACCAGGGATAAATATATGCACAAGCATATGGTGTAAAAAGATAAAGGAATCACATAAAATCAGTCAGATTTTGTGTGATTCCTTTTGTATTGGTGCATACTATTAGACGATTCACTGCTAATAAAAGTTGAAGTGTTGGATGGTTGTCTTCTCAGAATTACAGAAACTAAAATGTGACAACCAACACTTCCATTCTTGTTATTTATGCCATTTGTGTTATAATGAGAAATATGTATCAATAAAGAAAAATTTTGAATAAAGGAGGAAATTTCATTGGGAAAGTCAACCTTTAGAGGAGGCGCTCATCCATATGAAGGCAAGGAACTTAGTATGGATCATCCGATTCAGGAAATAATGCCAAAAGACATCTTGGTATTTCCGATGAGTCAGCACATAGGAGCGCCGGCAACCCCTGTGGTAGCAGTAGGGGATGCGGTCAAAATGGGACAGAAAATAGGTGAAGCAAGCGGCTTTATATCCGCCAACATCATCAGTTCTGTGTCAGGAACGGTCAAGGCAGTGGAGCCGCGGCTTCTTTCGTCCGGCAGTAAGTCCGTTTGTGTAGTGATCGAGAACGACGGTGCTTATACACCGGTAGAAGGACTGGGACAGGAAAGGGATTACACCCAGTTGTCGAGAGATGAGATCCGGCAGATTATAAAAGAGGCCGGCATTGTGGGAATGGGCGGAGCCGGATTCCCTACCAATGTAAAAGTGACACCAAAAAATGAGGACGAGATCGAGTATGTGATCGTAAATGGTGCGGAGTGTGAGCCATATCTTACATCGGATTACCGTCTTATGCTGGAAAAGCCGGAGGCACTTATTACAGGATTAAAAGTGTTATTGTCTTTGTTTGACCATGCACAGGGAATTATCGCCGTTGAAGATAACAAGCCGGAAGCCATCGCCAAGCTTCGTTATCTGACGCAAAATGACGGCAACATCCAGGTAAAAGAACTGAAGACAAAGTATCCCCAGGGAGCAGAGCGTCAGATCATATCGGTTACTACCGGCCGGAAGATCCATTCCAAAATGCTGCCGGCTGACGCAGGCTGTATCGTAGACAATGTGCAGACTGTACTGGCAGTGTATGATGCGGTATGTAAAACCACACCAAGTATGAGTCGTGTGGTAACTGTGACAGGAGATGCGGTAGCGGCACCACAGAACTACGAAGTGAAGTTTGGTATGAGCCACCAGGAACTGTTAGACGAGGCAGGCGGACTAAAGGCAGAAGCGGAGAAAATCATATCCGGTGGTCCGATGATGGGAATGGCTATGTATGATCTGAATACACCGATTACCAAAACCAGTTCTTCGATTTTGGCGATGACCAAAGACGAGGTAGCCAGTCAGGAACCTACCAACTGTATCCGGTGTGGACGATGTGCCATGGTATGTCCAAGTCATCTGATCCCACAGATGATGGCGCAGGCAGCAGAGAAAAATGACCTGGATACCTTCCAGAAACTTCATGGCATGGAATGTTATGAATGTGGAAGCTGTACCTATGTATGTCCGGCCAAACGCCGTTTGACACAGAAATTCAAACAGGCAAGACGGGCTGTAATGGATGCAGGCAAAAAGAAAGCCTGACTAGGAGGATAAGACATGGAAGAAAAATTATTAAATGTATCCTCATCTCCGCATGTTAGAGATCATTCATCCACGAAATCCATTATGCGGGATGTGGTAATTGCATTACTGCCGGCAGCACTGGTAGGTATTTACAACTTCAGACTGAGTGCGGTGCTGGTTATTTTAACAACTTGTGTAACTTGTATGCTGTCAGAGTATATCTGGCAGAAATGTATGAAACAGCCGGTAACGACAGGAGATTTCAGTGCGTTGCTGACCGGACTGCTGCTGGCATTAAACCTTCCGGCAACCATTCCTTTGTGGATGTGTGTGGTAGGTGGCGTATTTGCCATTATCGTTGCCAAGCAGATGTTTGGCGGACTGGGTCAGAACTTTATGAATCCGGCACTGGCAGGAAGATGTTTCATGATGCTGTCTTTCAGTAGTGCCATGACCAGTTTTACCGTGAAAAAAGGTGCTGCTTATATGTATGGCGTGGCTGTAGATGCAACCAGTAGTGCTACCCCGCTGGCTCAGGTAAAGGAAGGTGGACTGCCGGATCTGAAGGCTATGTTTTTGGGAACCACCACAGGAACCATCGGAGAGACATCCGTGGCGGCTCTTTTGATCGGAGCAATCTATCTTCTGGCCAAACGCATTATTGACTGGAAGATTCCGGTTGTATATATCCTGACTTTTTCAGTGTTTGACATCGTATATCAGATGGCAGCAGGAAATGCCGCCTATCCGCTTGTATATGAACTGTGCGGAGGTGGTCTGATCCTGGGAGCGTTCTTTATGGCGACAGACTATGTTACCAGTCCGATCACGGCAAAAGGAAAAGTGATCTATGGTATTTTATTAGGTCTGCTCACCGGACTGTTCCGATTCTTCGGAGAGTCCGCCGAGGGTGTTTCCTTTGCCATTATCATCGCCAATGTATGTGTTCCTCTGATTGAGCGCTGGACAGTTCCAAAGCCATTTGGAAAGGAGGGCAAGGCCAATGAGTGATAAGAAAAAAGACACAATGATGAAGGATGCCTTGATCCTTTGTGCCATTACTTTGATTCTTGGGGCGATTTTGGCAGGTGTCTATACCGTCACCAAAAAGCCCATTGAAGATGCACAGGCAAAGACAAATAACGAAGCCTGTCAGAAGGTGGTTGAGACGGGAGCCACAGTAGGAGATGATGATGCGGCTCTGGTCAAAGAAGTGAATGCTTATTTTGCAGAGCATGATCTGAGCAATCAGAAAACATCCGAGGGAGATCTGTTGTCTGTCTATGTAGAAGTGACACAGGTTCATAAAGTGACAGATAAAGATAAAAAGGAAAACGGAAGAGTATACCTTGCCAACGCCAAGAAAGGTTATGGCGGTAATATCAGTTTTGCCCTGGGTGTGAACGGAGAAGGAAAGGTAACAGGAATTTCCATCACCTCAGAAAGTGAGACAGCAGGTCTGGGAGCCAACTGTGAAAATGCAGACTGGCAGAAGTCCTTTGCCGGCAAAGTTCTTCCATCGGATCCGGCACAAAATATGTATAACAAAAACGAAGAGACAGATTCTCAGGTGCAGGCACTTTCCGGCGCAACCGTTACCAGCCGTGCCATTACCAATGCGGTTAAGGGAATTTTGTTTGCATCCACTTCTTCAGAAGGAGGTGCCAAGTAATGGGAAGATTGACAGAAAGATTATATAATGGTGTCGTAAAAGAAAATCCTACCTTTGTGATGATGTTAGGAATGTGTCCGACACTGGCAGTTACCTCATCGGCCATCAATGGCCTGGGAATGGGATTGTCCACTACGGTGGTATTGATCTTGTCCAATATGCTGATATCAGCACTGCGGAAGATCATTCCGGATAAAGTGCGTATCCCGGCGTTTATCGTTATTGTAGCCTCCTTTGTAACCATTGTGCAGTTGCTGTTACAGGCGTATATTCCATTTCTTTACAGTGCGCTGGGCGTGTATATTCCGCTGATCGTTGTAAACTGTATCATCCTTGGCCGTGCAGAGTCTTATGCATCTAAAAACGATGTACTTTCCTCAGCCTTTGATGGAATCGGAATGGGACTTGGATTTACATTGGGACTTACCCTGATCGGTATTTTCCGTGAACTGCTGGGAAGTGGTGCGATCTTTGGATTCCAGTTTATTCCGGACGGTGTGCACATTTCTATCTTTGTTATGGCACCGGGAGCATTTTTTGTTCTGGCCGGACTGACTGCATTGCAGAACCGGTTGAAAATGCCAAGTGCTACCAACCAGGAAGAAGAGTCTGAACAGGAGCAGGCAGAAAAGGAGGCGGATGAAGCATGAGTTTGTTTACAATTCTTTTTACTGCTGCGTTAGTAAATAACTTTGTACTCAGCCAGTTTTTGGGTATCTGCCCGTTTCTGGGAGTTTCAAAGAAGGTGCAGACCGCAGCAGGTATGGGAGGCGCTGTATTATTTGTAATGACGGTTGCTTCTTTTATCACAAGTGTTTTATATAACTGTTTGCTGAAGCCACAGGATCTGACCTACCTCAATACTATTGTGTTCATCCTTGTGATTGCGGCACTGGTACAGTTTGTGGAAATGGTTCTGAAGAAAAAAATGCCGGCACTGTATGAATCCCTGGGTGTGTATCTTCCACTGATCACAACCAACTGTGCAGTACTGGGTGTAGCATTGTTAAGTGTGCAGAATGATTATGGTATCCTTGCCAGCACGATAAATGGAATCGGTGCAGCACTTGGATTTTTCCTGGCCATCGTATTGATGTCAGGTATCCGTGAAAAACTGGAGCACTGCAACATCCCCAGTGCATTGAAGGGTACCCCCATTGTGTTGATCACAGCTGGTCTGATGGCCATTGCATTTTGCGGTTTCGGCGGCGTCAGTTTTTAGGAAAGGAGAACCGATATGAGTACAATTATTATGTCTATTGTGATTCTGGCAGCCTTGGGAATCCTCATCGGTATTCTTCTGGGCGTAGCCGGTAAAGTATTTGCAGTTGAAACAGATGAAAAAGTAGTTCAGGTGCGCGAGTGCCTGCCGGGCAATAATTGCGGAGGATGTGGATATCCAGGCTGTGATGGTCTGGCAGAGGCCATCGCTGCCGGTGAAGCGTCGATTGACGCCTGTCCGGTGGGAGGTGCTGCGGTAGCACAGAAGATTGGCAAGATCATGGGCGTCGAGACGGAAGAGTCAGTGAAGAAGGTTGCCTATGTGCGATGTGCCGGAACTTGTGAAAAGGCATCCTCTAAGTACAACTATGTAGGCGAGATGTCCTGTAAGGACGCCATGATGGTTCCGGGCCAGGGTGAAAAAGCCTGCTCTTATGGTTGTCTGGGACTGGGGTCCTGTGTGTCAGCCTGTCAGTTCGATGCACTTTCGATAGAAGATGGCATCGCAAAGGTAAATCCGGAAAAATGTGTTGCCTGCGGTCAGTGTGTGAAAGCCTGTCCGAAGAATCTGATCACCATGATTCCATACGATTCACATTACGCTGTTCAGTGTAACTCACAGGACAAAGGAAAAGAAGTTATGTCCGTTTGTAAAGTGGGATGTATCGGCTGTGGAATCTGTGTGAAACAGTGTGAATTTGGAGCAGTAACCGTAGAGAATAACATTGCCTTTATCGACGGAGAAAAATGTGTAGGATGCGGCAAATGTGCTGAGAAGTGTCCACGGAAGATCATAGAGAAGAGAAAGTAGTTGGAACTGGAAGAAGGTTTCATAACTAAAAAAGAAGTACCTGCGAGAGACGGGGTAACGCTTGCGCGTTAAAGTCTCTCGACAGGTGCTTCTTTTTTTAGTTAAAGATTGTTCCAGCCCGACTACTTTCTTGTTATAGTTGTGGGATACCCCGGTATTTGCCAGGACAAGAGGTAAATATTTGTTATTACCCTTTTAGATTCCAGTAATGAACAGAAAGTATTGAGGAGGGAGTGGGTTACAAATACGCAAGTATCAGACATATCATTCATGATATGTCGATACTTCTGCGCATTTGTCGTAGCGCAAGCGCCCACGAACGACCAAACTTTCTGTTCATTACGGAAACTTAGCGGAGAATAACAAACAGTTTACTGAATATCCTCTTCCACTGCCTGTGCCTTCTTCTGGGACCTTGCCGCAGGAAATGGTGCAGCAGTTGCACTGCTGTCGTCTTCGCGGACATATACAGTGCAGACAGCGGTCTGACCGGTGGATAAGAGAGTTGCCCGAATCTTCACGATACCAGGATTTACCGCTGTGAGCAGTCCACGGCTTGTTACGCTGGCGATCTCCGGATCGTCGCTGTCAAACAATGGCTGCTCGTTGGAAGTGTTTGGCTTGATAACCGGAGTCAGTAAAAAGGACTGGCCTTCTGTGAGCCGCACTTTCTTTTTGATGAATTTTACGCACACGGCACTAGGAGTGACGGTTACTTTACAGTTTAAGCGGCGCACTGTTTTTTTACCGCGTTTAACGGTAACGGTAATGTTGCAGACACCAACTGAATTGGCTGTAACGGTAGCCTTTTTTCCTTTCTTTGCCTTCACAGTTATATCGGCAATCTTCTTGTCAGAAGAGGTGTAAGTAACTCTCATCTTCTTGTTCAGATTGTATACTCTCAGTCTGAACTGGGAACTGACGGTAAGGTTCAGATTGCAGATGTTCAGTCTGGGGCGCTTGGCAGCTGCCTGAGATACAGGGGCAGTACCAACAAGGGAAATTCCTGCTGCCAGAAGACAGATGAGCAATCGTTTCAATTTGTTTTTCATGGAACCCTCCTTTCTTTTCATGTTAAAACTACCATGGCCCTATGGCACAAAAATGTCACTTTGCTTCAGCCCCTTGCAATCTGAAAATGGGTGGAATATAATGGGGAAAAAGATATATATCCTGCTGCCGAGCAAATGCGAGGGGCACTACAGATTACATAAGGGAGGATAAAAATGGAACGAGTTTTGATTGTAGATGATAATCCGGATATCAGAGAGGTGCTGGGGACATATGCAGCCAAGGAAGGGTTTGAACCTATTACAGCCAAGGACGGATTTGAAGCATTGGACCTGTTTCGGAAAACAAGTCCGGCAGTGATTCTGCTGGATGTGATGATGCCGGGAATGGACGGATATCGTGTCTGCGAAAGGATCCGTTCAGAGTCGGATGTACCGATCATTCTGATCACGGCCAAAGGGGAAGACTATGAGCGGGTTATGGGGCTGGACATCGGTGCAGATGATTACATTGTAAAGCCGTTTAATGCCAACGAAGTCATGGCCAGAGTGCGGGCTGTACTTCGTCGTATGGCAAGAGTCGAGCAAAAAGAAGAAAAGAAGATTCTGAGCATCAGCAATCTGACCATTAACATAGAATCCTACAGTGTGTATGTAGGGGCGGAAAAACTGCCTCTTACGAAAAAAGAAGTAGAGACCATGTGGATCCTGGCAGAAAATCCAAGTAAGGTGTTTACCAGAGACAACCTGCTGGACAGCCTGTGGGGCCAGGACTATTTTGGCGACAGCCGTACTGTGGATTCCCACATCAAGAGACTGCGTGCCAAACTGGACAAAGTAGATCACCCGGACTGGGAGATCAAGACCATCTGGGGACTTGGCTACAAACTGGAACTGAATGTATAAGAGGTGTCCATGAAAAAGATATTTTGGCGTGTATTTGTATATTTTGGACTGGTCCTTCTGCTTTTTTCGGTGCTGATCGGTCTTATGTTTACCCGGTTTAACAGCACGAACATTGTAGGTGCTTACAAGCAGCAGTTAGGAGATCTGGCAACCGGTGTGGCCAGCCGCACCAGCAAGGCGGTGTCCAACAAAGAAAACGACACTTTTTCCGATTATCTGGCAGCGGTAGAGGATTTCAGCGATATGCAGAATGTGGATATCTGGGTTGTAAGCAACGAAAAAGCAAAGAATCCACTGGCAGATGATTTTACAAATGTTGACATTGCCCAGGTGACGGTACCGGAAGATACCCGCCAGATCCTGGAGTCGGCCTATCAGGGCAAGAAAAAAACATATACAGATTACGATGACATTTATAAAAACACCATGCTGCATCTGGCGGTGCCCATCCGTGATGCAGGGGGCAATGTGATAGGAGCCGTCGTGGTAACCGGACCTATGGAAATGCAGGAAAACACCATGACCCAGTATGAAAAATACATGGTATTGTGTGTGGCGGTGGGACTGTTTCTTACCTTGATCCTTGCGGTTGTATTTTCCAGGATGCTGGTGCGGCCCATCATCAAGATCAAAGAGGCGGCACTGGTGCTGGCGGCAGGCGAGTATGGCAAAAAGACCGGCGTAACAAGACGGGACGAATTAGGTTCGCTGGCGGAAAGCATGGATACGCTGTCAGACCGGCTGGTGGAGGCAGAAGAATACCAGAAAGCGGTGGAGCAGAACCGGAGGGACTTTTTCTCAAATGTGTCTCATGAACTCCGGACGCCGATCGCTGTGGTAAAAGGATATGTGGATACTATGGCAGATGGCGTGGTGACAGACGAGGAAAAGAAGAAGGAATTTTTAGGCCGTATCCAGAGAGAATGTAATGGTATGGAGCGGCTGGTTTCAGATCTTTTGATTCTGTCCAGAATGCAGAATCCGGATTATCAGCTGGAAATGGAAGTACTGAATGTCATTGCAGTGGCCCAGGATGCCATGAGAGGAATCCGTATATTGATGGCAGAAAAACAGATGCAGGGATCGGTGGATTTTGAGGATGCCTGCTCCCTGATAAAAGGTGATTATGACCGGATCCGCCAGGTGTTTACGATTCTTTTACAAAACGCTGTGAAGTATGGAGAAAAAGGCACCGAAATCCATGTATATATCAAACGGCAGGAGCATACAATTATAGCAGAAGTAACGGATCATGGCAGTGTGATCCCGGAAGAAGAATGGGATCAGGTGTTTGAGAAGTTTTACCGGGCCAGTAACCATGGAGGAAAGGAAGGCTCCGGACTGGGGCTGGTGGTGGCCAACAATATTATCAAGCGTCATGGCGGCCGGATCTCGGTAACCAGCAGTGAAGAGGCAGGTACCTGCTTCCGGATCGAACTGCCGGAAACTTCTGAAAATATGTCTTGATAAATCGGCATAAAAACAGTATACTAAAAGTATGAAAATCGTATCCTGAAATGTTCGATAACTTTTGAATTTTTGAACCTACAATACTTTAAACGGGATTCTTATATTCGACTTTGGATGTCGGGCCGTCACTGCCTGCATTGGCGGGTACATGGCGACATGCAACGGAAGGCTGAAGAAGTTCGTGCGGTTGCCCACCTAGCAATAGCTAGGAGTCAAAAATCAAGAGCCGGCATTTTGGGACTTATACGAATGAATTGGGGCAGCGTAGGCGGCCCCTTTTTTTACTTTATTAGGATGCTTCTCGTTTCCTATAAAATAAAACATGCTCCGCGAGGCAGCAACAGAATGAAAGAAATGGGGATTATATTGTGAAAGATGGTTTTGTGAAGGCAGCCGTGTCGACACCGGAACTGCGTGTGGCAGACTGCCTTTTTAACGAAAAAAAAATAAAAGAAAAAGCAGAAAAACTGGCAGAAAAAGGTGCCAGGCTTATTGTGTTTCCAGAGTTTGCACTGACAGGATATACCTGTCAGGATCTTTTTTTGCAGGATACATTGTTAGACGGTGCTACAGAGGCATTAAAGCAGCTGGCTGTGGATACAGCCGGTATAAAAGCTGTGGTCGTAGTGGGGCTGCCACTGGAGATGCAGGGACGGCTTTATAATGTGGCGGCTGTACTGAATCAGGGAAAAATCCTTGGATTTGTGCCAAAAAGCCATATGCCAAATTATGGAGAATTTTATGAGGCCAGACAGTTTGCGCCGTGGAAGGGTGAGAACACAACATACCGTTTTCAGGATGGCACAGAAGTTCCTTTTGGTACAAAGATCATTTTTGAAAACAGAGAAATGAGAGAGTTTACTTTTGCCATTGAGTTGTGCGAAGATCTGTGGGTGCCGCAGCCCCCATCGGGAGAACATGCCATGGCGGGAGCACACCTGATCGTAAATCTCTCTGCCAGTGATGAACTGACCGGAAAGGCGTCCTACCGGCGTGATCTGGTGAAAAACCAGTCGGCCAGAACCCTTAGCGGCTATCTGTATGCGGATGCCGGAGAAGGGGAATCTACGCAGGATATGGTCTTTGGCGGACACAATCTGATTGTGGAAAACGGAACCATATTGGAGGAATGTCAGCCTTTTGCCACGGAACAGGATCTGATAACAGAACTGGATGTGAAACGGCTGAAAAATGAAAGAAGACGGATGTCTACTTTTTCCCTGGAACCAAGAGCGGATTATGAGAGAGTTTATTTTGATACGGGAGCCTGTGAGGAAACGGTCCTTACAAGAACTTTTGAGAAAACACCTTTTGTCCCATCCGGAGAAGCGGCCAGACAGAAACGATGCGAAGAAATTCTGGCGATCCAGTCTATGGGACTGGCCAAGAGACTTCGGCATACAGGGTGCAAAAATGCCGTGATCGGTTTGTCAGGAGGGTTAGATTCTACCCTGGCACTTTTGGTCACCGTAAGGGCTTTTGACCGGCTGGGCCTTGACCGAAAGGGAATCTGGTGTGTGACGATGCCGTGTTTTGGCACCACCAGCCGCACCTACGACAATGCTGTATCCCTGGCAAAAGAGTTGGGTGCCACCCTGAAGGAAATCCGGATCGAGGAAGCAGTACAGATTCATTTCCGGGATATCGGCCATGATCCACAGGTGCAGGATGTTACCTACGAAAACGGACAGGCAAGAGAGCGTACCCAGATTCTGATGGATGTAGCCAATCAGGCAGGAGGCATGGTGATCGGAACCGGCGACATGTCTGAACTGGCGCTGGGCTGGGCTACTTACAACGGGGATCATATGTCTATGTATGGGGTAAACTGCTCCATTCCAAAGACGCTGGTAAGATATCTGGTGCGTTATTATGCGGATATGGCGGAAAATGAGAAGTTAAAAAAGGTACTCTATGATGTGTTGGATACGCCGGTGAGTCCGGAACTTCTGCCGCCAAAAGAAGGAGAGATCGCCCAGAAAACAGAAGATATTGTGGGACCTTACGAACTCCATGATTTCTTCCTCTATTATGTGCTCCGATGCGGTTTTACACCGGAGAAAATATTCAGACTGGCAGTATATACATTTGAAGGAGAATATGACAAAGAAACCATCTACAAATGGCTGTACACATTCTGCCATCGGTTTTTCCGACAGCAGTTTAAGCGTTCCTGTCTGCCGGACGGACCGAAGGTGGGAACCGTATCCGTGTCACCGAGAGGGGATCTGCGGATGCCCAGTGATGCCAGTGATGATTTGTGGAAACAGAGCTTAGACCGGATTCGTCAAAGCCTGGTTTAAGGCCGTTTTTACACCTTGTATCAGGAGAGTTTCGGTAAACTTTCCTTTGTCGGAAAGCTGGATCTCGTCCGGAGATTTGCCATCTACCAGTTCTTTTTCAATGGATTCCATGGAAGGAGAAAGAAGAGGATACATGGTCTGCACGGAACTTTCCAGGTTGACCAAAGTGACCGATTTGATCTGGTCGGAATCCGTTACCAGTTCAATGTTCAGCGTGGTATCACCCAGAGAAACCTGGGAGTGATAGACGCCAGGCTGGTATAAGGATCCGGTTGAGGCATCGGATGATTTGTCTTTTTTACCGGATGGAGTGAACATAATGATAAGCAGGACGATCAAAAGGATGAGAAATCCTGCGAAAATGGCTGTATAGATCAGTTCTTTCATCTGTAACACGACGATTTTCGTTTTTGCCATAGGGCAAGCCTCCTTAGGGGGATTTTTGTTGCTTAATATCATTGTATGCTGCCTTGTTACAAGGTAGACCAAAGGGAAGGGGAAATTATGTCTTTACAGTTTATTACGGGGGCTTGCGGCAGTGGCAAGAGTACATATCTGTGCCGGAGCATCTGTCAGGAAGCAAAAAAACATATTGATAAAAATTATATTATCCTGGTGCCGGATCAGTTTACTTTGGAAACCCAGAAAAACATGGTGGAATTCAGCGGCGGTCAGGGAATTTTGAATATTGATGTACTCAGTTTTCACAGGCTGGCGTACCGGGTGCTGGAAGAGATGCCGGTGCACCGCAGGACCGTATTGGAAGATATGGGAAAAATGATGCTTTTGCGTAAGGTGTTTGCTGAGGAAAAGAAGAACCTGGTTTATTTCAAGAGAGGATTGAATAAACCGGGCTTTTTGGATGAATGTAAATCCTTTTTCTGTGAGTTGATGCAGTATGCCATAACAGAGGAGGATTTTTCTGATTTGTTCGGGCAGTTTGAAAAGGAAAGCCTGATGTCTTATAAAATGCAGGATCTGCAGCTTATTTACCGCCGGTTTATGGAAAAAATGGGGGATTCTTACATGATGGCAGAGGAACTGATCCCCCAGCTGACGGCACTGGTGCCACAGGTGGGATTTTTGAAGGACGCCGTGATCTGTCTGGATGGATTTACCGGATTTACACCGACCCAGTATGATCTTTTGAAAGTGCTGATGAAGGCCGGATCTCAGATGTATGTGACGGTGACAACTGACCGTACCGGCAGACGGAGAGGAGTTTTTTCCCTGAGCCAGCAGGTGATGAAGAAAATGGCAAAACTGGCGGAGGAAACAGGTACAGAGATCCAGCCGGTGGTTACACTGGGACGGGGAGAGGAGAAGGCACCGTTTCGCCAGGAAGAAGGAAGTGAACTGGCTTTTCTTGAGAAAAATATTTTTGCCCACCGTTATGAAACATGGAAAGAAGCACCGGAAGATATTGAGATAAGAGTCTGTAAAAGAGGACAGGATGAGGCAGCCTTTGCCGCCCGTACCATTGACCGTCTGGTGGAGACGGAAGGGTACCAATATGAGGATATTGCGGTGGTAGTAGGCCAGATCAAAGATTATGAGCAGGCTCTTGCCAGGGAATTTCACAGGCTGAACATTCCTTTTTTCATGGACTATAAAAAAAGTATGGGTGCCAATGCACTGGCGGAATATGTGCTGGCACTGCTTGGAATGTACAAAAAAAATATGGACTATGACAGCACCTTCCGGTTCCTGCGCTGTGGTTTGTCGCCCCTCACTACGGAGGAGACAGATCATCTGGACAACTATGTGGTGGCGAAAGGGAAAAAAGGTTACCGCTCCTATGCCCAGGAGTGGAAGTCGCCTCTCCGCTACAGCGATCTTGTGGCGGTGAATGAGGCCAAGGACAAGTTTGTGGCCAGCATAAAGGAATTTTTCCAGGCTCTCAGAGGCGGGAAAAAGACGGTTCGGGAGTTTTCGGGGATTTTGTACCGTCATCTTGTGGAAAATCACATATACCAGAGGGTAAATGGGCTGGCGGAAGAATTTGAGAAAATGGAACAGGCACTGCTTGCCAGAGAATACCACCGGATCTATCGTCTGTTTATGGAACTGCTGGATGAAATGGTAGATCTTCTGGGGGATGAGACGGTGACTTTTTCCGAGTACGAAGAAATCCTGAAGGCCGGCGTGTCGGAAGGGCTGGTAGGATTTACTCCGCCGGAGAAAAACCAGGTGAAGATCGGAGACAGAGAGAGAAGCCGTCTGGGAGATGTAAAGGTGCTGTTCTTTATCGGCGTCACGGATGATGTGATTCCCAAAGGGGCGCAGTCGCCGGGGATTTTGTCCCAGACAGAGCGGGAAAAACTGGAGCAGATGGGAGTGGAACTGGCACCTCAGGGGGAGGAAGCCGCTTCCATGGAACAGTATTATCTGTATCTGACGCTGGCAAAACCCTCACAAAAACTGTATCTGACTTACTGCAAACTGGGGAATGACGGAAGCAGCCGCAGGCCGGCGTATCTTATAAATAAAATACTGGGACTGTTTGAAACATTAAAGGTCCGGGACGAGGAAAAAGAAGAACCAGAAACCTGGCAGATCCTGGGAAGTGACACAGGAAAAGGATATCTTCTGACAAAACTGGCAGCGGGGGATTATGAAAAAGATGACCGGTTCTGGGAACTGGCAGCCTTTTATGCCAGAGAGGAGAGTGAGTGGTGGAAGACCATGATTGACCGTGGCACACCGAAGTATGAAAAAGGGCGGATCTCCAAAGCGGTGGCGGAGCAGCTGTATACCGACAAATTGTTTGGCAGTGTAACCCGCTTTGAGCAGTACGCAAAATGTCCCTTTGCGCACTTTGCCCTGTATGGACTGGGGGTGCGGGAACGGGAGGAATTTGCCGTTAATGCCATGGATTACGGAAATGTATTCCACAAAGCACTGGAGCATGTTTCACACCGGATGGAAAAGGAAAAAAAGGACTGGAATTCTCTTTCACTGGATGAAATCCGGGAGATGGCAAAAGAAGCCATTGATACCGTAAGCCAGGAGTATGAAGAGGGTAAATATTTTCAGAACCACAGGACAAAATACTGTGTAACCCGCATGAAACGGGTGCTGCAGCAGTCCATGGAAGGCATCTGGCATCAGATGCAGCAGGGAGAATTTTTCCAGTATTTTTCAGAGAAGAAATTCCCGGACAAGGACAAGATGGAGAGCACCCATCTGGATCTGGGAGGGGGAAGAGAGATCGTGCTGCACGGGCAGATCGACCGGGTGGATGTATGTTACCGAAAGGATAAACAATTGATCAAGATTGTGGATTACAAAAGTTCGGATCAGCAGTTAAATCTGGGAAAAGTATACTACGGTCTGCAGATCCAGCTCCTTTCTTATATGGCGGCAGCCATGGAGATCATGGATCAGGAAAGCGGCCAGCAGGCAGAACCGGCGGCCATGCTTTATTATACAGTGAAAAAGCCGCAGATCCCATGGAAGCCGGAGACGGACAAACAGCGCAGGGAGAGGATCTTGAAGGAACTGCGGTGCCAGGGATATGTAAATGAAGAGCCCTACATACTGGAAGCTCTGGATGAGAGTTTGTCGGATGGCGAAGAACTGACACCTATGGCGTCGTCCCAGGTGGTGCCGGTCAGGATCAAGCGGGACCGGAATTTTTACAGTGATTCCAAGGTCCTCAGTACAGAGCAGTTTGAGATCCTTATGGAACATACGAAAAAGAAACTGATGCAGTATGGCAAAGAAATTTACGAGGGTGCCTGTGGGCGTACACCATATGAAATGAAGCAGGAAAATGGCTGTATGTACTGCCATCTGAAAGGTGTCTGTGGCATGGATGGAAGCAGAGGAAATGATCTGGAAGTCCGTAAATTAGATGAATTAAAAGAAGATGAAGTGTGGAGGTTGCTGGATGGGTCAGACAAATTGGACGAGTGAGCAAAGAGAAATCATTGATGCCAGAAATGAGAATATTCTGGTGTCGGCGGCAGCAGGATCCGGTAAAACCACGGTGCTAGTGGAACGGATCTTTCAGAGAATGACAGACCCGGTGAACCCGGTAGGGATTGACCGGTTTGTTGTGGTGACATTTACCAATCTGGCAGCGGCGCAGATGAAGGACCGGCTGCGGAGGCGTATCGATGAAGAACTGGCGGCCCACCCGGATAATGAATATCTGGCCAGACAGTCAGTGCTGGTTTCCCAGGCCCATATATGTACTGTTCACAGTTTCTGTGGTTTTGTCATCAAAAATTATTTCCACCGCATCGGCCTGGATCCGGCGTACCGCCAGGGCAACGAAGCGGAACTGAAAATGTTGAAAAAGGATGTGCTGGAAGATCTTCTGGAAGAGGAATATGAAAAGGAACAGCCGGATTTTATGGAACTGGCGTCTATGGATCTTTTTAATAAAAACGATCAGGGGCTGGAGGATATGATCCTTGCGGTGTATGACAGTGCCATGAGCGAGCCTTTTCCGAAGGACTGGCTGAAAAAAGCGGAGGATCTTCTGCAGGTGGAGACAGAGGAACAGTGGAATGATCACCCGGTGGTGCAGTGGGTTTTGACAAATTGCCGTTATATGGCGGAGGCACTGGATCAGGAGGTGGATTCTCTGTTGGATCTGTGTGATGAGCCCGGGGGACCTTATATGTACCGCCCGTGTATGGAAGGACTGAAAGACATTCTTTCTTCTCTGATGCAGGCCCGGACCTGCGGAGAATGGCAGGATGTGGTGGAAGGAATTTCCTTTGGAAGACTTTCTTCTAAAAAAGATGAGGATGTGTCGGGGGAAGCCAGAGAGTGGGTCAAGAAAAGGTACGACGCCTGTAAGAAAAAGATCCAGTCTTATGCCCAGATGTTTTTCTTTCAGCCGGAACCGGAGCACAGAGCGGACTTAAAGCAGACTGGAGGGAAGATCAGCGGTCTGCTTCGCCTTACCAGAGAATTTATGGAACGTTATGGTGAGACAAAAAGAGACCGGGGAATCATGGACTATGATGATCTGGAGCAGTTTGCCCTGAAGATCCTGCTGCGGTGGGATGAAGAGAAGCAGGTCTATGTGAGGACCGAGGCAGCCGGAGAACTGGCAGAATACTTTGAAGAGGTCATGATCGATGAATACCAGGACAGTAACCGGGTACAGGAAACCCTTCTTACCAGCATTTCCAGACAGGGGTTAGCATCCTATGCGTCCAATCTGTTTATGGTAGGAGATGTGAAACAAAGTATTTACCGGTTCCGAAATGCCTGTCCGGAACTGTTTGTAGAAAAAATGGACGCTTATCATGGAGAACAGGCGGCGGGACACCGGATAGACCTTCATTATAACTTCCGAAGCCGGGATACGGTGCTGCAAAGCTGCAATCAGGTCTTTGAAGATGTGATGCATCGGGACATCGGAGGCGTGGAGTATGATCTGGATGCCAGGCTGGTGCCGGGAGCGTCTTTTAAACCACCGGAAAAAGGGCGTTTTGCCGGAAAGACTAAAGTGATGCTGGGACTGACCGGGACCAAAGAAGGAGTGGCACTGAAGAGAGAAGATGAAGGGTATCTGGCACTTCGATATATTCAGGATATAATGGATCCCCAGGATCCTATGCAGGTCATTGACAAAGAAAACAGCTACAGACCGGCAGAGTACCGGGATATCGTGATCCTTATGCGAAGTATCCGAAAAGATGGACAGAAGGTATATGATATATTGACGGAACATGGGATTCCGGTAGTAATGGAACATGACCAGGGATTTTTTGACACCAGAGAGATACAGATCCTGTACCAGATGATGCAGGTCATTGACAATCCACTGGTGGATATGCCGTTGGCAGGGGTTCTGATGAGCCCGGCCTTTGACTTTACGGAGGAAGAAATGGCAAAAATCCGCCTCCGGCACAAAGACTGCGGCTTTTATGATGCAATGAGGCAGTACGATGAGGCGGATGGGGTATATGAGCATATCCAGCAGTTTCTGGATGTGCTGTCCAGACTCCGGAGCAAGGTTACCTATGCTTCTACCGCTGAGATCCTGCAGGATATCTACGATGAAACCGGGATTTATGACAAGATCCGCAGGATGCCCCAGGGAATACAGAGGGTTGCCAATATGGATTACCTTATGGAACAGGCCCGTGCTTATGATGAGGTGACTTACCGGGGACTGCACCAGTTTGTCCGTTATATAGAGCAGTTCCGCCGGCAGCAGGAAGATCTGGGAGAAGTAAATCTGTTTGGCCAGGAAGAAAATGCCGTGCGGATCATGACCATTCATAAAAGCAAGGGACTGGAGTTTCCGGTCTGCATTCTCATGGGACTGGGAAAAACATTAAAAGTGCCGGACAGAAAGGCCGTTCGTACGGATTCCGAGTTTGGCATCAGTATCCAGGCAGAAGATTCAGAGATTTCCACCATAAAAAATACTTTTATGTTCCAGGCTATGGGACATAAAAACCAGATGGAAAGTCTGGGAGAGGAATTGAGGATTTTGTATGTGGCCATGACCCGTGCCAAGGAGCAGTTGTGCATGACCGGTATGGTCAGTTCTCTGGAGGAAATGGGGCTGGATTACAACAGCCGCAGTGAGATGAACCATTATTGCGACATGGTGCTGCCGGCGGTGTACCGCAGAGGAGATCTCTTTGATCTGGAGGTACTGGAATGGCAGGATCTGGTGCTGGAAGAGGCCAGCCAGCAAAAAGAGGTAGACAGAGAGAAAGACAGGCTTTATAATTTTGACACAAGTAAGGTCTACAATGTTTCCATGCATGAGATATTAGAACTGCGTAAAACTGTCAGGGAAGAAAAAGAAGTGCTGCCGGTGAAAGTATCGGTGTCCGAACTGAAAGAAAAATCCATGGAAGAACTGGATATGGAAGAGTTTCACATTCTGTCAGCCCAGGAGGAACCGGACGAAGAGCCGGTACCATCCTTTATGGGAGGCGGAAAGGAAAAAAGAGAAAATGCCGGTGCTGCCTATGGAACTGTCTGGCATCAGGTTATGGCATTTCTGGATTTTTCCCATGTGGCATCACGCAGGGAGATACGAGAATCGCTGGAACAGGTTGTACAGGCTGGTCATGTGAGAAGAGAGGATCTGGCTGTGATCCAGGTATCCCGTCTGGAGCAGTTTTTCCAGTCGGAGCTTGGAAAACAGATGTGTCTGGCTTATGAGGATGGCAGACTGCACCGGGAGCAGCCTTTTGTTACCAGCCGTCCGGCGAAGGAAGTGCTGGCGGATTCGGGCAGCGAGGAAGCGGTGCTGATCCAGGGAATCATAGATGGATATTATTTTACAGAAGATGGCATTGTTTTGATGGATTATAAAACAGACCGGATCCAGCCCGGAAAGGAACAGGATCTGGCAGACCGTTACCGGACCCAGATGGCGGTGTATCGTCAGGCGTTACAGGACAACACGGGCCGGCCGGTAATAAAAACCGTATTGTATTCTTTTTCCCTGGGAAAAGAAGTAGAGTTGGAATTTTAGAGGATGTGAAAGAGCATGTATCAGGAATTTGCCCATATGTATGATGAGATGATGGATGAGATTCCCTATGAAAAATGGTTTGAGTGTGTCCGTGATTATCTGGAAGTGCAAGGTTACGAAAAGGACAGCAAGGTATGTGAACTGGGGTGCGGTACAGGTACGCTGACCCGGATGTTTCATCAGGCGGGATACGACATTATGGGAGTGGATCTCTCAGAAGAAATGTTGATGGAAGCCAGAGAAAAGTGTCCGGATGTGATGCTGGTGCAGCAGGATATAACAAAACTGCGGCTGATCGAACCAGTGGATGTGATGATCGCTTTGTGCGATACCATGAATTATCTTACTGAGCCGGAATCACTGCAGCAGGCATTTCGCAGCGTCCGCCGTTATCTGACCAGGGATGGGATTTTTATCTTTGACCTGAAGACAGAGTACTGTTTTCAACAGATCCTGGGAGACCAGACCCGGGTGGAGGAAGGAACGGATTATTATTCTGTCTGGGAAAATACATATTTTCCGGAAGAAAAGATAAATCAGTATGTGCTGAATCTTTTTGAAGAAAAGGAAAACGGTCTGTATGAACGCAGTGAGGAAGTGCATCACCAGCGGGCGTACGAAAGACAGGAGATAGAAAAGATGCTGTCACAGGCAGGGCTTGTGATGAAGCAGTGGCTTGGGCCGGAGTTTAAGCCACACAAAGATGACAAGGTTGAACGGATTTATGTAGTTGCTGTCCGGAAAGAGAGGGAAAATATCAATGAAGAGTAGAAAAGGAATCTGGATTTTATGGATCGTAGTGTGTGTGCTGGCCGGATGTATGTGCCTGAATCAGGATCATTCGGACGCGGCGTCAGCTACCGGTGTAGTAACGGCCGCATCCCTGAATGTGAGAAGCGGTGCCGGAACCAATTACAGTGTCGTGAACACCCTGGCCAAGGGCACCAAGGTCACCGTGCTGAATACAGCCGACGGCTGGTATGAGATCGAGGCAACAGTAAATAACGAAAAGATCACAGGCTATGTGTCCGCTACCTACATTGCTATGGATTCGGCAGCTACCCCGACCCCGACGGCCGTGCCTACCGAAGCACCGACCCCGGCGCCTACTGTATATTACCGTCTTGAAACTACCACCAATCCTATCTCTGTGGCAGCCAGGATCCGGGTAAAGACGAAAGTATATAAAAACAAAAAATATTCTTATTACAAAGTATCAAAGCGGAAAGTAACTTTGAACAAAAACAAGAAAGTAACAATCTTAGGGGAGTCCAGAGTCAAAGGGGTAAAATGGCTCAAGATCCGTTTTACATATAAAAAGAAAAAGAGAACCGCTTATATACCGGAATATTATGTGACCATGACATTGAAAACAAAGCCGACGGCCAAGGTAAACAGTCTGAAAAAAAGTATCAAACTGTATAAAAAAGCTAAATCCGGCAGTACTGTTGTAAAGTCAAGAAAGAAAAAAGTAACTTTGAAAAAGAACACGGCAGTTACTATTTTGTCCAATAAAGTAGTAAAGAAGAAAAAATGGTACCGCATCAGTGCCAAGTATAAAAATAAAACCGTAAAGGGATGGACTTTGTCCAAGTACATAACTCTCACCAAGCCGGTAGTGCAGAAAAAAGTAAAGGTGGTGGCTTTGTCTGAGGCGGATTTTGAAAAGAGTATGACAGCCCAGGGATTTCCGGAATCCTACAAACCGTATCTGCGTGCCCTTCACCAGAAATATCCGTACTGGCAGTTTAAGGCATTTAAGACGGGAGTGAAGTTCCAGGATGCCCTGACAGCAGAAAGCAAACTGGGAGAAAATCTTATTTCCAACAGCAAATCCGAGGCATGGAAATCCAAAGAAGCCGGTGCCTACGACAGTGCCACCGGTACTTGGAAAGTCTTTGACGGAAGCACCTGGGTGGCCGCGTCCAAAGAAGCCATTGCGTATTATATGGACCCGAGAAACTTCCTGAACGACCGGACGGTCTTTATGTTTGAAAGTCTGGAATACCAGCCGGAATATCAGACGGCGGCAGGAGTTAACAAGATCCTCAGCAATACACCATTTTACGGTAAATCCTTTAGTTATGTAGACACAACGGACAACAAGACAAACCGCAGTATTAATTATACCAATGCTTTTTTGGCGGCGGCAAAGATCAACGGAGTCAGTCCGTACCATCTGGCATCCCGTGTGAAGCAGGAAGTTGTTACCAGTGCTACGACTACCAGTATTGCTGTGACAGGAACCAATTCCTCCTATCCGGGCATCTTTAACTTTTATAACATTGGTGCCACCAGCGGAAGCAACCCGGCAGTAAATGGCCTGAAGTGGGCCAGCAGCGGAACGACTTATCTGCGGCCATGGACTGACCGATACCGTTCCATCGTGGGAGGAGCCCAGTATATCGGACAAAGTTACATTCAGAAAGGACAGAATACCGGATATCTGGAGAAGTTTAACCTGACGGCCAACAGCCGTTACAGCCACCAGTATATGACCAATGTGGAGGCAGCCTATTCCGAGGCGATTAAGACGAAAAATGCGTATGCCGGACTGATGGACGCATCCAGTATTGTGTTCTCGATCCCGGTCTTTACGGAAATGCCGTCTTCTCCATGTGCGGCGCCACAATAGGAGGGAATGTATGAATAAGAAACAGTTTTCCGGCAAAAGAGTCTTGACTATCATGGCTCTTTTGCTGTTTGCGATTTTGGCGTGGAACGAAAAAAGTGTACCGGTTCAGGCAGAAAGCGGAACCATTACATTTTCTACCGCCAGTCAGCAGGTAAAAAAAGGAGCCAAGGTGGTAGTGGTCTGTCAGATCATCGCTGCCTCCGAGTTTATGGACGCAGAGTTTGTCATCGACTATGACTCAGAGTATCTCCAGTTTGTGAAAGGTGGCAGCAAAGTACGGGCTTCAGGCAGTACCCTGGTGGTTTCTTCTACCGGAAACACCACCGCCACTACGAAAAAGACATTTGCTCTGGAGTTTGTAGCACTAAAAAAAGGAACGACGGACCTTTCTTTGTCCTCTACCGCCAGCGTAACGGATGCCGACGGAAACGCTTTTTCCATCTCCAGCAACCGTCTCACTCTGCAGATTGTGAAAAAAACAGCGGTCCAGAAGACGGCACCGCCGAAAGTCACCCAGGTGCCGGTAGTAACACCGGCACCGGTTCTCAGCAATAAAAATAAACTGGTGTCTTTGAAGACCACAGCCCTTAGTATCACGCCGGCTTTTGATCCAGACACTACCGAATATAATGCTACGGTGGACAGTAACACGGACATTTTGTATACCAGTTACCAGACTGAGCAGGAAAAAGCCATTGTTACCGTGACAGGCAACGAAGATCTGCAGACGGGAAACAACGAAGTGAAGATCCAAGTGACAGCAGAAAACGGCGAGCAGAAGCTTTACCGGATCCAGGTGAAAAAGGAAACGAAAGAAGAGACAGAACAGCGGGAGAAAAAACAGAATGAAGCAAAGGATACGGCAGATATTTCTTTTTCCATCCGCAAAAATAACGACAAGATCCTGCTTTCTAATCAGTATGAATTTGAGGTATTAGACCCTTCCGGAGCAGAGAATGTACCGGCAGGCTATGTGCTTTCCAATATCGAACTGGAGGGGATCACCGTTCCTGCCTATACCATAGAAAATGATCTGGATGGCAACTACCTTCTGCTGTATCTCAAGGGACCATCCGGCAAGCCGTATCTGTACCAGTATGACAGACAGGAAAAGACGCTGCAGCGTTATACCGGCAGTATGACAGAGAAGGTGAACCGGGGAACTACGGAGCAGAGAGGCGCTGTTAATTTTAATAACTACGTGATGGTGGTGATCCTGATTGTACTGGTGGTGGTGATCCTGGTACTTTTGATCGCCATGTTAAAAATGGCCATCCGACGTAAAGAAGAAAAAAACAAGGGAGATTACCTTGATTTTTAATAGTATATTTGTTACACTTTCGATAGAACACACAAAGGCGAAGACAGGAAGGAGGGATTCCCTTGTATATTTCCATTGATTTTGACAGCAATGAAGCGTTGTATATCCAGCTTCGCAACCAGATCATCCTGGCGATTGTGCGGCAGGATCTTACCCAGGGGCAGAATCTCCCTTCTGTGCGTGATATGGCAGAACAGATCGGGATCAATATGCACACGGTGAATAAAGCATATTCCGTGCTGCGGCAGGAAGGCTATGTACAGCTGGACCATCGCAAAGGAGCCATGGTGTCGGTAGATATGGACAAAGTGAAGGCAATGGTAGAGTTGGATGAGACATTGCAGCTTGTACTAGCCAGAGCTATGTGCAAGCAGGTAAACCGGGAAGAAGTCCATGAACTGGTGGATCAGATCTATGACCAATATGAGGAATGCAGGAGGAAGTAATTCATGAAGAGAAACTATACAGAGCAGGCGGAAAAGGCCATTAGCAAGGCATCCAGGTATGCTGCTAAGATGGGCCGCTCTGTCATTGGAACAGAGCATCTTCTGTATGGACTGGCGGCAGTATCC
>HF998307.1:55332-59554 GCA_000433735.1 Clostridium sp. CAG:167
GAAAGAAAATGATATAGATAAAAAAGATATTGAGTTTACTATAGAGAACTATTGTGGAGGACCATCGGATGTGCTGGACCGTCCCAAGGGAGAATTATCCCCCAAATTAGAGGAACTTTTGCTCCAAAGCGAGGCAGAGGCAAAACGGTATTCATCTGAATCCATTGGAACAGAGCATATGCTTTTGGCTGTTCTTAAAGACACTTCCAGTGTGGCATTTCATCTGCTTACCAAGTTGAAAGCCAATGTGCAGAAAATTTTCACGGATATTGTGGTAACACTGGGGGGAGACGCTGTCTCTGCTAAAAATGAACTGGTGGCAAGCCGCGGAAAAAAACGCAGTAAAAATAACAAAACTCCTATGCTGAAACAGTATACAAGAAATCTCAACGAGTATGCCAAAGAGGGAAAATTGGATCCGGTTTTGAATCGTGAAGAAGAGATCGATTCGGTGATTGAGATCCTCAGCAGACGAACTAAGAACAATCCATGTCTCATCGGTGAACCGGGAGTAGGTAAAACTGCCATCGCCGAGGGACTGGCACAGCGTATTGTAGAGGGCGAGGTGCCGGGAACACTGGCAGACAAGCGGGTCCTTACGCTGGATCTGTCGGGCATGGTGGCAGGTTCTAAGTACCGTGGAGAGTTTGAAGAGCGGATCAAACGGGCTATCCGTGAGACCACAGAATGTGGGGATGTCCTTTTGTTTATTGATGAGATCCATACGGTGATTGGAGCCGGCGGAGCCGAAGGGGCCATTGATGCCTCCAATATATTGAAGCCGGCCATGGCCAGAGGCGAGATCCAGGTGATCGGTGCCACCACAAGAGAAGAGTATCGCAAGCATATTGAGAAGGATGCGGCACTGGAGCGCCGTTTTCAGCCGGTGACCATTGAGGAACCTAACGAAGCCCAGACTATCGGTATGTTAAAGGGGCTTCGTTCCCGTTATGAGGAGTATCATGGCGTGAAGATTGATGATGGAGCACTGGAGGCAGCGGTGCGGCTTTCTGTCCGCTACCTGAATGACCGGTATCTGCCGGACAAGGCCATCGACCTCATCGACGAGGCCTGTGCCAGCTACCGTCTGAAAAAGGCAGTAAGTAAAGATAACAAGATCAAGGCATGGGAAAAGCAGAAACAGGAATTATATGATGCCAGAGAAAATGCGTTGATCGCAGGGGATCTGGATCTGGCCAGAGAAGTACGCAGCCAGGAAAAGGCACTGCAGGAAAAACTGGAGAAAGAGTACAAAAAGGAAGCCCGCAGGGAGAAAAAAGCTTCGGATGTAATCAAAGAAGAAGATATTGCACAGATCGTGTCCAAGTGGACTCATATTCCGGTACAGAAGCTGGCAGCAGAAGAGATGCAGCGGCTGAAGGAATTAGAGAACATTCTCCATCAGAGAGTGGTAGGTCAGTCGGAGGCGGTAACGGCAGTAGCCAGAGCCATCCGCCGGGGCCGAGTGGGTCTGAAGGATCCGAAACGCCCGATCGGTTCTTTCCTGTTCTTAGGACCTACCGGTGTGGGAAAAACCGAACTTAGTAAAGCACTGGCAGAGGCGGTATTTGGATCAGAGAAAGATATGATCCGGGTAGATATGTCGGAGTATATGGAAAAGGCCAGCGTCTCCAAGATGATCGGATCCCCGCCGGGATATGTAGGATATGAAGAGGGCGGACAACTTAGTGAAAAGGTGAGAAGAAAGCCGTATTCCGTGCTTTTGTTTGATGAGATTGAGAAGGCACATCCGGATGTGTTTAACATGCTTTTACAGGTGTTGGAAGATGGACATATTACCGATGCTCAGGGACGAAGGGTAGATTTTAAAAACACCATTATTATCATGACTTCCAATGCCGGAGCCAGCCGGATCATTTCCCCGAAGACACTGGGATTTGGCCAGGAGACCAGCGAGGAAGAAAACCACAAAAAAATGAAGGCGGGTGTTATGGAAGAAGTACGGCACATTTTTAAGCCGGAATTTATCAACCGTGTGGATGAGATGATCGTATTCCATGCTCTGAACAAAGACCACATCCACCAGATCACACAGATTATGATCCAGGGCTTTGTGAAGCGTGTCAAAGAGCAGATGGATATGGATCTGACGGTGACAGAAGAAGTCGTTGATTTTATCGCAAAAAAAGGTTTTGACAAGGATTATGGTGCCCGGCCGATCCGCCGTGCCATGCAGACAGAACTGGAAGATGTGCTGGCAGAATCGGTTATAGTCGGCGAGGTGCGCATGGGAGATGCGGTGGAAGCTGTACTTGAAAAAGACGGGGAAAAAGAGCGGGTGGTTACGAAAAAATTCACAAAAAATGTATAGCAAATTACAGGCAGTTATTGTATACTTGTAAGTAAGAAAACAGAACTTTTTCACTGCAGGGGCAGGGGAGAAGATACCGTGTAAATGACGAAGGAGGACATTATAATGAGCGTTGTAGAAGAGTTGATCCGCAAAGAGGATAATGGAACACTGAGTTTTGGCAATTATTTGCTGGACACAAAGACAAAGAAAGCAGATTTTCCATTTGAGGGAGCCTCTTACAAGATTAAGACTTTTAATGAGATTACACGATTGGAGAAGAACGGAACTATGGTATATGAGTCAGTTCCGGGATCTGCTGTTACGAATTTCAGAGGCAACAAAGAAGTAGCTGAATTTGAGGTGGAAGCAGCAGGGGACATTAGTTTTACTCTGGAGATGGAACCTTCTACCGAGTATAAATTGGTAGTAAATGGTGTATCTGCAGGACGCATCCCGACGAATCTGGGAGGCAAGCTGAATGCAAGCCTGGAATTGGACGAGGGAAGCAAGGCAAGCGTCAAGGTAATCAAGTGCTAAAAATTTTGTAATATTATGTCGGGGGCACCGGTGCAGGATTGGCCGGTGCTCCCATTACTTATATAGGGGGACTAGAATGGCAAAAGAAAAGACAATTTTTTTCTGTAAGGAATGTGGAACGGAGGTTTCCAAGTGGCAGGGGCAGTGTCCCGGATGCCACCAGTGGAACACGCTGGTAGAGGCTTTGTCGGTTACCGGCGGAAAAAAGGCGGTCCGCAGCCGGGGGACGGCACTGTCGGATAACCGGCCGGAGAAGATCAACGAGATCGAGACCCAGCAGGAGACGAGAAGAGAGACCGGCATGAAGGAGCTGGACCGGGTGTTAGGCGGCGGTATCGTGCCGGGATCACTGATTCTGGTAGGCGGCGATCCGGGAATCGGCAAGTCCACATTGCTTTTGCAGACCTGTCGTCTTCTGTCCCAAAAAGAAGAAAAAGTATTGTATGTGTCGGGAGAAGAATCCGCCAGACAGATCAAGATGCGTGCTGAGCGGATCGGTGATTTTACAGATTCTTTGTACCTGCTGTCGGAGACTTCTATGGGAAGTATTCTCCGCTGGGTGGATGAAGTACAGCCAACCGTTATGGTAGTAGATTCCATCCAGACTATTATGGAGGACAGTATAGATGGGGCACCGGGAAGCGTCAGTCAGGTCCGGGAGATCACATCTACTTTGCTGCATCTGGCCAAAAGTAAAAATATTGCTATTTTTATCGTGGGGCATGTGACCAAGGAAGGAAATGTGGCCGGTCCCAGGATGCTAGAGCACATGGTGGACACGGTACTGTATTTTGAGGGGGACAAAACCGCTATGTACCGGATGCTCCGAGGGGTAAAAAACCGTTTTGGTTCCACCAACGAAGTAGGTGTATTTGAAATGAGAAACCAGGGGCTGGTAGAGGTCCCTAATCCGTCCCAGTATCTGATGCAGGGGCGGCTGGAGAATGAAGCCGGTTCAGTAGTGGTGTGCACCATGGAAGGCAGCAGACCATTTTTGATCGAGGTGCAGGCGCTGGTGTGTCAGACCAGTTTCCCTATGCCAAGGCGAACGGCGGTAGGAACGGATTATAACCGGGTGAACCTTTTGATGGCAGTGCTGGAAAAACGAATGGGACTGCATCTGGGAACCTGTGATGCTTATGTGAATGTGGCAGGAGGCATGCGGATCGTGGAACCGGCACTGGACCTGGCGCTGGTGGCAGCTTTGATCTCCAGTCATTACGGACGGAGTCTGGATGCCCACACGGTTTTGTTTGGAGAAGTGGGCCTGGTAGGAGAAGTCCGGGCGGTGTCCCAGGCGGAACGGCGGGTGCAGGAGGCACTGAAAACCGGTTATACCACGATTATTTTGCCGGAGGCCAACCGCCAGGC
>HF998307.1:59592-64212 GCA_000433735.1 Clostridium sp. CAG:167
ACTGTTCCACTGGAGGGTGTGAAACTGGTTGGGATAAAGCATATTCGGGATCTTACGATCTGATACCAATAAAGGAGAGTGTTTGATATGACAAGAAGAGAGCAGGCAATGGCTTATTTTAAGCAGGGATTTAACTGCAGCCAGTCGGTGCTGCGGGCTTACAGCGATCTGTTTGATATGCCGGAGGATGAACTGATGAAAGCAGGGCAGTCCTTTGGCGGCGGCATGGGACGGCTGCGGCTGGTGTGCGGTGCCGTGTCCGGTATGTTTATGGTGGCAGGTGCCCTGACGGGTAGTGCTGACCCGTCTGACCGGGAATCCAAGAAAAATAACTATGATGTGGTGCAGAAACTGGCGGCTCAGTTTGAAGAGGAAAACGGCAGTCTGATCTGTGGCCAGCTTCTGGGACTGGATGGAGATGTGTCCAAGGTACATCCTAAATATGCAGAGGGAACGGCACCGGAGCCGAGAACCCAAGAGTACTACAAGAAGAGACCATGTATCGAACTGGTAGGTCAGGTGTGTGACATACTGGATTCTTATTTTGGAGAAAAAATTCAGGAGGAAACAAAGGAATGAAGTTAGGAGCATTGGCATCTAAGATTGCAGGTGCGCTGATTAGTTTGTATAGTTTTATTGTTATGTTGTACGCAGTCATGTACATTATCGTGATGGATACATTTTGGCCGTTTGTCATTGCGGCCATTCTGGTATGTCCATTCTGGTTTTGGGCCGTGGACAAAAAATGGCTTCATGAAAGGAAAGTAGCACGGTGGCTGATCCGTCTGGGAACATTGGTGGCAGGGTGCCTTATCTTCACTCTGGGTCATCAGTTTTACCCATATTATCGTTATATGACGGTGATGGCTACAGAAAATGTGAGAGTGTACTTTGAGGACCACAAAAAGGATCTTACCCAGTCCGGTACAGACAAAGCAGAGTTTGTAGAGGCTGTGGATCTGCAGCGGGCAGATGGCAAACCGGAAAAAGAAGGGGACGACATTGAATATTATGTAATAACGGCCAAGGCAAAATATAAAGATACAGCCACCGGAAAGACAGAGGAAAGTAAGGAGATCCGCTTGCTGTTTGACCGGTGGAGCGGCCATTTCTTCGAGAATATGAAGAAGATGCAGCAGTACTGGATCGAGAAAAATTCCAGCGGCTCTGCGGATACAGCCACCGGCAGTGCGGTCAGTGCTTCTGCGATATCAAATTCCAAGGATTCAGACCGGAAAGAGCTGTGCCGCCGATACACATTCTGCAGTGAGAACTGTCGTTACGAAAGCAACAGCAAGGAAGGCAGTGACGAGGGCATTGTAGCCATAGCCACCGGAGGCGGCAAGACAGAATATACTTATGAAAGTCTGGGACTGCCGAAAGACGGCGAGAAATTCCTTTTGTATGTCAGTGCAACGGAAGTGTTTATTTCGGTGGAGAAAAATGACACAGCAACTCTTTGGAGTGTAGCCATCAATGCCGATGGAACGAAAGAAAAACTGGCAGATAAAGCGAAAAAGATCATGGAAGATTCTTTTGGTATCGCTGTGATGTATGGTAATTCCGATGTGATCGCATATTTTGATGCCTCCGGATACTACCGTGAGTATGACAGAAAACAGGGCAAGAGCCTGAAGGTTATGACAGAGGATGGACAGCTTCTCACTTATTATGACGATCCATCCAACGATGATGAGTATATCGGAACGGTAGTTACCGGCAACCGGATCCTCCTGGCAACCAGAAATAAAGAACAGCAGAAAACAGGAACCTACAGCCATGAGTTCTTGAGCGGAAAAGTGGAGAAGAAGTAGGAAAGTCAGGAATGGTAGTACTTGGCTGCTGCTTCTTTGAACTGGACAAAGAGAGGGTAATATACATCTATGATTTCTGAAAAGCTGGCAGCGGCGTAACTGCCGTCGTAATCATGAGCCAGCCGGTTGCGCAGACGAAGCATTTGCAGCCAGCGGTCATCTTGAATGAGTTTGTTGGTAAATGCCTGCTGAAGGGTTTCCCGTGGTGAGCCAATGGCAAAATCCAGGATGCCAAGTTTTTTAATTAAAATATCTTTCATGACTTTCCAGGAAATATCGAAAGTCAGACTGAAATTCAAGACGGTTCCTTCCAAAACAAATGCTGCTTTGGGATCAGCCGTCTTACTTTTTTCAAGATTTTGAAGACTTTTGCAAAAGGTGTTGTAGCGGTTAATAAATTTGTTTTCCATATTTTTCTATATCCTCCAATAAATATTTGTTGTGAATTTCATCGTGGTCAAAGATGTCGATTTTGCGCAGGGTGTCAATGGTGGAAAGATCGTATTCCAACTGCATAATGTCATCACATCCATAAACAACAAAGTCAATGTCGCTGGTAGGAGTGGCAGTCCCTGTGGCGAAAGAACCAAAAAGGTCCAGTCGTTTCACGCCATTTTTTTTGCATATTTTAGTTACTTCTATAATCAACTGATCTACAGGCATTACATTCATAAGAAAACCTCCTGATATTGTTATAAATAAAAATATCACAGTATTTGAATGGCGTCAAATGTGGGTATATGATATACTTGAGGAAATAGATTACTTAATAGAAGGAGTACAAGATATGATAACGGGTGAATTAAAGAACAAAATAGACAGTTTGTGGGAGATTTTCTGGACAGGAGGTCTGACGAATCCGCTGGATGTGATTGAGCAGATGACCTACCTTATGTTTATCCATGATCTGGATGAGACGGACAATACCAGAGCAAAGGAAAGTGCCATGCTGGGACTGCCGCACAACAGTATTTTTGCCGGGGAAGTGCAGATCGGTGACAGAGTGGTGGAAGGATCCCAGTTAAAATGGTCGGTTTTTCGGGATTATCCGGCTGAGCGCATGTATGCGGTGGTGCAGGAAATGGTCTTTCCATTTATTAAGAATCTGCACAACAGCAAGGAAAGTGCATATTCCAAATATATGGATGATGCTATTTTCAAACTGCCTACGCCGTTGATGCTGTCCAAGGTGGTGGATGCCATGGACGAGCTTTATGCACAAATGGACAAATTGAAAGAAACGGATGCCAGAGGAGATGTGTACGAGTACCTTTTGTCCAAACTGGCTACAGCAGGAGTAAATGGCCAGTTCCGTACCCCGCGCCATATTATAAAAATGATGGTGGAGATGATGGATCCCAAGGCAGATGATATGATCTGTGATCCAAGCTGCGGTACGGCAGGATTTTTGGTGGAATCCGGGGAATATCTGCATAAGAATAAAAAGGATGAGATCTTTTTTGACAGGGAGAAAAAAGATCATTTCATGAACCATATGTTTTATGGATATGACATGGACCGCACCATGCTCCGTATCGGAGCCATGAATATGATGACTCATGGAGTGGAGAGCCCGACGATCGAGTACCGGGACAGTCTGTCAGACCAGAACCCGGATCAGGACAAGTACACACTGATTCTGGCCAATCCACCTTTTAAGGGCAGCCTGGATGCTGAGATCGTATCGGCAGATCTTTTGAAAAAATGCAAGACAAAGAAAACGGAACTGCTGTTTCTGGCGTTGTTCGTGCGGATGTTAAAGGTAGGCGGCCGCTGTGCCTGTATCGTCCCGGATGGAGTGCTTTTTGGTGCGTCCAAGGCACATAAAGACATCCGTAAGGAACTGGTGAAAAATCAGAAACGGGAGGCGGTGATCTCGATGCCGTCCGGAGTGTTCAAGCCATACGCCGGGGTGTCTACGGCGGTGCTGGTATTTACCAAGACTAACTATGGTGGAACCGATGATGTGTGGTTTTATGATATGCAGGCAGATGGACACAGCCTGGACGATAAGCGGACACCGATGGAAGAAAATGATATTCCGGATATATTGAACCGCTTCCGCCACAGAGAAGACGAAAAAGAGCGGAAAAGAACCGAAAAATCGTTCCTTGTGCCAAAGCAGGAGATCGTGGACAATGCCTATGATCTTTCAATCAACAAGTACAAGGAGATCGAATATATCCCAGTGGAATATCCACCAACATCAGAGATCATGGATGAAATTATGAAACTGGATGCGGAGGCAGCGAAGGAACTGCAGGAACTGAAAAAAATGCTGGGTTTGGATTAAAAATACAGCTGCGAATAAAAGGAAAGGAAAAGCAAATCAATTCGGATTTTGCGAGGTCATTGAAAATAGAATATATGTTTGACATAAGGGCGGTTAAATGTTAGTATGATTGTAGAGAAGGTGCTACCGATAGACGGTTAGCCTTGAAATATTTGTAAGTCAAAAATGACCGCCTAAGTTTATCAGGCCAGGGCGGTTATTTTTGTGCCTTAATCATTGCTCTTAGATCCAACGGAATAACCAAGAGCAAAGCAAGTAATACATAAGCTGATAATGGCTATAAAAAGATCCGTTGTAAGCATAAGCACAAACCTCCTCGACAGATTTCCTAAAAGGATTTCTATGTAAACACAGGCTAAAACTCCTGTGGAGAAGGCTAACCGCCTACCGAATAGGGTAGCACCACTTATATTATAACAAACATATGTTCTGAAAGCAACGACTTTGTATGTGAATTTGGGTTGGATTTGCAGAGATGATAGATGGCAAAATTAAAAGAGGTGTGCACATTTT
>HF998308.1:0-8195 GCA_000433735.1 Clostridium sp. CAG:167
AACCATTTTTCCGACCTGAACGCTCATGTTCCTCACGAGATTGCCCATCAGTGGTTCTACGCCGCCGTGGGAAATGACTCCTACAAAGAACCATGGCTGGATGAGGGCATCAGTGAATTTTGTGAGGGGATCCTGTTCCCTTATTACGCAGACAGAACATGGCAGCGCGCTGTGTGGAAAAACCAGTTTTCATCCAAAAAACAATTTTTCCATTGGATGAATGATGTGGTCCTGCCCCAGACCGCCCGCTCTCTCCCTATTAACTACGACCTGTCGGCCTACCAAAAAAGGAGCAATACTTATTCGGAATGTGTTTATGAAGGCGGAAAATTATTTTTATACGAATTATGGCAAAAAATGGGTGATGACATGTTTTTCCAAATGCTTCATAAATATTATGAAACATACCGGTTCAAACTGGCCACCACCCAGGACTTTTTAACGATTGTGCGGTCCTTCCGGAATGATGCCGCCATCAACGAAATCATCCACCGCTATATAAGTAAAGATTAGTTACAGGACATGCCGCCGTCTACTACCAGACTGGCACCATTGATAAAAGATCCTTCTTCCCCTGAGACGAACAGCACGGCATCCTTTCAGCTCTCCCACCGGTTCACAGCGGCCGGAAATTCCTGCATTGTTTACAAAGATATCCAGGGTGCCGGGTTCTTCTCAAACCTCATGTATTTCTCCCCTTTTTTCTTATTTATACATATTGGTAGAAAGGTATTTCATTCCGTTGTCCGCCAGAATAGCCACAATATTTTTTCCCTTGTTTTCCGGGCGGAGTGCCAGTTCTTTGGCCGCTGTCAGTGCCGCAGCCGCCGACGCTCCCAGGAATACACCATCCGACGCTGCCACCTCTCTGGCTGTGGCGTAAGCATCCTCTCCCTTTACATCGATAACTTCGTCGTATTTGAAATTCCGGCGTACCACAAATGGATGGGTGCAGCCTGTTGGCTTGTCAAAAATCACAACGCCGTCGATGGTTGCCTTGGCATCCGGTACAAAGGAAAGGGAATCCGGTGTCGGCTGTACTCCTACGATCTGTACTCCCGGCACATGCTCCTGCAAGTACGATCCCACACCGGCCAGCGTTCCTGCCGTAGCGGCTAACATGACTGCTATATCGATCTTGCCATCCGTGTCTTCTACCAGCTCCGGTCCGGTAGTCTTGTAATGTGCCCCCGGATTGTTCTCATTAAACAGCTGAGCCACATAGAAGTAATCCTGCTCTTTGGCAAAATTTTTCACCGAATCCATCAGACGCACCGGGTCAAAGCCATACTCTTTCAAAATCTGCTCTGCCCCCGGTATTTCCATAATGCCCCGGACATCGGTGCCATAGGCTTTCATGATCTGGATCCGCTCCGGTGTACATCCCGGCTCCATGTAAATGATCAGCGGGTGCTTTTTCGCTGCACAAAAAGCTGCCAGGGCGATTCCTGTGTTGCCGCTGGTGGTCTCGATCACAGTCTGTCCCGGCTTCAACTCACCGGACGCCTCTGCTGCCTCCAACATTTCCAGCGCCGCTCTGTCCTTTACGCTGCCGGATGGATTGAAATATTCCAGCTTGCCGAGGATCTTGGCTTTCAGCTGATTTTTTTCCTCGTAGTTTACCAGCTCCAGTAATGGTGTATGTCCTACTAATTCTGCTATGCTTTTATGTATATTACTCATGTTCTACCTCCATCTGCCTCAAATCTTCTTCGTTTTTATTTCACATTAATATTCAAAAATCGGTGTGATCTCTTTGCCTGTCAAAGTTCCATACAGGGACAATAACGCGCTGGCACCTCCGGCACTTCCCATATACAAGCCGGTGTACGCATCCACATTCCATGGGATCACGCGGGTCCAGGCACCATACCATCTGGTTCCCTCTGCATTTTTATAGGCGTCTCCGATCAGCTTGTCTGCCACTTTTTCTGCCAGCTGCTGATACCTTTTTTCTCCTGTCAGCCTGTATCCGTCCACAAAGTGCAAAAATACACCGGCGGATCCGCAGCAGATGCAGTCGTTCCAGTAACCCGGTGACCGTTTGTAAGTGACACCGGCTGCTTCCAGGGCGTTGGAAAGTTTTTTGTAGAAATCCAGGTATTGTTTGTCTCCCGTGGCCTGATATAGTTCTTTTGCCACAATGGCGTCTCCCACCGGTCCGTGGCAGATACTTAAATAAAAGACATCCCACGGTTCGTCTGAATCCGGCAAATACAAGTACGGCACGATAGCACCGTCCTCTTTTTGAATGGCGATGTTGGTCAAAAATTCAAAGCCTGCTTTGGCAATATCCAGATACGATCCATCTTTTGACGCTTCATAATATTTAGTAAGCAGATATACGATACCGGCGGTTCCATGGGCGAAATTTGGAAGGATCCCTCCTGCCGGAAGCTCCGGAAAGTAATCATGAATATCAAAAAAACGCCAGTAGGATGTGCCATCCGGCTGATCCTTTTTGAAGGTCAGTATATAGTCGATCAATTCTTTGGCGTAGGTAACGTATTTTTGATCTCCGGTGATTTCTGCCAGCTGCAGCCAGTAAACAGCTGTACTTCCATCTCCCATATAATCTACCAGATTGTCCCAGTGGATCTTTCCATCTTCTTTCACAGCCGTCTCGTAAGCCACATCTCCTACTTGAATGGCGTAATCGCGGTATTTCTGCTCCCCTGTTTTCTGATACAGCGTCTCAGCGAAAAATCCCTCTCCGGTAATTCCTCCATGAATCCCGGGTTTTACACCCAGCTCCTTTTGGAAGGTTCCCAGCAGATACTCCGCCGCTTCTACGGCTTCATCCAGATACTGTTTATCATCGGTTGCCTCATAAAGCTGTATGTAGAAAAAGCCAATGCCTGCCGCTCCGGAGTAGATGCTTCGGTCGGTCATTTTGCTTGCCAGGTCATCCCCTTCATCCGATCCTGCTCCGCTGCGGATCTCCCAGCTTTTTCCTACCAGCTTTTTGACTTCGTATTTCTTGAGCCAGGCCGCCACATTCTGCGCCGTCTTCAGATAATCCTCCGCAGAATTTTTCTTAAATAAAAGTAAATTATCCCATTTAGCCATGTACATCGTCCTCCTTTTGCTACTTTTCCTACTAGGTTTGTATGTTTTAACTGTTTATAGTGTACTACGCCCCTGGTATTTTGTAAAATTCGTTTTATCTTTTGTTGGGTATAAGAAAAACTTATAGCAAAAAAGAACCCCGGGGACAATGTCATGACGAACTTAGTGACATTACCCTGAGGGCTCCTTTTAATCCTGCCTTTCCGGGGCAGTTATTTAACCGTAATCTTCACTTTTTTCCGGACGCCGTTTTGCGCATAAACATACACAGCACAGCTTCTCCTCCGTATATGTCAGGTGCTGATTGGCGCTTTTTTTGTTAAGATCAATGCCATGATCAAAATAAAGAATGTACCCAAAAGCACAATTTCCTCGCTCCTCATAGTTGGACGGACTTTACCGGGATCTTCCGGGTCGAAATAAACCGTAATCTGTTTTCCCTCCGCATATCCTATTTTAGTTAATTGTTTGTAGCAATTTTCATACTCTGTGCCATCTACCGTGTACGAAAAGGATATGACATGTACAATCGATGTTCCTTCCGACGAATACTCGCCATATTCCTGATCAATAGATTCTACCGTAGCTTGCACCTTTTTGTAATCTCTTGTATTGTACAGACACATACCGATTCGTAACAATATAACTAAAATAATCAAAGCGACCAAGATCGTTACGCAAATCATTGTTTTTCTGGATACATTCACTGTCATAGATCACCCTCCCCTATGGTTATTGTTTTCTAGCATCATTCAGCCCATTGTATATCTTTTCCAAATTCTTCACCGCAGTCGGAATCCCCTAATTGATTATGGATGACTAACTGTCCGGTTGACGGATTGTAATCGAACACCTTCCACGCTGTTGCGTTTCTGTTATACGGTACATTAAATGCATATAACAATTTCTCTCCTGCATACACAGAAACCTTAGCAGACGATAACGAAAGTTCTTTTACCCCTTCACAATCCTCATTTGTGTAGTCATACACATAGTAACTGTATGTATAATCATTGCTTGCTTTGGCAATGGTTATCGTCTCTGGACCGTAACTGTCTCTGTCATCCACATCCAGATTGACACTTGTATTTTCGTCCTCATACTCGTCACTGTCAAAGTACACTCTTCCCACAACCTGCTGGTCTTTATTCTTTATGAACACATGAGAATCCAGATCCATTGGCTCTTCGCCCCAGGTTAAAACAAACCGGATATCTTCCGAACTGTCAATGGACTCCAGACAAGGTGAAACAGCAATTACAACCGTATTGTCCTTTTTATAGGCAACATTCACAACCTGGCTGGCTGTTATATAATCTTTTTTCGAAATGGTCACCTGGTAATTTCCGCAGGCAACTTCTCTCTCAAAAATTCCATTGCCGGATGTACCGGTAATATCTTCCATATCATATACTGTATTGATTGAACGGATGTTGTAATTCCAATCTTTCAATTCTTCTCCCGTTACAGCAGAAACAATTTTAAACCGGAGCATTCCTGTGGAATCATCTCTTTTTACCATTTCAGCCACATCTGCTGTCATTACGGTACTGTGAACGATCTTCACATCATCAAAACTACATTGCTTATAATTTGTTGCTGTTATCACTATACAGTATGTACCATCTGCAAGATTGTCAACTTTGTATCTTCCGTCAGCGTCTGTATATACTGTACGGATCAGCAAGTCAGCTCCATCTTTGCCCTTCATATAGATCTGAGCCATGGCGCTCTTGATCGGCTTTCTGCTGGCAGAATCCACTACAGCTCCTTCAATGGTTCCGGCTCCATAAGTACATTTTTGCACTCGTTTAAAATTCTCCATATGGAAATTCAATCTGAGCGGATTCTTTGAATCATCCTTCAACAACTCACACTGAAGCGACAGATTATGCTTGTCCTTTAGAAGTTCTCCCAGGATGGTTTCCTTATCCAGCGTTAATTTTGCCCCCAGATAAAACGATGCATTGGCACAGATCAAAGGATCCGTCGCAAGGGCATGGGGTGTTATTTTTGCATTAAATGCAGGTCCTACCTGGAATGTCACGCCAACTATGTCAAAAATCTCCATCCACGCTACATCTGCCGCAACACCGATCTGTACATAACCACTTCCGGATACTTCGAACAACGACAGTGTATCTGAATAATCTTTCAGAATTCTGAAGGTGTCATCCTTATATTGGATTCCCTCCATGGCATTCATTGAGTAAGTTATGGAGACCTCACCCTTCATGGAAACTTCCGCAAAAAGTTTAAGATTGATTCCGAAACCATATGCCACATCAATCGGAATACTTCCCAATTCTATTCTTCCGAACTCAAAATTAGCCCCTTCTGCTTTTGTCCAAATGCTCCGAAAATCATTTTCATGACTGCCATTCTGCAGTGATTGTCCTGTCTCAGCAACGGTCCAGTAAAGTCCCCCTGCTATATCCACTTTCTCACGCATGGAAAGGGTCATTTCATCAATTGAGACTCCCTTTCTAAGACTCACATCCGCATCCAGCAGCGCTGTTATTTCCGGTATCGACACCGTAACTTTTCCCTGCAGTTTCAAGTTGTCTGTGATCTTTTTTCCCTTGCCCATATCAAAGATAAATTTCACATCTTTAGGCTCGAAAGATCCTCCCACCTTTTTCTTCGTTTCCGTCTTCTGTTTCTTTTGAACGGAAGTATCCTCGTTTACTTCATACTTCAGCGATATATCATCACTGGCTGCCTTGGCATCTTCGTAGTCTATTTCTCCTTGTCCCAAAGTATCTATTTGGGAATAAACATCCTCAATGTCAGGGTCTTTGCAGGAAAAACTGCCATCCTCGTTGGCTTCTACGATCTCAACGGCCACTCCGTTTGGATGTGCATCATTTTTTCCCAAAACAATGATATCTTTCTCTTCTATATCATAATTTTTCAGGTCGCTGCCTTTCAGTGTTAAATCACTGGAATTATTTTTTTCAAGAGAATATTCCGTGCAATCTGAATAATCCTTTACATCCTCCTGGTAAACAGAGTGATCATATTCCTTCGCATCGGATAAATCTGTGGAAGCTGTCCACTCGTCAATCTTTTCTTCCGCAAATTCCACATCATCCTTTGTTATGGCCTGTTTCGGATTGAATTTATCATTATGCAGTTTCATGACTTTGGCTTTTATAATATTGGCCACTTCATCCTGATAAACGGACTCATCCAGATCCTCACAGTCATCCGGTTCTCCACTATATTCAAATCCCAGAGCCTTTGACAGCGTATACGCCATATACTCACGGGTTACCGTTTCCTGTGGGTTAAAACATGGCACATCCTGGCTGTCACCTTCCTCCGGAAGCAGACCGTACTTGTGAGCAGCCTCAATTTGCACTGCATTTTTATCATCTGAAATGTCTGCATAATCCAGATCTGTCGATGCCAGATTAATCCCGGATGTGTCTATATCCAGTTTTTTGCATAAAATACTTACCCATTCACTCCTGGTTATCTTTTTATCAACACTTGATCCGCTGTTGACCGTGCTGCCGGTACCGGATGTCGCCGGTTTTTGAGTAACCACCGGCTTTTTGTTTACCGTCTGCGTTTTCACATTGGTCTTTGCGGCAGACTTCTGCTTTTTCTTTTGAACATTCACTTTAATCACAAACTTCTTTGCTTTTAATTTGGAATGTTTTTTAAATTTAACCAGCACCCTGATTTTTGTCTGGCCTTTTTTCTTTCCGGTAACATATATTTTTTTCTTCTTTACAGATACTTTTGCTACCTTCTTATTGTACTTTTTCTGAATAGAAATTTTGGATATTTTCGATTTATTTTTCCCCGAAAATGTAACCGTTTTTTTCTGTCCCGCCTGCAAGGTAACCTTTGCCGTACTGATCTTTAATCCTGCTTTCTTGCTTTTCGCACCGGCTTCTCCCTGCAGACATAAAGACAAAATAAGGGAAAACGCCAAACACATGGCAATTCTTTTTCTTACTCTGGCTTTCATAAGCATCCTCCTTACGTAAAATATAATTTTATTATACTCCCGGGGGAACGCTTTGGCAAAGAGATTTTCTTTCTTTGCTATTCATGATTTTGCATAAATAAAACAGCGCATTATAGATATAATAATCAGACAAGTTCGGGTTGGTCATCGAAAACGGAATATATGTTTGACATAAGGGCGGATTAGCTCAATCATCAACGGTTGTAGCCTACCCATTCTATCACACCATCTTCCCTTACCAACATAAATCCAATGCCTATTCTTCTTATCTGGGCCACCTTACTCCACCTTTCTGCTAGTTCGTAACTCTTTTCCGAATATGGAACAGCGACAACAGGAATCGTAGATTTCGTCCACTTATCACTGGTCATTAATTGTCCAATTGCTTCTCGCATAAGTACATATTCCTGTCCAGATTTATTTGTTTTCCCCTTCTTTGCCTCGATAAGTAATTCTTTTCCTTCTTCAAGATGAACTTTGACATCCCCAACTCCTGGTGTCGAACTGATTATGAGATTGTGTTCACTTCCCATTACCTTATACTCCCCTTGCCATCGTTCCAAATCTTCGCTCACATAAATGCAGCCATTTTGCTTTAAAAATAACTGAATATCAAAATGGCATGTACTACCAATCTTAACATGCGCCCCATCAATAGATACATATACATCTTCATCCGTCAAATGATTTTTTAAATAATAGAGTGCAATCCTTAATATCACTTCTGCTTCCGTCATCTTGTTGCCTCCAAACCGCCCAAATGTAGACCTTTTGTAAATCACATTCCAACTATATCATTCAATTTTTTTAAATCTTCATCGCTGGCACAATCTGTCCAACAAGAACTAATATTTTTTCTTTTACACATTTCTGCCTTTGCGTCTCCAAAGGCACTTCTTGTTTTTTCAAGATTTTTATCCCGTACATTCTGCCCAACCGCATTCCTTCTCCAACCACAAAAATAAATCTTAGTTTCTTCCTCTATATCTCTTTTTTTAGGAATAATTTTTAATATATCTTTATAATTTGGTCGCTTCGCAAATTTTTCAGGAATTCTTTCATTCAACACTTTATAAAAATCATATGGAACAAATTTATGAGCTGGGTCATATTTTATTTCAAGATAACCTATCAATTCCTTAAT
>HF998308.1:8229-13040 GCA_000433735.1 Clostridium sp. CAG:167
CAGAATGTTGCACGAAATGACTGATACTTAGCAGTCCAGCAATCCCTGCATCAGCCATATATTCTCGTCCTCATAGCATATTCAATACTATTCTGCTGGTCATCGACAAAGACAGCCGAAATCAGATATTCCGCTACACTGAAACAAATGATTATATCATCGCAATTGACAAACTATACATTTTTTGATATTATACCAATAAGAAATGGGTTTTTTGTCTGGTAGGCCTTTAGCTGAGAGAGTTGCTCGTTTCTTTTTTTATGTCTATTATGTCATACAGGTACATTTTTCTATCCTTTGCACATCTTATTAACATAGATGCATGAAACACATTATATCTTTCAACTTCACCCTTATCTCCATATACAGGAAGCGCAAATCTTGAATCGTACCGATACCATCCAAATTTTGCATTTCTTTTATGTTTTGCCGCATTGTTTTCCCTAAAGTGCTTTCCTTTTGCAATACTAAGTAATTCTGGTATTCCTTGTGATGCATTTGCCTTCGCTTTTGCATTAGCACCTCTCAAACTCGCCGTGTACTCAGAACCAGTGTATTCATCTGGTAAATCAGAACCTATATAAACAACATCACTAGTCTCGGCAATTGTATAATCATTTCCCACAAATTCCTCTATGTAGGCCTTTACCTCATCCCAATTAATAGATCTCTTCCCCTTAAATCTAATGTCATTTATCATTACAATATTATTACCATCTGCATCCTTAATCACAAACACGTTTCTAGTTTTCTTCCCATTTCCCATATATTACTTTCTTCCTCCCTTAAGTTTATCATAATAGGACTTGTAACGGTATGCAGTTCTTCTGCTAATTTTACTCTCTGTTGCAATCTCCATAATCGTCATGCCGCTTTCATACTTGACTGCAAAGTCATTGTAAGCTTCCATCCATGCCTCATTATGTTTTTTTCGCCCACCATAATTTCTCTGTCTGTAACATTCCAATTCCGACAACAATTGCTTATTTGTTTCTTCCAGTTCCTTAATACGCTCCAATGCTTCCTCCAATGTACTAATCATAGTTACCTCCGATCCACATTCGTCTTTTGTGCCAATCTGGTTTGTGTCACATCATAACATTTATTTCGGAATATGTCAATTAGAGGTACTCCTACATAACAAATATTTAATCTCACCCCTATCCACGGCCTTCACATTCCAAAATACTCCTCTACAATTCCATTCAACTGCGCTGCAATATCAGCAAAGTCCAAATTCAAATCTAATGTCCTGACACTTATTCTATTACCACTCATTTTGTATTGATTATCAGGACAAATCACCTCGTCTGTCTTTGCATATAAAAGCATTCCCGAAACTTTATGCGGTTGTGCAGACAGTGCAATCTCCTTGTTTTTCACATATGTAAAAATCTGATATAGATTGCCAGAGTGTAATGTATGAGAATCAAATCGGGTTTGTGTCATTTTTCCATAATACTTCGCATCAATAATCAGCACTTTTTCTTGATAGCTAAGCATAATATCCGTTTGCATTACTGGAAGCATGGCACCATCGCCATCATCTAATTGCCAAGGAATCTGAGATGCATTGGCTTTTATCTGCGGATACTCTTTTCTATAATATTCCAAAATAAACTTCTCATACAATTTGCACATACGCTGCTCATCAAGAAAATCCATAAATTTTGCTTTTCCATCTGAATTTGTCTGCAATAGTCCTTTAACCACAAGATAGCAAACTGATATCAGCATTCTGTAGGTTTGATTGTTACGATTATATTGGAGGTTCCAGTTCACAGTATAAAGATCTATAGTCTCAACATCTCTAAAATAAAGCATAAGTTTCCTAAGTTCTTTTTTCCTTTGCTTCGAAATATCTGATTTCAAAAGCAATTCTACTGTTGACTTTATTATTCGGTTCATCATCCCATTTACAGAAAACTCGTCATAGGTACATATCATTCGTTTTTTTAGCATTGTCTGTGTCTTTATAGACTCTGTAATAGACATCTTCCCCCTCAATGACGATAGTTCCCCAGTTTCAAGAATATATTCTTTACCAAGTCCCCGCTTAATCTGAGTAGCAATGCCTTTTGACAATATTGCTGCCATAAGTTCTGCGGTATTATCAAATTTTTCGACTGCCATATTCTTATACCCCTGTTCGTTCAAGACCTTAAAAGCATATGACAGCATATAATAAATATTTTGTATAGGTATCACTTAACCGCACTCCTTAGGTTGTTGCTCCAATCTTTAACCTTAGTTGGTTCATCAAACCAGTATTCTTTGAGAAGCGGGATAAGTTCATATTCTACAATTCCATATAGACAATAATCATCTATCTCATCCGCTTCAAGGTTGCAAAAATAACTGTGTCCAATGCAGAACCCCTCACCAAGTGACTCATCTGCTGCAATAGCCGAATTCAAACTTTCAACGCAACTAATCAGCTTATTAAATTTCTCATTATCCATAGACATTCTATATTCACGAAAGCCGTCTGTTTCAAACCCCGGCTTGATTTCAAAGAAAGCAAATCTCCTTCTTAGAGCATAATCCAGCATTGCCAAACTCCGGTCTGCTGTGTTCATCATGCCTATAATATACACATTTTCAGGTACTGCGAACTTCTCGTCTGAGTACAAAAGCTGCAATTCAACTCCACGCTTATCATTTTCAATTAGCATAAATAATTCGCCAAAAATCTTACTTAAATTTCCTCGGTTTATCTCGTCAATTATAAAAAAGTAATCATTGTCACTATCTATTTCTGCCTTCTTACAAAAATTATAAAAGGCCCCTTTTTTTAATTCAAAACCGGATGCGGAAGGTCTAAAGCCCATAATGAAATCTTCATAAGAATAACTTTGATGAAATTGAACCATCATAACACGATCAATATCTTTAACCCCCATTATGGAATATGCCAGCCTTTTAGCTGCAAAAGTCTTACCAACCCCTGGTGCTCCTTGTAAAATAATGTTCTTCTTTGCCCTAAGAATTCCTACCAGCCTTGAATACTCTTCTTCCGACATAAATACCTCATCAAGAAAATCATCTTCTGTGTACACAGGATAATTTTTTTCAATATCCTCTGCATCTTCAACCGACTCATCTTCAAATAAAGCATTTAATTTTTCGACATAATCTCCATATGCGGTAATGTCCGTTAAAGTCTTCATGGCAGCCTGGCCTGGATGCGGCCATTCACCTTTATGCGTCCAGTTTACTTTTCGAATATTTCCATATTCGTCATCCCTCTCCCCATCATATTCATAATCAGATGTAACAATCCCCCGGCCAACTAATTGATATCTGCCTTTCTTAACAAATACAACATCGCCAACTTTCATATTATTCGCAAACTGCCATGTAGTATGGGCGGCATTTTTATACGAAAGACTTGTACCAAGGATTTCTTTCATTTTCGTTTTCATAGCATCCTTTGAATCAAATGCCTTAAGATCTCCAATTTGTCCCCAGCCTATTGCCATAATTCCCTCTGCATAAAAATTCTCCCACATACAGGAATTCTCACCCGGGGCATAAATCCAATAATGAACAGTGTCTACATCATCATCTGCAATCGCTGCCCCCTTTTTATCCCGCTTACTCTGCATTTTAATTATGCCACTTTTGAAAATATCAGAAGCCATATCATCCGTTATTTCTACAACATTTCCCGCTTCTGTCAGTGTCCACACTCCATGTACACTATTGTCAATATACCCTGCCATTACAAGATAATTGCGGGCAAAAGCCACTTCATTTTCAAATTTATTAACATTGTTTTTCCCTCTTGTGGCATTGATTTCCTCTTCTGATAAGTGCTCGTTTTCAATAATTTTTGCCCGAACTTCCATGGGTGAGGCAGAGCCTCCCACATCGCGCAATGCTTGAATTATTGGCCTAAACCAGCGAAGAAATGCTGCACTGGACTTCCTCTTTCCCCTGGCTGTTTCCTTTCCCTGATTTACTTGTTCCGAAGCCAGCCATGCGCTGTACGACAGCTCTGGATAGTTTTTGTATTCATAATTATTCCCGCTCAACGCTTTTATACATGCATCTTTTATAAAAAGATAGTCCGCAGCATTTGGTACTTTGTTAATCTTCTTTTTTATAGAGTCTACAAATTCAGCTGGCATATTTTCAACATTTGAGAGATACCACCTATTTCTGGAATCAAGGTTTATATATGCAAAAGGTCTGATCCAATAAAGTCCCATCGTAATATTCCAACGAATACATCGCTGGTCACGAACTTTATCATACCATTTTGCAAATTCTGCTCGATTTTCTTCATCATCGTTATCTGCAAAATTTATTGCTGCTTCAAAAAGATTCCAGATATTATCTATATCATCCATCTTTCTGCCATCCTTAAAGCCATAAAATGTTGCTTTCAGATTATTAAGTACAGGGATTCCATCAAAGTTATCCGGCACCTTTGCCTGAATATCAAATACCCTTGCAATACTTCCGATAATTGCTACTCTATTAGCATTTGTAATCCCCTTATTAAAGAGCCCAAAAACCGTAAAAGGATCAATGTCAATAATTACATCTCCACTTTCCAACTTCGGAACTTTCATATGGATGTCCGCATAAACCTCTTTGATTTTTTCAATAAGTTCACCTCGGTTATTTTTAAAGGTCAAAAGTTTGGTAGCGAACTCTGAATAAAAATCTATCCATTCAAATTGCATTAGTGTTACCCCCTTTTCAAATCCTCTCCATCTCACATACCGTCTCATTTTGTATATCATTATCCAAACTTAGTGTAAACTCTTTTTCTATAATCGGCAACTTAAATTCTATAGATT
>HF998309.1:0-2275 GCA_000433735.1 Clostridium sp. CAG:167
TGGAAGAGCGGATAAAAAAAGATAAGCGTCATCCGGGCATTGTTATGGAACTGAGTAAGTCAGAGATGATATGGGACATCGTTCGCCTTATAAGGTTGAATGTAATCGTATATGATGATTTATCAGACTTTAGTGACGCATTGCAGCAGGAGGTAAAAAGAATACTTGAGCAGACTGACTGAGGTAACATGAGAAAAATAGGTGAGGAAAATATGAGGGCTGATTATATCAAAGGAATTATAAAAAATACGATGAGATGCCATATGATTTGTATACTAATCAATGGAACATGGGGAATAGGAAAAACATATGTATTAAAAGAGACTTTAAAAGAAAAAATGTTCTTTTGAAAGAAATTACAGGGAAAGACAGTACGGTATGATGTACATAGAGGACTATTGGAAAATTTCAGATTAAATCATAGTAAGGAGAATTGATGTATGGGCAAGCAGGATATGAAAAAATATAATATGGATTATGTAAGGATTAGTAAAAGTCCATGTATGAATGAAATAGGGAAGAAAAAATATGGATTTGATTATGATAAAGCACTTTTAGAGTACAAATATTTTGTGGGAGAAAAAATGAGTAGAAAAGAATGGAAAAAATTAAAGGATTGTAAGAAATGCAATTCCTATTTTGAATGGGAAAAATCAGTTATGAATGAGAATAAAGAAAAAACAAAGATACAGTTAACAGAATTTGAGCATTATCTTGATAATAAGATAAGCATGTTAAAGCCGCAAAAAAATGTGTATACAATTCTGTGTTCAGCGTTTTTGGGTGCTATTGCAACATATTTATGTGACCATATAAATCACTTTTTTAACTTGGAAAATGACTATCAGTTTACTTTGTTTATAGTGATAATTATAATTTTTCCATTTCTTATAATTTTTGCGGTGTGGATTATGTGTAAAGTAATGTTACCTCTTTGGTCAACCAATACAGAATCAACTTTTTTGAATGAATATCGAAAGATAATTAAAAGGATGTTAGACAAATAATTGCTGTACACAAAGGAAATTTATGAGAATGGCTGAATAATTATGATGTATGTTGTACATAAAAACAACGTCTTGCATTATCCACAATAGGTGTGTATGATATAGAAAAAGGTGAGAATATACAGAAAACCGTCTTTTGATTTTAGGGAGGAGAGGATGTAGAAATGCAGGACAAGCCGGAAAAATGTATTGTTGACAGTCAGGGCAATGCATTTAAAAAGGACAAAAATATCAAACAATTTCTGACAGATAGCACAAAAAATATACTGACAGTGTTATTGACTTCGGGAATTGCTGGTGTAGTGATGGAAATATTTAAAGAGGAAGTTATTTATGATTATGCTAATTCATGCGCCAGTTTTTACGGTGTAGATAAAAGATATTTCAGTGGAATAGAAATGGTTGAAGACAAGTTGGTTTATATTATTGCTTTGTTAGTGGTTGTTGTAGGTCTTGCTGTTTGGTTTCTATTGCCATGTGGAAAAAAGAAAACAAATGGCAAGGCAGAAGCTATCATCATGTTCATCACTATAGTTAGTGTTTTGTCTTCTGTAAATATGCTGTGCATTCTTTGTATAGTATCATTCGCCCATTGGGACTGGATGAGACATTGGGCAGATCAGTATGCATGGGGGCTCATGTTGTTGATTTCTAGTGTAATCCTTGCATATTTTTTATCATTGAGAAGTGTTATTTGTAAGTGGAAAGAGTATAAGTGGCCAGAAAAGATACTATTGGCAGTGGCGTCGATGATAGTTATCATAAACATTGCAGTTGGAATTACATCGGTGTTGACAATCGACATAAGTAATAAGAAAAATTATGAGGTAATTGAAGGCAACAGGGCTATTGTATCGTGCTACGAAGGAAAATTTGTAGTTATGGATTGCAAGATACAAGGTGAAACCCTTATTCTGAACAAAGGTACATACAGACTGGAGGAAATGACGGGCAAATCAATTAGTTATCATCAATATGAAAAGGTGGTATGTGAGTGACCGGTAAAATGCCCAGCACCCAATAATGAATCATGAAAGGCGGTAAATACAATGTTATTTATTTGTTATCCAAAATGTTCAACTTGTCAGAAAGCCAGAAAATGGCTGGATGAGCGCAACATACAATATACAGAGCGTCATATCGTGGAGGAGAATCCATCCTACGAGGAACTGAAACAATGGCACGAAAAAAGTGGTCTCCCATTGAAGCGTTTTTTTAACACCAGTGGTATGATCTATAGAAAGATGGATCTTAAAAACAAACTGCGG
>HF998309.1:2330-6254 GCA_000433735.1 Clostridium sp. CAG:167
AGACGGTATGCTGGTGAAGCGGCCGCTGGTTGTGACCGAGGACCATGTGCTTGTAGGATTTAAGGAAAAAGAGTGGGAGATTTTGTTGTAGAAAAAGCACCTCACCCATCAACAGGAGATCAGCAGTTGGAAGCCATCAGCGTCATTTGTGAATTGATGGAGTTTACTTTTGGAAATAATAACATGAGAAAAAAATTAGGAAAAATAGATTGAAAGTGGGTGATTATGTGGTTAGAAAAGAATTTTTTGGAGAAACCAAGAATATAGAATTCAAAAGAGAAATTCCAAGTAAACATGAGAAATTTCTGAAAGATATTATAGCATTTTCAAATAGTACAGGAGGCCAGGTTGTTGTCGGTATTGAAGATGAAACATGCATAGTGTATGGAATCGGTGAACAAAGTCCTTTTAAACTGTCGGATTCAATATCTAATATGATTTCTGATGCATGTACACCTCAGATAGAAGTGGATATATCGATACAGACAATTGAAGATAAAACAATACTTGTAATAGATGTTGCACCTGGAAAATTCAGACCATATTATTTAACAAATAAAGGGAAAGAAACTACTTCTTATATCAGAATAAATGGAACAAGTAGACCGGCAGATGCAAGAAAATTACAAGAATTGGAATTAGAAGGTCAGGGAATATCTTATGATTCTTTACAGGATATTGGTAGAGAATTTGACCAGAATAAATCATTAGCTTTATGTGCATATATGAAGCAGACGGCAATAAATGCGTGTAAAACAGAGGAAGAAAAGGTGTCTATAAAAGATATGACACTTGAAAAATTAGAGGATTTTGGATTACTGTGCAAGGTCGGTAGAGACTGGTATCCAACACATGCATTTGATTTACTGACTGAAAATCATAATAAGGCAGCAAAAATACAATGTGCATTATTTAAGGGAATTTCAAGAGATGTTTTTATAGATCAAAAGGAATTTACTGGTCCAATACAAGGACAAGTTGAGGCAGCTTATGAATTTGTTTTGAGACATATAAATATGGGCGCAAATATTGAAGGATTATTTAGAACAGATATTTATGAACTTCCAATTACAGCTATTAGAGAAATGATAGCTAATGCTGTTTTGCATAGAAGTTATCTGGATAGATCGTGCATTCAAGTATGTATATTTGACGATAGAATAGAGGTGCTTTCTCCAGGAATGTTGTACGGTGGGATTGATATTATAACTGCAAAACATGGGAAATCCACTTGTAGAAATGAAGCTATTGCAGAAGCTTTTCATTATATGAAGATTGTTGAGGCGTGGGGAACTGGAATTCCACGAATTATTAGCAGATGCAAAGAATATGGTTTGCAGGAGCCGGCATTCGAGGAACTTGGTGATGGATTTTTGGTAACAATGTTTAGAAAACCAACCAATCAAACCAACCGATCAAACCAAACCAACCAATCAGAAGAATCGAATCAAACTGATGCAGAACAAAATCAAGATACTAATGTTAGTGATTTAGAATACAGAATCATTGAATTACTAAAAACATGGCCTAATGCAACAACAAAAGAAATCACGAAGCAACTGGAGATTACGGATAATCAGGTAAAGTATTATATAAAGAAATTAAAAGATAATGGTAAAATTGAGAGAGTTGGGACAAATAGAAAAGGTTCGTGGAAAGTAATATGATTTTGGGGGAAAGGGAGATATGTGTTTTTTAAAAATAGGAAGGAGAAAACAAATGAACCGATTTATTTTTAGAAACATCAAACAGAACGAAACAGATCAGGCCAACACCATAGAGCAGATCTGCTTTCCGCCCCATGAAGCATGTTCTGAGAAGGACATGGTGGAACGGATCCGGGCAGCCGAAGAGTTGTTTTTAGTGGCGGTGGATGAAAAGACAGGGAAGATTGCCGGCTTTTTGAATGGAATTGCCACAGACGAATCCAGCTTTAGAGATGAATTTTTTACCGATGCCGGTCTTCATGACCCACAGGGCAAAAATATCATGCTTCTTGGTCTGGATGTGCTGCCGGAATACCAGAGACAGGGACTTGGCAGGGAACTGGTGAACCAGTATCTGGAGAGAGAACGAAAAAATGGCCGTCAGGTGGTCTTTCTTACCTGCCTGCAGCAGAAAGTAAAAATGTATGAGAAATTCGGATTTACAGACAGAGGAATGGCAAATTCCACCTGGGGCGGCGAAGAATGGCATGAAATGAGTTATACATTGTTTTAAGAAAAACTGGTAAATAGAATATCAGATGCCGAAGACCAGCGAAGAGTTGGTTTCCGGCATTTCGTTACATTAGGATGCGAGAAAGAACAAAAGAGGTGGTAAATATGAAAAAATATATAAAACAATATATATAAAACAATATATAAAACAATTAACAGCAGTGGTGATCAGTCTGGCGGTCTTTTTTTCGCTGATCCCGGGTTCTGCAGTGATAAAGGCGGAAGAAGAGGTCAAAACGACTTTTCCGGTGTACACCCTTCACAAGTCCGGCAGTGACAGAGAGAATTTTGTCATTGTTATCATGGGAGATGGGTATACTGCCAGCCAGCGGGAGCAGTTTGTGGAGGATGCCACAAAGAAGGCTCAGGGGATGCTGACCTGGTCCCCGTATAAGGAATACTCGGACCGCATCAATATTTATGGGATTCCGGCGGTTTCCAATGAATCCGGTATCAGTGTGTACGGTGGCAAAAGTGTAGATACTTATTTTCATATCAGAGTATGGGGGAAAGCAGCTGTTTTTAGTAATGACGGTGCTGAACTGGCCAAGGCACTGCGTCAGGAACTGGAAGAAAATTATCTGGATGCAGGTGCCACCGTAGGAACGATTCACATGCTTTCTAACGCAGATGGCAGCTATGGCGCCTCGATCAATTCACTGTTTTCTTTTTCGGCTAATTCCGATGAGAATAGCAACGGAACGGCGATGGCTCATGAAATCGCCCACAGCATCGGCGGTCTGGGGGATGAGTACGAACGTTATACCAACAAACCAAACACCTCCGACACCACAGATCCGGACACTATCAAATGGAGCAAACTCCTTGGTTTCCGGGGAGTGGGGATAACCATGGCTGGTACAGAGACTGCCTTTGCACCCAGCCGTGAGTGTATGATGAGGTGGCTGGGACAGCCATTTTGCGAAGTGTGCAAAATGGAGTTGGCGAGAAAATTAAACAATACAGACTATGTCAGCCAGCCGGTGCCACTGTATGTGGCAGACCCGGAAATTACCATTCCTCATAGCAAAACCGGCACATTGGATAAGGACAGTGAGAAATACAGGATTAGCAAAAAAAATATTACCAAGGCGAACCAGCAGGATCTGGAATTCCGTACCGTGGTTCAGAATATGGTAAACCAAGAGCAGCATTTGAAGATCCGTTTGCGGATCGTAGCGGCAGATGGCGCTACGGTTAAATATGAGAAAGAACAAGACTACACGATTCCGGCACTTAGTAACTATTATGATCCGGATGCAGCCAGAGAGTCGTTATCGGTTGTAATTCCGGATGTGACGGATCTGGTAAAGGGTGATACGCTGGATGGCGAGATTATCGATACAGACACAGGAAAAGTCCTGGCCACAGACAAGACAGCAGAGCAGTCTTGGAGTACCGTGAATCTCCATTATGAATTGAAAAAGCAGGATGGTACGACGGAGACAGTACCCCGGACGGCGGTATCTACAGTGTATGTGCCGAAAAATTCCACTTACAGCCTGAGGAATCCGGCTCTGTCTGGATATACCTTCGCAGGCAGCAGTGAGGATACAGATGAAATAAAAGTAACCGAAGACAGCAAAGATATTACATATTACTATGAGGAAAAGAAAAATTCTCCGGAAGAAACAGAAGCCCCGACGGCAACACCGACGATAACGCCAACGGCAGCCCCGACGGCAACGCCGACGATAACGCCAAC
>HF998310.1:0-24603 GCA_000433735.1 Clostridium sp. CAG:167
AATATGACGAAGTCATATTTTAAGATGGTTCCGACGACCTGCCGTCTGGCGAATGCGAGGGGGCGATACGAATTAGAGGAGGTTGTGTGGAGAAAAAGGTATTGATCTATGTGAGAGATGAGGCATACGGACGAAGACTTTTGGAGTATCTGGAAACCAGACATTCCGGTGGGATTGACTGGGAACTGGTGACAGAACGAGGGTTTGAGAGGCGAAAGGATGAAAAGGGAGTGTGGCTTACGGATGATCCGGGCCAGACAGAGGATGAGGACAAAAAAGTATGGTATCTTACTGCATCAACGGTAGCGGCAGAAGGCGAGATATGCCGGTACCAGACAGCGGAAGCGTTGTATCAGGATCTGATGAAAAAGATGCCGGAATGTGAGACAGAAAAAGGTGGTATTTATAGTGTTTTTTCCCCGCAGGAAAGTCAGGCCCATACAGTGGCGGCTATGCTGGCGCTGTATTTTGGAAAGAGGAGCCGGTGTTTGTGGATCCGTATGACGCCCTGGGGAAGTGTTCTGCCGGGACAGGTGTCTTTGGCGGATGGGATATTTATGATGAAAGGTCTGGATGAAACAGAGGGAGAAAACTCTATGGTACGGTCATGGGGGAAGGTATTTGTTATGCCGGGATTTTCTCATTATGAGGACTATTTGGACTGTGAAGAAGAGGAATTTGAGGCGTTTTTGAAAGAAGTAAAAGAGGCAGGAGGATATGAGGTGGTGATTCTTGAATTTTCTTGTGTAAAAGATGGCTTTTTGCAGCTTCTGAATCTGGGACAGAGAATTTTCGTGGCAGAGGAGGAAGGAAAGTGGGGAAAAGAGAGAGGAGAGGCTTTTGAGAAAATGATAAAAAGTGATGAAAGATCCTCATTGTCCAAGATCCATAAGATTTTGTGGACGCCGGCGTGGGTGGCGGCGGCAGGAAGGCTGCAGCAGGAAGAACCGGAACAGGTGGATACGGAACTGGCAGAAAGGCTTTTTTCAGAATCGGGGGTGACAGATGGAAGCAAGAGAAATCAAGGAGCAGATCCAGAGACAGGTAATGGAACAGATTCCACCGGGCGTGTCTTTTAGTGATGAAGAATTGATGGGGGTGATAGAGCGGCAGATCCAGGGACAGGCGAGGGAAAATGATCTGAGGTTAGAGGTCAAAAAAAGTCTTAGGAGGCAGATTTACAATGCCATCCGCAAGATGGATGTGCTTCAGGACCTTCTGGAGGATGAGGACATAACAGAGATTATGGTGAATGGGCCGTCCAGTATTTTTGTGGAGAAGGATGGAAGGCTCCAGAAGACGGACAGAAAATTTGAATCTGTGGAACGGCTGGACCATATTGCCCAGCAGATTGCCTCCGGAGGAAACCGGATCGTAAATGAGTCAAATCCTATCCTGGATGTGCGGCTTGAAGATGGTTCCCGTGTGAATATCGTAGTGCCGCCGATTGCCCTAAATGGCCCGGTTATTACCATCCGTAAGTTCCCAAAAGAAGTTATGACAATGGAAAAGTTATTGGAGATGGAGGCTGTTTCCGAAGAGGCAGCGGCTTTTCTGGAAAAACTTGTAAAAGCCAGATATAACATATTCATTTCCGGGGGTACAGGAGCGGGAAAAACTACTTTCTTGAATATTTTGTCCAATTTTATTCCAAGGGAGGAGCGGATCATTACCATCGAGGATTCGGCGGAACTACAGATACGGCAGGTGCCTAATCTTGTGCGTCTGGAGGCCAGAAATGCCAATGTGGAAGGAAAGAATCAGGTGACGATACGGGATCTGGTAAAGAGTAGTTTGAGAATGAGGCCGAGCAGGATAATCGTGGGGGAAATAAGAGATGCGGCAGCAATCGACCTTTTATCCGCCATGAACACCGGTCATGACGGGTCTCTGTCCACAGGTCATGCCAACAGTCCCAGGGATATGTTAAACCGGCTGGAAACACTGGTTTTAATGGGAATGGATATTCCACTGGCGGCGGTGCGCCAGCAGATTGCTTCCGGGATTGATATCCTGGTGCATCTGGGAAGGCTCAGGGATGGTTCCCGGCGGGTGCTGCAGATTGATGAAATCGTGGGAATAGAGAATGAGAGGGTTAGTCTTCAGACTCTGTTTCAATTTCAGGAAAAGAAGGGACAGAAAGGCAGAGTAGAGGGCGTTTTGTGTGCTACAGGGAAGAAATTGCGGAATCAGGAAAAATGTCAGCGGGCGGGGGTGAGTCTTTTATGAATTATGGAGTATACCGGTATGATAAAAAAGAATTTGTAATCTATTTCTCTATAGGATACAGTATAGCAGCTGTGATTCTCTTTTTATTCTACCACAGAGTTTTTCTGGCGCTGGTGCTGGGATTTTTGGGTGGATACATTTTTTTGAAATGTTATAAGAAAGTGCTGGTGGAAAAGAGACGGTGGCAGCTGACCATGGAGTTTAAGGATGCTATGGATGCTCTGTCGGCAGCTTTGGCGGCAGGATACTCCATGGATCATGCCATGTCGGAAGCCAGAAAGGACTTGCTTTTGTTATATGGCAGGGAAACCCTTATGACGCAGGAATTAAAGGATATATGTACGAAACTTACCTTATCCAGGCCTTTGGATGAACTGCTGAAAGAACTGGGGCAGCGAAGCGGAGTGGAGGATATCCTTATCTTTGCCCAGATCTATGTAACGGCAAGGCGCAGTGGAGGAAATATGGTAAAGATCATGAAACGGACGGCAGGAAATATAGGTGAAAAGATGGAGGTAAAGCGGGAAATCCGCACTATGATAGCGGGAAAGCGCATGGAAGCAGTGTGTATGATGGTAGTTCCGCTGGGGATTCTTCTGTATTTGAATACGCTTTCGCCTGATTTTTTGCAGCCGCTGTACCAGACTCTGGCCGGTGGAATATTTATGACGATTTCTTTGCTGGTATATGGAGTGGCTGTATGGTGGGGATTCCGGATCATGAGGATCCAGACATAGGAGGTGTTATGGGAAGAGTAAAGTTTGAAATGAAAGACACCATGCTGACAGAGTATGCCGCCTGTCTTTATCCAAGGGAAAATCAGGAAGACAGGATTTTTCAGATCAGGAAAAAACGAAGGAAGACGGTGTTCGTTCTGGCGGTGCTTTTAGCTGTCGTGTGGCTGGTCTGTTATTTTACCCCGGAAAAGGATGAAATAAAAGAAGGGGTGGTGACAAGGCAGGATGAGACTTATGAGAAAAGGATCATGGTAGAAGGAGAAACAGCGGAAGGCACCTGGCAAAAGGAGATTTCCCTGGAAATTCCGGAGAGAGTTTTGTCAAAAGAAGAGAAGGAAAAATTGAAAAAAGAGGCGAAATCCTATCTGGATCAGAAGGTGACCGGGGAAAATTCCTCGCTGGCAGAGATAAAGAAAGATTTATATTTTCCCCAGAGTATACCTTCCTGCAAAGCGGCGGTTCAGTGGACCTATGATGAAGAGTACATAGGAGAGGGTGGCCAGCTGAAGAAAGAGGCCCTGCCGGATGAAGGGATTGACACAGAAATAACAGCGGAAGTTTCTTATATGGACTGGAAGGAATCCTTTTCTTATCCGGTACATCTGGTGGCTGCTCCGGAAGATGCTGACTGGCTCCGGGAAAAGGAACTTTATAAGGCACTGCAGACAGCGGTGGAGGAGCAAAAGGAAAAGAAACAGATAAAACTGCCGGCAGAAATTAATGAAACAGCCGTCAGGTATCAAAGCGAAGCAGATGGGGAAAGAAGTTATGAGGCAGTTTATCTGCTGCTGGCAGTTATTTTATTTCTGCCGGTTGTATGGCACCGTCAGATGAAAGGGAAAATGCAGTACAGGGAAGAACAGATGCTGCAGGATCATCCGGAGATCGTCAACAAACTTATGCTTTTAATGGGAGCAGGACTGACGGTAGGCAAGGCAGTAGAGAGGCTCAGTGCAGAATATGAGGAGACCAGAAAAAATCAGGCACCGGTGCGGTATGCATACGAAGAACTCTGCATTGCCAGCCAGGAGATGCGGGATGGCAAACCGGAAAGCCTGGCTATGGAGGCTTTTGGGAGAAGATGCCATTTGATGCCCTACATGAGATTTGCATCCATTGTGTCGCAAAATGTGAAAAAGGGGGCACAGGGGCTTTTAGAGATTCTGGAAAAAGAGTCTCTGGAAGCATTGGAACAAAGAAAGGCGCTGGCACTTGCCCAGGGGGAGAAGATGGGGACAAAACTGCTGTTTCCCATGATCCTTATGCTGGGTCTTGTGATGGCTATGATCATGGTGCCGGCATTTATGAGTATCTGAGAAGGCAAATTTTAGACGAGGAGGAAACAATATGGAAGTATTAAAGAATTTCTGGAAAGAAGAGGAAGCGATAGGCGTAGTGGAGATTATTTTGATCCTTGTGATCCTGGTGGCACTGGTTTTGATCTTCAAGACAAAGATAACAAGCGTTGTAACCAATGCATTTAAGTCATTTGACAAGGATTCCAAAGCTATCCTCAAATAAGGATGGAAGTATCACTGTGTTTCTCAGTATGGCTGGCCTTCTTGTGTTGGCTTTGCTGGGAACCATGGTGGAGACGGCTCGTTTTACCCTGTGTGAAAATCAGGGAGAGCGGGGGCTCTTTTGTGCCACAGAGTCATTGCTGGCAGAGTACAGCAGACCGTTGGAAAAGCAGTATGGATTGTTTGGGTTAGAAAGTGGTGGAGAGGCGTATGAAACAAGTATCGCCAGGTATCTGTCTTACGGACTGGAGCCGGGGGGAGAGCATATCACTTCCTTTCTTGCTCAACAGAACCAGGGAATTAACATTGAGAAGAAAGAGTACATGGGGGACCATAAGGCAGGAATTTTACAGGAGCAGATTGAGGGGAAAATGCTTCGCAAGGCGGTCAAGGAGGGACTTAAAAACTTTTTGTCCAAAGCACAGCAGGTAACAGAGACAGAAACCAAAGCAGCACAGATCGAAGATCAGGTGGAGCAGGAGAAAAAGGAAGCCAGCAACAGCCAGGAACTGGTAAAACTGATGCGCCTCATAGATGGCATCTATATCCGCAATGGCAAGGTATGCTGCGAAAAATATTTTATGAAAATGTTTGCCGCCGGTGCTGTAAAGAGCCAGAAATTCGGTGTCCATGAAAAGGCAGTATGGGAAAAAATGAAAAAGAAGATCCGTTCTTTTTCGGGCTATGAGAAGAAAAGAAGTGAACTGAAAAAAGACATAGAACAAGTGATCCAACGGTTAGAGGAAGCGGTGATCATCCGGGACCGTCTGCAGCAGTCAGGAGTTTTTAATGAGTCGGAAAGTACATTTCGTCAGATCCTGTCCAGTCTGGTGGTACTGGATTCCAATCTGAAAGTTCTGAAGGATGTGAAGGAACTGCTGATGAAAGAGGGGACTGACTGGGACGACATCAAGGACTGCTGGAAGGGGTATCAGACTGAAACACCGGAGTTTGATTATACAGGAGTTCAAGAACAAGGTGGCGGAGAAAATCCCGTTACAGGCATTTCACAAGCGTGGAAAAAGGGGATTTTGAATCTGGTATGGGAAAAGGAACTGTCAAAAAAGGAGATAAATACGCCGGATAATTATAACGGACTGTATAAAGAAGACCAGGAGGATGAAAAATATGAAGATCGTGTCACGGATTTTCTGGATGAGGAAAAAGTGGATCTAAAAAGTGGACTGGTGTCTGCCGGAAACTATGCGCTGGGATCCTATGCGCTGGATCAGTACATACAACAGTATTTTACCGGATTTATGAGTGAGCAAACCAAGTGGAAACGATGTCTTGATTATCAGTGGGAATATATTTTGTGTGGAAAGAAAAGTGATGTGGAAAACTTGAATGGTGTGTTAAGCCGGATTTTACTGATTCGGATGGTAAACAATTTTCTTGTTATCTGCAAAGACAGCCGGATGGAGGGAGAAGCCCGGGCTGCGGCGTTGGCTGTTGTAGGATTTACCGGTATGCAGCCTCTTGTGACTTTTACGAAAACAATGATTCTGCTTGCCTGGTCTATGGTAGAAAGTCTGGTGGACATTTCTGCGTTACTGCAGCAGCGTCATGTACCGGTAGTAAAGACATCCAAAGATATACTTACGACCTTTCCCCAGATATTTCAGATCCGGGCAAAAGATATTTGTGCCAGGGCAAAAAAGCGGAAAAAGGCGGATAAGAAAAGTTTTAAATATGAGACATATATACAGATTTTCTGGATGCTGATGAAGCCGGAAACAAGGCGTTACCGTTTGATGGATCTGATCGATGGGGACATGGGGAAAAACGGACATGCCGGTTTTTCAGTGGGAACCATGACCGGAGGATTGACGGTATCAGGAAAATTCCAGATCCCTGCCAGTTTTTTTCGTATGCCTTCTGTCTCGGATATGCTGAAGCGGCAGGTGACATTTCATTCTTATGAAAAAACAGTGACAGTCCGTTATATATGACATTTTCGAAAGAGGAAAGGGTATTCTGACAAATCAAAGAAAGAGAGGAGGAGGAAGTCAATCTTTAAATTATCAAATTCAAAAAAACAAGGGAGAACCATTCCTTATTGCACAAGGAGGATACCCTTTCCTCTTTCGAAAAGGGTATCGGGTTCTATGACAGTAGAAGCAGCACTTGTTTTGCCGTTATTTATTTTTTCTATGGTACTTATTGGGTATATGGGTGTTTTAATGTCAGAAGAAGAACAGGTGCAGATGGCTATGGTCCGGGTAGCAAGAGAGGCATCGGCAGGCTATGGGGCCACAGAAGGTTCTGCATATAAAAGTCTGGCCTACTATCAGGGAAAACTGGCTTTATATTTAAGAGACAGTGAAAGGGTTGTGTCTCTGTTGTCTTCTGAGATTATGAAAGAAGAGGATCAAATCGATCTGGTGGGCACTTATAAAGTAAAACTCCCTTTTCGGATGATAACAGTACCCCAGCTGCGTTTTAGACAGCGGGTGCATATGCGGGCGTTTACCGGAGTAGAGACAAGAAAACCGGCGGGCAGGACAGGGCAGACTGTTTATGTGGCTGAGAATGGAAGCGTGTATCATCAAAAATTGTCCTGTACTTATTTAACGCTGAGTATATCCCAGGTTGTTTATGGGGATTTGGAAGACATGAGAAACCGGGGAGGTGGGATTTATAAAGAGTGTGAACGCTGCTGCAAGGGGAAATCTTTTCAGAAGGAGATGCCGGTATGGATTACGAATTTTGGAGATAAATACCACAGCCATGGTGCCTGCAGTGGACTGAAAAGGAAGATACGTGAGATGGATCTTTCTCAGGTGGGCAGCCGTACACCATGCAGTAAATGTTGCAATGTGATGAAGGAGGAGAATGATTGATCAAAGAAGGAATTTTAGCGGCCTATCTTTTGTGGATGGCAGCGGTGGATGCAAAGACAAAGACGGTACCTGTCTGGCCGGGAATTGCAGGTATTTTACTTTTTAGTGTCATGGGCGTGGTGAAAGGACAGGGGATCCTGAGCCTTTTGGGTGGAATCGTTATCGGTGTATTTTGTTTTACGGTGTCTGTATTATCCAGACAGGCCGTTGGAGCAGGAGATGGGATTGTTCTTGGTGTAACCGGAGCGGCACTGGGATTTTTCGATAATCTGGAAATTCTTATGCTGGCGTTGTTTTTTTGCAGTGTGACAGGCGTTATACTGATGGCGGTGAAAAAGAAAGGGAAAACTTACCGGCTGGCATTTGTTCCCTTTATATCCGCTGCCTTTGCTGCGATTGAAATCGTGAAGTGGAAAGGATAGGGATGTGTTATGGCAAAGGCTTCATTTACAGTGGAAGCGGTGTTTGTTGTGAGTATTTGTATCTGGGTGCTGGTGGCACTTTGCTATGGAGGATTGTATGTACATGACAGGGCTGTTATGGCGTCGGATGTAAATAGTATTGTAAACCGGGAATTGATCCAGAGAATGAATGAGGATGAGGGGAAGAGCAGAAAAGAGATCAATGAACATTTGTATCTTTTGAAAATCCGGCAGATAACAAAAAAGAAATATCTGGCGTGGTACAAGGTAACAGCAGAATATGAAGTCCCGGTTTCTTTTCCGCTTTTGAAGAAAATATGGCTTGGAAATAAACAGACCGGGATTTATGAAACAGAAAAAGAACAGGTGGAGTATGCCCGGATAAAATGGGATGGAGAGGATGGGTAAAATGGAATTTGAAATGATGGAAAGTTCTTCGGGGATTTATCTACGGATCACAGGTGAGGCAGGAGAATGTTTTGGAGATGAACTGGTGTGCCACCGGACACCGGAGGGGATTCTGCCAATGAGACTGCACAAAGTGGATGGGGAAAAAGAATATGTATATGATCTGTCAGGGGTAATACCCTTAAAAAAATATTTTTCCGAACATCCATTGACGGCAGACAAGGTAAAAGAACTGTTAGAAGGTGTTTTTCAATGTTATAAGCAGGCACAGCAGTATCTCCTGGAGCCAGAGCATCTGGTAATAGATCCTGAGTACATATTTTATTCCACGGCTCAGAAAAAATGGAAGATTCCATACTGTGGAGGATACAAGAAAGGTGTAATGGATGGGGTGGCCAGAGTTCTGGAGTGTCTGATGGATTATATGGATGGAGCAGATCAAAAACTGTGTCGGCAGATATACGGTTTACACGGAATGGCACAGGCAGGAAACTGCCATTTACAAGATATTCTGGCTGGAGTTGTGCAGGAGGAAAAAACACCGGTTGTGGAAATTAAAACGGAGGAAGAAATCCGGGAAACAAAAAGAAAGCCGGAGAAAAGCAGAGCAGGGAGGGCGGATAAAAAAACGATCAAGGTTCCTGCTAATTCATATATTTATTTGGGAATAGCCGGAGCGGCCGGCTTTTTGGCTATTTTGTACTGCTATGAACAGGGGATTTTTTTGGACGCTGTGACAAAGACGGTAAAATGGGATTTTCTGGGAATTATAATGGGGCTTTGGATTCTTGTTCTGGGAGTCGCTTTTTATAAAATACGCCCTGAAAAAGGAGAGCAGTTTCAGTGGGATGATGAAATGTCCGGAGTGCCGGAGAAAGTCTGTTTTGTGCCGCAGATTCCTGGAAGAGAGATGATCTTCATAACAGAGTTTCCGGCAATGACAGGAAACTATCTTCAGGTAAAAAGAGAAGGGGCTGTGATCTATGTGATCAACAAAGATTCCCCACAAGAGATTTTTGTTAATGGGAGAGTACTGGTTCCATGGAAGAGGCAGATTGTAGAGGACGGTGATCTGATCTCTTTTGGAACAGAAGAATATGTGATTGAAATTTCTTAGTCAGACAGAACAGGAAACTTCATGTGTTCCAGGTATTTGCTCTGAAAATCCGGGTGATCTGCCAGAGAGATAGTCTGAATGTGGGAAATGTCTGGCAGGGAGCAGTTTTTTGTGGCATAGTTAAACAAGCCGGTAAGACAGGTGTTTCCAAGGGCCTGTATGGAGTGTCTGGTCCGGGAGGGAAGAAGTCCCAGTGTTTCGCAGTCCTTCACAGAAACATAAAATCCAAAGCCGCCTCCCAGAAAAATATGGTCTAATTCCGGAGCAGTAAGTCCGGCTTCAGACAGTAGAATGTCAATGCCGGCTCCGATGGCGGCTTTTGCAAGCTGGATGGTGCGAAAATCATCCGCTGTAAAATACAGACTGGATCCGTCCGCTTTACGGGATAGGAAGATCCCTTTTTCCGGAAAGCGGCGGGTCAAAATCCCGTCGGCAGTTACATAGTGTTTTCGGATCAGATCACTGCAGAGAGACAGAGCTCCGGAGCCGCAGATCCCTACGGGGAGTTTGTTATCAATGGTCTGACAGAGGCATCCTAAAGGTTTTACAGATACAGAAGAAACAGCACCGGCAACGGCAGCACACCCGCAGGAAAGACCATTTCCTTCAAAAGCGGGTCCGGCAGCAGTGGAACATGCATAATAATGGTCCCGGACTTTTAATACCATCTCTCCATTGGTTCCAAGGTCCAAGAAAAGTGCAGAATCATACTGCTCCAGCCGGCAGGCCAGGATGCCTGCTGTGATGTCACCGCCGATAAAAGCAGAGATCCAGGGAAGGATTGTAACCCGACAAGATCCATAATAAAAAGGTTCCGGGGAAGTTTCCCGGACAGTAAACGGGCTGCGGGACAGAGAAGATACATCGTATCCAAGAAGGAGATGGATCATGGTAGTATTGCCTCCCAGGTAAGCAGATTTTATATTGTGGACAGCCTGGCCGGATTTTTGGCAGAGTGTGGATAACTCTTGTTTCAGAGACTGACACAGACATTGTTTCAGAGAGTCTGAATTTCCCTGGAGACTGCTTTGGATGCGGGAAATCACATCTTTTCCAAAACTCCGCTGAGGGTTCGCAAAGGATGAGGAAGCAAGTATTTTTTTATGTTCTGTATTGATAAGTGAAAGGGCAATGGTAGTAGTGCCAATGTCTATAAGAACCGCGTCAGCCATAAGAGATGAAGGGGAATCCGGTGTTAGAGAGAGACCTTCTATGGATTCCGTTTCTTTTTCCAGAGAGACGGTAACGGTGTTTTGGGGAACCATAGAACAGTCAAAAGAGTACTGTTTGCCGTTGCATAATCTGGCACCATGGCAGTTGCAGGGAAGAGTATAGCCGGCTTCTTCCAGCAAAGTCAGAATGTTTTTGGTGTTATTGGCAGGTGGCTTGATGGTAATCTTCATGGATCGGTTTCCCTTTCATTGAAAAGTTTTATTTTCTGTGTTACAATTCCTATCATAACATATAATCAGGTTAAGTGCTATGAAAAGAGGTGACAGGACTTTGGAACAGAGAAAACAGATACCTTATATAACGATCCTGTTGATCGCAGCAAATTTTATCGTGTTTTTTATTACGGAATTTACCGGATCCAGTGAAGATCCGGATCATATGATCGCCATGGAAGCTGCTTTTGAGCCGTTGATCTTGCAGCAACATGAGTGGTACCGGCTTATTACTCATTTCTTTTTACATTTTGGATGGGACCACCTTATTAACAACATGGTGTCTCTGGCGGTACTTGGATATGCTTTGGAAGCGAATATGGGAAGGATCTCCTATCTGGTGTTTTATTTCCTGTGTGGAATTCTTGCAGGAGTTTCATCCATCGTTTATAATGTGTATATAGGAGCGCAGTATACGGTTTCAGCCGGAGCGTCCGGAGCTATTTACGGATTGATGGGGGCTCTGCTTGTAATGCTTATTATAGGCAACAGGGGGCGTAAAAGATCTACAGAAGTTCCGAGATTTATGATTTATCTGGCATTTAGTATATACAGTGGATTACAGGATACCAGTATTGACAATGCAGCTCATATAGGCGGCTTTGCAGCAGGCGTAGTCATTTGCTTTCTTATGAGCCGGATAAAACGGATGGAGGTTTCTTATGAAAGTTAATATTTATTATGGTGGCAGAGGTCTGATCGATGACCCCACTTTGTTTGTTCTGGAAAAAATGGAAAAGGTTCTGGATGAACTCCGGGTCAGTGTGGAACGATATAATCTGTATGAAGAAAAAAGTAATATTATGGTTCTGCCAAAAACACTGAAAGATGTGGATGGAGTGATTCTGGCGGCTTCCGTGGAGTGGTATGGTTATGGTGGATTTTTGCAGCAGTTTTTAGACGCCTGCTGGCTTTATGGGGACAAGGAAAAAATTTCCCATATCTATATGCTGCCGGTAGTGACAGCCACCACATACGGAGAGCGAGAAGCAGAATACAATCTGATCCGTGCCTGGGAAATGTTAGGCGGAGTGCCGGGAGATGGTCTGTGTACTTATGTGGAGGATCACATCGAGTTTGAGACCAATGCAGAATTGAACCTTATGATCGAGAAAAAGGCGGAAAATTTTTACAGGATGATTTCCAAGAAAATGGTGGCCTTTCCTAACAGCAGTATGCAGGTGAAGAAGAAGGTACTCAGGGGAAGCACCCTGTCACTTACCCCTCAGGAAAGTGAGCAGTTATCAATATATGCATCCAATGACAACTATGTAAAAAAACAAAAAGAAGATATCGAGGAGCTGGCAAGCCTGTTTAAGGGAATGATGGGAGAGGATCCGCAGGAAACATCCTATGTGGATATTTTCCAGAAACATTTTATCCCAAATGCCAAGGTAAAAGGAATCTTCCAGATCGATTTGGTGAATGATAAAACTTCGCTGGTTCTGGATGTGGCAGACGGAAAGCTACAGTGCTACAAAGGAACCGCAGAAAAACCAGATGTTACAGCCAAGACCAAGGCAGAGGTACTGGACAGCATCCTGGATGGCAAAAAGAGTTTCCAGGTGGCGTTTATGTCCGGTGAACTGTCAGCCCAGGGAGATTTTGAGATACTTCGCAATTTAGATACGATTTTCCGGTTCGGGTGAGCCAGAGATTCAAATATATAAGCCCGGGAGGGCAGATGGAGGATTAGAATGAAGGACGAGAACTGTATTTTTTGTAAAATTCTGGCAGGAGAAATTCCGTCTACTGCCGTGTATGAAGATGATGATTTTAAGGCTATCCTGGATGTGAATCCGGCGGCCCGGGGCCATGTTATCATCCTGCCCAAGAATCATGCAGCAAATATTTACGAATTGCCGGATGAGGACGCATCAAAGATCATGATAGTAGCAAAAAAAATTGCCACAGCCATTGAAAAAGCTTACCATTGCGATGGCGTCAATATTTTGCAGAATAACGGAGAGGCGGCAGGCCAGACGGTATTTCACCTTCATGTTCATGTGATCCCGAGATTTAAGGGAGATACAGTGAATATTGGATGGAAACAGGGAGATATGCCGGAAGATCTGGATGCGATCTGCAAAGAAATCCAGGCACAGCTGTAGAAAGGTGGAACGACAGGTGAAAAAGATCATATTAACAGGTGGCGGAACAGCCGGTCATGTAACTCCGAATATTGCATTGATCCCGGAACTGCAGAAAAGAGGATATGAGATACATTATATTGGCTCTAAAAATGGAATTGAAAAAGAGTTGATGGCTAATTTTGACATTCCATACTATGGAATATCTTCAGGTAAATTACGCCGTTATTTTGATGTAAAGAATTTCACAGATCCTTTCCGCATCTTGAAAGGTTATAGCGAGGCATCCCGTATTATCAAGCAGGTGAAGCCGGATGTGATTTTTTCAAAGGGCGGTTTTGTTACGGTGCCGGTTGTAAAGGCGGCCAAGCGGAGGAATGTACCTTGCGTGCTTCATGAATCCGACATTTCGCCGGGGCTTGCCAACCGTCTGTGTCTTTCATCCGCATCGGCGATCTGTGCTAATTTTCCGGAGACCCTCTCCCATTTACCAAAAGACAAGGCATATCTGACCGGTTCCCCGATCCGCAGGGAGTTGTTTTCGGGAAATCGTCTGGAAGGATTGAAAATGTGTGGGTTTACTGCGGATAAACCGGTTATTTTGGTAATTGGCGGAAGTCTTGGATCTGTTCGTGTAAATGAAGCAGTAAGAGAAATTTTGCCGGAACTTTTGAAGAAGTATCAGGTGATTCACCTTTGTGGCAAGGATAAAGTAGATTCATCTCTGGAAGGAACCGAGGGATATGTTCAGTACGAATATATTCAGAAGGAACTGTGTGATCTGCTGGATGCAGCGGATCTGGTAATATCCAGGGCAGGGGCCAATGCAATCTGTGAGCTGCTGGCTCTGCATAAACCTAATATTTTAATTCCATTGTCACTGGAGGCGAGCCGCGGCGACCAGATCTTAAATGCGGAGTCTTTTGAGCGTCAGGGATTCAGTTATGTGATCAAAGAGGAAGAACTTACCAGCCAGGGACTTCTGGAAGCGGTTTCTACTGTAGATTCTCAAAAAGAAGAGTACAGAAAGACCATGGAGGCAAGCGGCCAGCAGAATGCGGTTGTAAAGGTGGCTGATATTATCGAAAAAGTGGCGGATGGATCGAAATAAAGAAAAAAAGAAACAAACAAGTCACATATTGTATAACGAAATATGAAAAAAAGGGACAGGCTGTCTGGGAATTGCCGGTCCCTTTTGTTATACTTACCCTACACTAAGAAATGGGGGATAAAAAAATGCAGTATGTGCAGATAAACGCAGTAACCATTATAATGGCCGGGATCCTGGCAGCCGGTTTGTTGTTTTACATAATACCTTCCAGCGGATTGGGGCGGCTTTACAGGCAGAGCAGAGAGCCGGGGCAGATGAAAAGCCGTTATCTTAAGAATATGACAAAACGGTTTGAAACAGCCTATGCCCTGAGACAGGGAGTTCCCAATGTAGAAGTATTTGTGAGAAAATATCTGCTGGGATATAAGGTGGCCGGGATTTCTGTAAGCGGCTGGCAGAATCTGGGCAGCATCAGCATCCTTTCAGCTATGTTTGGAAGTCTCGGTGCAGGGATATGGCAGCTGTTTCACGGTCAGCCAAGGCAGGCTCTGTACTATGTAGGGCTGGGGGTGGCAGTCAGTGGATGTTTGGTAATCGTGGACTGTTTGTCTTCCGTAGAAAAAAGACTGAACCGGATCCGGATTTTTCTGGTGGACTATATGGAGAACACCATGAAACCGAAGCTGGAAGAGACGAGACAGTCAGAAGAAAGGAAGAGGCAGAAAGAAGCGGAAAAAACAGTGCAGGAACCGGCGAAGGAACAAACCCGTCAGCCTATGCCGGCCATTGAGTTTACACCAGAGGAAGAAAAGATCATAAGAGAGGTATTGCAGGAATATCTTTAACGAATAGCGTGTAGATATTAGATGAAATTTTTGGTATAATATCTATACGCTTTATTTTTATGTCCGGATGGTTTCCAAAAGGGACCAAAGAGGTACAAAAGGCGAAATTATTAATGTAAGGAGTAGGTTTTATGGTTAAAAAGATTATGAGAATTACCGTGCTGGCAGGGGTACTGAGTTTTATGGCCTTTGGCACACCGGATAGGGCAGTATCTGCACAGGCAGCGGAAAAGACCGTAACGATCAATACGGGCAATTACAGAGGCGGAAAAGCGATTCAGGAAGCTTTCGACACACAGGCAGCCAGCGATGGCACCGATGAACTGGTTGTGAAGCTGGAACCGGGTACATATAATATTACAGAATCTCTGATCGTTTACAGTCATACCAGACTGGAGGCTACGGGATCCACTCTCCGCTACACGCGTACACTGAAACTGGAAGATAGTGACGGCCGTGCACCGATGATCGCCAATGCCTGCGAAGGCAAGAAGGGATATGATGGGGCCAGTGATATTACCATCAACGGCGGTACATGGGATTTTCAGGGAAGCAAAGGACAGGTAAATGCCGGCGTAACATTAGAGGCCTTTCGTTTTATGCACGGAAAAAATGTTTCCTTTACCAATATGACCATGCAGAATCTGAAGAAGAGTCATTATCTCACCATTGAAGGTCTGGATAATGTTACGATCCAGAATTGTACCTTCAAAGATTTCCAGTCCATCACAGCCAGAAAAGAGGCTATTCATATTGACTGTATGCACAATGATTCCATGGCGCCGTCCAATCAGGAAAATACAGTTTATGATGATACTATCTGTAACAATGTGACGGTAGATGGCTGCACGTTTGTGGATGTTCCACGAGGAATCGGTACCCATATTGCAGTAGGTGGATTATATCCATCCAATATGAAATTCACCAATAATACATTCAAAAATATAACCTATGAAGCCATCAAGGCATATCACTACAAAAATGTTATCATTACAGGAAATACCATTGATAAAGCCGGATGCGGTATTAAGTCTTACCTGTATGCCGAGCCGTCGGACAACGACAACGATGAAGAAGGAAACAGCAATTATTTATCTGCATTAAAAAATACGGCAACAGAGGGAGTTCCTTACAATGCCAATATTCTGATCAGTCAGAACACTGTTCGGAATATTACGGACAGCAAAGAGGGATTCGGTATTCATATCGCCGGAAATGCCAGCCGTCCGATCCAGGGAGTGACCGTAACAAACAACACGGTAAGTGCAACCAAAATGGCAGGAATTTACGCAAAATACGCAAACCGTATTACCATTTCCGACAACACCGTAGCGAACAGCGGAGGATGCAACATTCTGCTCACATCTGCCGGACAGTCAGTGGTGCAGAAAAATCAGCTGTCAGCCGCTGGCCAGGATGGACTTCTGGTTCAGGATTCATGGACTTCCACCGTGGCAGACAATACCGTTTCCAATGCGAAAAAGCATGGTATCTATATGAATACAGTCAGCGGTGCCGTAGTTCGTGGAAATACCACTTCAAAAGACAAGACAGGCGGCATTGCCAGTGACAAATGCAAAAAGATCCAGGTGACGGCAAACACCGTTAAGTCTTCCGGAAAAAATGCTATTGTCATCCAGAATTCCCCAAGTGCCAGTGTAAATGGAAATCAGGTGAAGACCGCCAAAAACTTTGGTGTCTATGTATTTGCGTCCAATCAGGCCCTGGTGCAGAAAAATGCGATTCAGAATACAAAGAGCACAGGAATCGTGATCCAGAAGGGAACCCGGATCAAGGTAAAGAACAATACAGTTAAAAAGGCTGGAAAATACGGTATTCTTTTCACCAAAACAAAGAAAAGTTCAGCCAGTTCCAATAAAATCACTAGTGCGAAAAATATTTCTTTGTGCTACTCAAAAGATGCCAAAAACAGAAAGCAGAATCTGTATTTCCTGAAATTGGATCTGAAGAAGGGTGCAAAGAAGATTTCCGGTCGTGTGATCTCAAAAGTAAAAGTGTCTGCTACCGTTAATGGCAAAACGAAGACGAAGAAAACATCGAAAAAAGGTAAGTTCAGTCTGTCAGTAAAGAAACTGAAAAAAGGCAGTCGTGTAAAATTTACGCTGAAAGATTCCCTGGGCAACCAGGCAGTTATTTACCGTAAGGTTAAGTAGTTGACAGGGTTTAAGAAAGCAGAGTATAATTTATTATATCAGTGAAATGTGTAAGGAGGAATATAATATGGCAGAACATGTATCGTTTGATTATTCTCTTGCCAAAGGGGTTATCGGCCAGGATGAACTGACTTCCATGAAGGCGGCTGTGCTGGCAGCAAGAGACACACTGGAAAATAAGAAAGGGGCAGGAAACGACTTCCTTGGCTGGATAGATTTGCCGGAGGACTATGACAAAGAGGAATTTGCCAGGATACAGAAAGCAGCAGAAAAGATCCAGTCTGACTCAGAAGTTCTGGTAGTCATCGGAATTGGTGGATCCTACCTGGGAGCCAGAGCGGCTATTGAATTTTTGCGCCACTGTTTTTACAACAGCGTTGATAAAAAAGTAAGAAAAACGCCTGAGATTTATTATGCAGGAAACAGTATCAGTGGTACATATCTTTCCCAGCTGATCGAGACCATCGGGGACAGAGACTTTTCCGTGAATGTCATCAGTAAGTCCGGAACTACCACAGAACCTGCGATTGCGTTCCGTATTTTCAAAGAAATGCTGGAAAACAAGTATGGAAAAGAAGAAGCAGCCCGTCGTATTTATGCTACGACAGACCGTGCCAAAGGTGCGCTGAAAGGCCTGGCAACAGAAGAAGGTTATGAGACATTTGTGGTACCGGATGATGTAGGAGGCCGTTTCTCCGTGCTGACAGCCGTAGGTCTGCTTCCAATCGCAGCCAGCGGTGCCGATATCGAGAAACTTATGGAAGGTGCCCGCAGCATGCGTAAACTCTGCCTGGAGACAGAAGTGGAGAAAAACGATGCTATCCAGTACGCCCTGATCCGTAACATTCTTCATGCCAAAGGAAAGAGTGTAGAGGTTCTGGCAAATTATGAACCGATTTTCCACTATGTAGGAGAGTGGTGGAAACAGTTGTATGGAGAAAGTGAAGGAAAAGACCAGAAAGGTATTTTCCCGGCAGCGGTGGATCTGACCACCGACCTTCATTCTATGGGACAGTTTATCCAGGACGGATCCCGTATCATGTTTGAGACAGTAATGGAGCTGGAGAATCCGGCACTGGACATTACCGTGAAAGAAGAAGAAAAAGATCTGGACGGATTGAATTATCTGGCAGGAAAGACCATGGACTTCATCAATAAGAGTGCCATGCGCGGTACACAGTTGGCGCATACCGATGGAAATGTACCAAATCTTGTGATTCGTATACCGGAGCAGAGCGAATTCAGCCTGGGAGAATTGTTCTATTTCTTTGAGTATGCTTGTGGCATTAGTGGTTACCTTCTGGGTGTGAATCCATTTAACCAGCCGGGTGTAGAGAGCTACAAGAAGAATATGTTTGCGCTTCTTGGAAAGCCGGGATATGAGGAACTCAGCAAAGAATTGAAGGCTCGACTTTAATTAAAAAATAAGATAAAAAAAGAAGAAATGATATTACGAAACCGTTTATCATTTCTTCTTTTTATAATGCTTCGGACTCTGCCGTTTTATTTGTTCTTATTTGCAAGAAATTCATTGATCTTCTGAACCAGTTCATCGCAATCTATGCCATGAACGGCAGCAGCCTCTTCCAGACTTTCGCCCTGGGAAGCAGGACAACCGATACAATGCATACCACATGCCATCATGATCGGAGCGATCGTAGCATCTGCCTGCAAAATCTGACCAATTAACATGTCTTTACTTACTTCTTTAATCATGGTCGACCTCCATAAAAAATAATGTTTCATACTACTAACTAATGATTATAGGTAATATTGGAGAAAAAGTCAAGAAAGGAGAATAAACTATTTACTTGTAATTTTTCTCAATATGTATTATTATGTGAGTATATTCATATTATATTCAAAAGGAGGACATAGCAATGGCTTATAAAATTTCTGATGTATGTATTAGCTGTGGAGCTTGTGCTGGAGAGTGTCCAGTAGGAGCAATCGCTGAAGGAGATGCACATTACGAAATCGATGCAGACAAATGTATCGACTGCGGTTCATGTGCAGGAACATGCCCAACAGGCGCTATTGATCCAGAATAATTTATTTATTCTGTCCATAAAGAAAAGGCTATCTGTCTTGCGGCAGATAGCCTTTTTCATGTAAAGCAAGATTAAATTTCAGCTAATTCTCTAAGAGCATGGTCTTTCAGAATAAGCTGGAAATGCTCATTGTAATATGCTTCGGTGGCATAAGTGATATGCTCTTCCCGGCCGTATTCGGACAAGCGGAAACAAGCCTGTTCAAAGCCTGATTTGGAATTGCCCCGGTTGATCAGAAGGAAATATCTGGAATTCATCCGGTTCTTCCAGAGGGTATTTTTGGCAGAATACTCATTTTCCAGTAATCTGGCAAGAGGAAGCAGCGGATCCATGGAGGCGAAAGAATATACTCGCATCTGATCTCTTAATTCCTCGTCTTTTTTCTTTTTATTCTGTTTTTTCTTTTTCTTCTTCTGAATGGCTTCAGATAAAGGAATGAACTCCCCGGTCTCTTTGTCATGAGCTTCATCCATCAATTCATGAAGCTGCTCAAAGCAGTCAATGATATCCGGGGAAACAGAATCTTCTTCATTGTCCTCTTCCAGTCCGTCGTCCAGAGAAGCGTCCAAGTCTGACAGACCAAAACGATCCAGTTTGGCATCCATGTCATCCGGGTTATCAACTTTAGTGATCAAAAGGACAATGGAATCCTTGGAAGTAGGGATCGCTTCTATCATTAAAGGGATGTTGTCAGCATCAAACCCAAAATCAATATTGGCCTGCTCCATCATATCGCGAAACAACTCTTTTGCCTTGTCTGAACCATATGCCAGTTCACTGATCTTTAAGTGGCGCTCAGACAGATCGGCTTTATTTAAAGTACAGCGAATCTGATTTTCGCTAATTTTTTCAATTTTCATACAGCGGCACTCCCTTCTTAATATCTTTTTGTACTGAAAAGTATAATTTATAATGCACTTAAAGTCAACTGATAACCGAAAAAAACCGATGGAAAGAAACGGAAATGTTTTTTCGTTCCAATGACCATAAATCCGTCCACACAACTATTGATGGAAAGGCGGGCAGCAGGTATAATGGGAACCAAGGTAAGGTCATTCAAATCAATAGCGGGGGAGGTGAATTTTATTGACAGTTCGTTTTGATTCATATTTTCATTATAGCAGACAGGGATACATGAAGGGGACTTTACCATATGCCTGAAAGTGGTTACATCACGGAACGCACCTTGCTTTCAGGGAGAGAGACAGACGAGAGACCAGGCAGAATGGATTGCCATGGGGAGGGATGAGATACTGAGAACATGGTTCATGGCGGAACTTGCTCATGCCAGAGAACAGGGGATCGCAGTGGATGTAGAAGGGGTTCCGTATGAGGATCAGACACCGGATGAGGTGTGGGAACTTATGCAGAAACGAAACTATATGCTGGATTATGAAGGGGATGACACAGGCCGTATTGTGGCCTTGCATATTGAATTATTAAAGCCATTAAAAAACCCGGAAAAAATGCGATACAAATTTACAAATGGTCGGTAAGGACGCATATAAAATCCTGCTATCAGCATGAAGGAAGGTTTTCTCACAGATGGCACAGTAACGGGACTTACCCGGACTTAAAAAGAGAAGGAACAATACGCCACAGGGATGAGAAAAATGCTTATTTATGCTCATAGATCATCTTGACAAGTTAGGAATATCGTATATAATGACTAGTATACGGGAAGGGCCGTGCGCAGACAGCGCATGGCCCTTTTTTGAGTTTTGTGCCCGGAGGGACTGTGATAGAAGTAAACCAGGCACAATCCACGTACTTACAAAAGAAAAGGAGGCCCTGTTCATGAAGCGATTTGAAAATAGTGACTGGCTGGTGTTAAACAGCCTTATATATAAGATTTATACCACCAGGGATTTTGAGTTGATGCGTAGTGAATTTCTGGAACAGCTGCGGCTGGTGCTGGATTTTGACAGTGCCCAGTTCAGGCTGGCCAATGAGGAGGGAGAACTGGGAGATACCGTTGCCTTCCATGACAGCAGCGATCTGGCCACGCAATACGAGGAAAATGATTATTGCCGGGGACTTCTGCACGGAGGCAAAAGCATTGTGTACCGGGAGTCGGATGTGATTTCAGAGGAGGTCAGAAGTGCTTCGGAATATTATAACAAAGTGTATGTTCCTAACGGGTGGCATTATTCCATCCATATGGTATTGTGCCATGAAGAGAGGCTGCTGGGGGAAGTTACTTTGTACCGGAAACAGGGCAAGTCGGATTTTCATTATGATGATGTGTTTCTGCTGGATATGTTGAAAGAACATTTGTCATACCGGCTGGACAGAGAGTGGAAAGACAGGGGACTGGATGGGGGGAAAATGACCATTAAGGCGGCTACCCTGCAGTACTCCCTTACTAAAAGAGAAGAGACCATCCTCAGGCTTTTGCTGGCAGGAGAGGCAAACGATCAGATCTGTGAGGAACTTTGTATCAGTGTTAATACTTTAAAGAAGCATGTGTTGAATTTATACCGCAAGTTAGGGATAAGGAACCGGGTTCAGATGTTTAAGATGATCCGGGAAAAGGAATGATCACAAATAAAAAAAGTTCATCCGGCGGGAGACGGAATATGCATAGCATATAAGTCTCCCGCCAGGATGAACTTTTTTATTGTTTACTTGAAGTTATCTGATATAAATCAGACTAAAAGATTACTCAGTTACTTTATCAGCAGTCAATGTAGCAGTACGGTTATTTGCATTCACAGTGAAAGAACCACCATGGATGTTATACTCGCCTAAGTCATCTCCGGTGCTGTAAGTTTTGCAACCATCACTGGTTGTGTGAGAATCAATTTTTCCGTAAGCAGTAACGGTTCCGGCGATATTTTTCTTATTGCTGATGATATTGTATGTTCCCGGTGTCAGGTATGCATACAGGTTGAAGTTTCCATCGTAATAACCATAATGAGACTCGAGATAAACGGGAGCTCCATTTTCGGACAGAAGCTTGATGGAACGATACTGAGAATATCCCTTAGCACCGGAAATGTTGGTGTTGAAGGTAACCATATAGGCAGGGATCGTAAAGTTGTAGTTAGCGTTGGTTGTTACGGATACATAGGAATATGTATCGGGTGCTGCGTTTGTATTGCAGTAAGTAAACAGTGTATAAGTCTCCGGAACAACGCGAAGGCTGTAAGTTCCGTTACTCTTAACATCTGCACTGTAATCGTAATCTCTGCCATAAGAATCACGACGTGATTCTGCACAAACATTTGCTCCTAATGCAGTTGTGCCAGCCAGATCTTTTACAGAACCGCTGATGGTAACACCTTCTACCAGATTTACTACAGCAGAATAAGATGTTTTTAACTTGTCATTATTGGAATCTGTAACGGCAATGTTAATGGTATAAGAACCTGCTTTTGCAAATGTCTCATTATTGAAGTCGTTATCATCTACATTTTTGCCATTTACAGTAATGGTGTAATCATAAGAACCAGATCCTCCGGCTACGCCGCCGAAAGTATGGGCAGTGCACATGTTAGAATTAAATCCGCTGGAATCCTGTTCCGGATCCTTGGAATCCCATTTCTTATAGGTAAGCTCTGAACGGGCTGGCAGAGAATAGCTGACCAGTTCGCTGTCAGAACCTACATAGAAGACCAGTTTCTTTGTAAAGGTAGTACCTTTTTCATCTACGCCGGTAAGAGTAGCGGTTGTACCACGCTCAATGTTGTTGAAGAATCCGGCGATCTTTACAGAAGTCTTGTTCTTGTTGTAGTAAGCTTTCAGACCACTTGGAAGTCCGCTGATGCTGTATGTGAGCTTACCATAAGAACGGCTGTTAGAGATATATAGTGAATCAGAGTACATAGAATCATTATCTTTGTTTTCAGTGATGTATTCAACGCTGTCGTTGGAAGCATCACAAGATGAGTTGCTTTTTTCAACATAGATCTCAACCGTTTTATTGATCTTAAGACTCTTTACTGTTACACGCAGGAACTGGTTAGCATCAACATAATCTTCCATAATGATGTCATAGTTTTTCTTGTCAGCAGTATGAATCTGGGATACAGGCAAGTTGATGTAGCGTTTGGAAACCTGGCTGCTTCGGGTATCTACCTGGATATCGCTGAGATTCAACGCTTTTGCGCTTGTAAGTGACAGGTGGATCACATTTCCATTGTCTACGCTGACAGAAGCGATACCGGCACCTACTGTTACTTTTACGCTTGCTTTTTTGCCGGAACCATCCGTTGCTTTACAAGTAATGGTAGCGGTACCTTCACCAACACCTTTTACAACACCTTTGGATGTAACGGTAGCAACTTTTTTGTTGGAAGTTTTCCAGACAACTTTTTTGCTGACCTTCTTTTTAGGTGTGATAGTAGCCTTCAGGGATTTTTTGGATCCCACTGCCAGATTAAAGTTTCCGGTGTTTAACTTAACCTTTTTAACAGCAGCTTTTTTAACAACTACTTTTACAACCGCTTTCTTTTTCTTGTTCTTCTTAGAAACAACGGTGATCTTGGCTTTGCCGGCCTTCACACCTTTAATGTATCCCTTAGAAGATACGGTAGCAACTTTCTTGTTAGAAGTTTTGTATGTAACTTTCTTGTTGCCCTTTTTGTTTGGTTTAACAGTTACGGTAGTCGTGATTTTAACCTTTTTGCCTTTTGCAACATAGGCGGTTTTTCCGGCCTCAGTGGTAGCTTTTACTTTTTTTACAGAAACCTTCTTAGCCTGGGAATCTGTATTGGCTGCTACAACGGAAGCGCCGGCCAGTAAAGCCATTGCAGAAAGCGTAGTTAACGCCTTTAATGCGATTTTTTTCATGCATATTCCTCCTTTTCTTAGAAAAAATCTAATCTCAGTATAAAGTAAATATAAACAAAAATCAACATAAAAATGGTTTATTGAGAGAATATCTTGTTTTTCCATTGTTTTATGATACAATTAGGACAACTAGCCAACATTGCATTTTCAGGAGGACAGTTATGAGAGGAATTGATACACCGATTCGACAGATCCGCCGGCGGGTTTTCGAGGAAGTCGCGCGGGTCGCATTTGAGTCAGACAATTTGAATGATGATATTGAAGCACTACCTTATATTATAGCACCCAGCGATCTCCCCACATATCATGAGAGTATATACAGAGAGAGAGCTATTGTGTCAGAGCGGGTAAGACTGGCCATGGGACTTTCCCTGCGGCCGGATGATGAGCCGGTGCATCTGACAGCGGGGCTGGATGCCAGTAATGTGGCGGAAAAGTATTATGAGCCGCCGCTGATGCAGGTGATACCTTCTGCCTGTGACAAGTGTCCGGATAATATTTATGAGGTGTCCAACCAGTGCCGCGGCTGTATGGCCCATCCTTGCGCAGAAGTGTGTCCAAAGGGGGCTATCAGTATGGTAAAAGGACAGTCTTATATTGATATGGAAAAATGTATCCGGTGTGGAAAATGCAAGGCCATTTGTCCTTACGATGCCATTGCAAAGAAAGTTCGTCCGTGTTCGGCGGCCTGCGGTATCAAGGCCATTGGAACGGATGAACTGGGACGGGCCAAGATTGATGATAAAAAGTGTGTAAAGTGCGGACAGTGTATGGCCAGCTGTCCATTTGGCGCCATTGCGGACAAATCCCAGATTTTTCAGCTGATCCAGGCCATGAAACAGGGGCCTGTCTATGTGGAACTGGCGCCGGCAGTCAT
>HF998310.1:24639-36367 GCA_000433735.1 Clostridium sp. CAG:167
AGATGTGCGGCTGTGGAAGATCAAAGCTGCCTTGAAAGAAGTGGGATTTGCCGATGTGTACGAGGTGGCACTGGGAGCGGATATTGGTGCCAGCACAGAGGCGAAGCAGTATGTAAATGAGGTAAAAAGCGGCAAAAAGCCGTTTCTTCTTACATCCTGTTGTCCAGCCTGGTCCGTTCTTGCCAAAAGGACTCTGCCGGATATGGTAGATACAGTGTCCAATGCTCTGACGCCGATGGTTGCCACCGCCCGGATGATCAAGCAGAGACATCCGGAAGGGAAGATTGTCTTTGCCGGTCCCTGTGCAGCTAAGAAGCTGGAGGCATCCCGTACTTCTGTGCGCAGTGATGTGGATTTTGTGATTACCTTTGAGGAACTGGCGGCAATTTTTGCAGCAAAGGGCATTGATCTGGAGACTTACGAATGTGAGGAACCGATCCATGATGCCACAGGAGCCGGAAGAGGTTATGCCATTGCTGGTGGTGTGGCCAGTGCCATTGAGCAGTGTATTGAAGAGTATTATCCCGGCACGGAAGTTTATATTGAGCATGCAGAGGGGCTGTCGGAGTGCCAGAAGATCCTGATGCTTGCCAAAGCCGGTAAAAAGGATGGCTGCCTTATTGAGGGAATGGGCTGTCCGGGAGGTTGTGTAGCCGGAGTAGGAACCAATATTCCGATACCAAAGGCTACAGGAGCGGTGAAAAAGTTTGTAAAAGATTCTACCACTCCACTGCCGCCGAAAGAGTATTCAAAAATAGAGTTACCATGATAAGGGAGGACAAGATGGATATAAAAGAAGAAGTAAAAAAAGTAAAACAATGTGCGCCGGTTTTTGCAGGCAGTTCGCTGGAAGCAAGAAACCAGGCCCTGGAGGGGATTGTACAGGCATTGGAGGCAAATAAAGAGAAAATTTTTGCCGCCAATCAGGAAGATATGGAGCAGGCAGAAAAAGATGGGATCGCTGCGCCGGTTCTGAAACGGCTGAAATTTGACACAGGGAAAATGCAGGCGGTGACGGCCGGCATAAAGGATCTGATCGCTATGGAAGATCCTTTGTTCCAGACCAAGATGCACAGACAGTTAGATGAAGGTCTTGTACTGTACCGGGAAACCTGTCCCATCGGAGTCATTGGCGTGATCTTTGAGGCCAGACCGGATGCTTTGGTCCAGATCTCAGCCCTTTGTATAAAAAGCGGCAACTGCGTCATCTTAAAGGGAGGCAGTGAGGCAAAGAAAAGCAACCGAATCCTCTTTGAGATTATCCAGTCTGTACTGGTAAAATGTGGTCTGCCGGAGCACGCTATGCTTCAGCTGGAGGCCAGAACCGAGATTACAGAGCTGTTAGACTGCCACCAGTGGGTAGACCTTCTGATTCCTCGCGGTTCTAATGCTTTTGTGCAGTATATTATGAATAACACGAAGATTCCGGTAATGGGACACGCAGATGGAATCTGTCATATTTATGTAGACAAAGAGGCGGATATAGAGAAGGCCATTCCGATCATTCTGGATGCCAAAACCCAGTATGTCTCCGCCTGCAATACAGTGGAAACTCTCTTAGTACACAAGGATATTCTGGATCAACTTATGCCAAAACTGCAGGGGGCCTTTAAAGAAAAGCAGGTAACAATGCGGGGAAGTAAGGCAATCGTTGATATGACCGGCTGCGAAGAAGCGACGGAAGAGGACAACTGCACGGAATATCTGGATTATATTATATCAGCCAAAGAAGTAGAAGATGTGGCAGAAGCTGTGGGGCACATCAACCGGTATGGTTCTCATCACACCGATGCGATCATCACGGAAAATTCAGAGACAGCGGCGTATTTTATGCGCATGGTGGATTCGGCAGGAGTCTATCAGAACTGCTCCACCCGTTTTGCCGATGGATACCGTTATGGATTCGGTGCAGAAGTAGGGATCAGTACCAGTAAACTCCATGCCAGGGGTCCGGTTGGACTGGAAGGACTTCTCAGTTACAAATACAAACTGTTTGGCAGCGGCCAGATCGTGGAAGACTATGCAGAGGGAAAGGCCTCTTTCCACTTTAAAGACTTAGAGTAAGGATCAAAACAGAATGAATAATGGAAATTTTTCTAAGATCAAGTGGGTGGTTCTCTGTATCTGCCTGCTGGCAGGTGGCTTTTTTCTGCTGAAAAACCTGAATATTCAGTCTGTGGACCAGTATGACAAGGAAAGCGACAGGATCGCCGGCCAGATTCAGATCAAAGAAGCAGCAACCGGCAGCAGTGTAACGGCTGCGGCAGTGGCAGAAACGACAGAGACGCCTCCTTTATCTTCGGCTTCGCCGGATAAAGCGAAAAAGGACAAAAAGAAAAAAACAGCCAAAGACGCCAAAGAAACTGCCACACCGACGCCGAAGGCAGCCAAGGCCGGAAGTAAAACAGACAAAACCGGCGGAAAGAAGAAGCAGAAAAAGGCAGACACATCCACGGCGGCACCTTCCGGGGGAAAAAATGGGACAGCCATACAAACGCCCGGACCAGCCGTGAGCCAGGCACCTACGGCGGCACCGGCAGGGGAATCAGGGAATAAAAACAACGAGATACGCTAAAAACAACGAGATCCGCTGCACCATAGATATTACCTGTCATCATCTGGTAGAGCAGGGGGACAAACTGGATGCCAATGTAAAAAAATATGTGCCGAAAAATGGCGTGATCCTGTCAACCGTGGAAGTGACTGTGCCACAGGGGTCTACCGTATATGATGTATTGAACCAGGTATGCCGCAGTAAAGGCATTAAAGTGGATGCCGAGTATACAAAGATCTATGAGACATATTATATTAAAGGAATTGCCAATCTGTATGAAATGCAGGCAGGAGATATGAGCGGATGGATGTATACGGTGAATCAGGTTACACCAAATGTAGGCTGTTCATCCTACACGCTGAAAGATGGGGATGTGATCCACTGGATCTACACCTGCGACGGAAAGATATAAGAAAGGAAATGAAATGGAGCGTAACAGTACTTTTGCTGCCAGACACCCGGTTACTGTTTTTATATACTGGCTGTCCGGTGTTTTGTTTACTATGATGACCATGCGTGTTGAAGTTCTGCTTGGGTCATTTTTCCCGGCAGCACTGTACTGTCTGTATCTGGAGGGAACAAAAATGTTCAAATGGCTGGCGGGATGGTTTCTTTCCGTCGGCATTTTTCTTATGGTGATCCTGCCTCTTTTTAATCACCGGGGAGCAACCCCATTATTTTATATACAGGGGCAGGCGGTCACAAAGGAAAGTGTGCTGATGGGGGCGGTGGTGACACTGATGCTGGTCAGCGTCCTTTTGTGGATGCGGCTGGGACTTTATCTGCTGGACAGTGAAAAATTATTGTATCTGTCAGGGCGCATTGTCCCGGCGCTGGGGCTCATGCTTTCCCAGATCTTCCGCATGATCCCATTAATGAAAAAAAGATATATTCAGGTACATGAGGGACTGATGGGCCTTGGAATGGTGCCCAAAGAGGCGTCTTTTTGGAAGCGTGCCCGTCATTTTGCCAGAGAATTGTCTGTGCTGATCGCCTGGAGCCTGGAGGGAACAGTGGAGACTTCCATCTCCATGGAATCCCGAGGGTATGGTGCCGGGAAGAGAACCAGTTTTCATAGGTTCCGCTTCCGCCTGGAAGATGGATGGTTTGTGACTGCTTTTTTAGTCTTGTCCGGAGTGGGGATCGGAATGGCAGCAGCCGGCGGCTACGAGATTTATTATTATCCGGAAGTACAGGCAGTGCCGTTGGGTGGAAAAGCCCTGGCGGGAATCGTGTGCGGCGGACTGGCAGGAATGATCCCAATGGGATACGATATATATTGGAACAGGAAAGAGAGAAATTATGACACCCATCATTGAGTTAAAACAAGTATCTTTTTATTACCCGGAAGGGGTAACGCCGGCTCTGACACAGATCGATCTGGCTGTGCCAGCCGGTGGTTTTGTGCTGGTGTGCGGTCCATCCGGCAGTGGAAAAAGTACTTTGTTAAAGCATATGAAAAGCAGCCAGATTCCCTTTGGAAAGGGAACCGGAGAACTTTTATTCAAGGGAAAGGATCTGGAGACCATGGAACTGGGGGAAAGCGCCAGAAGCATCGGGTTTGTAGGACAGAATCCGGACAATCAGATCGTGACAGACACGGTCTGGCATGAATTGGCTTTTGGGCTGGAAAATCTGGGTGTCCCGGTGGAAGAAATCCGGAAAAGAACGGCGGAGACGGCTCAGTATTTTGGTATGACAGAATGGTTCCGCCAGCCGGTTGAGGCGCTGAGTGGCGGTCAGAAACAGATGCTGAATCTGGCGTCGGTCATGGTGATGCAGCCGGAAGTGCTGATCTTAGACGAACCTACAGCACAGATGGATCCTATCGGAGCCAGGCGTTTTTTCCATACCTTGAAGGGACTGCAGCAGGAGATTGGAACCACCATTATCCTTTCAGAGCAGAGGCTGGAGGAAGTGATGCCTCTGGCGCAGGATCTGGTATACATGGAAAACGGTCAGATCGTAGCACAGGGACCGGTTCAGGAAAGTCTGAAAATACTGGCAGACTATGAGAAGATCAAGAACAAACCGCTGGCAATGGAAACAAGTTTTCCGGTGGCATTGCGGGTTTATATAAAAAGCCGTGAAAAAGAGGAAGAGACAGTTCCTGTATCGGTGGGACAGGGGCGTCAGTGGCTGTCTGGGAAAAGAGTTGTGACATCGGAGCACAAGGAAACTTATGAAGAGACAGAGACTGTAATAACCGTACAGGGAGTGGATTTTTCCTATGAGAAAGGAAAGAAAGTGCTGGAACACTTGGACTGGCAGGTGAAGAAAGGCAGTATTTATGGATTGTTAGGTGGAAACGGCGCTGGAAAGACAACGCTGATGAAACTGATCTGTGGGATTTTGAAGCCACGGAGAGGAAAAATAAAAACAAATGGCACAGTGCGGTATCTGGTACAGAATCCGCTGAGTATTTTTACGGAGATCACGGCGGAGGATGAACTGGCAGTCTGCTGCGGCAGGGATCCCAAGGCTGTGGAAGAAATGCTTGAGAAGATGGAACTGACGGAGTTTAGAGAGCAGAATCCGCTGGATCTAAGCGGAGGACAGCAGCAGCGGCTGGCACTGGGAAAAGTCCTTCTAACAAAACCGGAGATCCTTTTGCTGGATGAGCCTACTAAAGGAATGGACGGCGGTTTTAAAGTAAAGTTTGGAGCCATGCTGGGGGAATTGAAAAAGCAGGGCATCACCACGGTGCTGGTTTCCCACGACATGGAATTTTGCGCGGAATACGCTACCTACTGTGGACTGATGTTTGACAGAGAGATCATCAGCTTCGGTCCTACCAGAGAGTTTTTCGCGGAAAATGTGTATTATACAACGGCGGCGGCCCGCATGACCAGGGGCATCCTGAAGGACTGCCTGGTGGCCGAGGACATTATGGCCGCGTTGGAGAAAGGAAGAGCATGAAGAAAGCAGTGAGTCACAGATGTGTGGATCCGGGACAAAGAATCCGGGAAAAACACAAAATGAGATGTATATCGGCATTTTTTCTGGCGGTGGGTATGGCACTGCTGTTGTTTGTGTGCGCAGGTGTGTGGCAGGGGAAAAATTATCTGCTGGCGGGGATTCTTATGCTGCTTTTTTTGTTCGGTGTGGTTGTGTTGAACTTTGAAAAACGAAAACCCAGAGCCAGGGAGATCGCTCTTTTGTCTACCATGACCGGGTTAAGTGTGGCGGCCAATGAATTGTGCAGTCATACCATTCCCCTTCATGCAGGAACTGCCATGGTAGTGATCAGCGGCATCGCACTGGGACCGGAAACCGGATTTTTCGTAGGGGCACTGGCCCGGTTTGTCTGTAATTTTTTCTCCGGACAGGGGCCGTGGACGCCGTGGCAGATGTTTTCCTGGGGGCTGATGGGATATCTGGCCGGGCTGTGCTTTAATACCATCCGGGTCCGGGGGCGGCTGGAAGAGGAAACGCTGGCCGGGCGTTTTTCCCTGAAGAAAAATACATCTTTCCGCCTGCTGGCAGGTCCTCTGGCAGCGATAGCGGGGGGAGAGATACTGGGATATCTTCTGTATGTGTGGACAGGAGTGCAGGGGGAGACATTCTGGGGCTGGCGTGTGTATGTGTTTGGTTTTTTGGGACTTGCTTTCGGCATAGTGCTTCAAAGGAAAAAACTGCCGGTAGATCCGGTGACAACTTCGGTGTTTGTTTTTCTTATTACGGTACTTGCGTACGGGGGAATCATGAATTTTGCGGCGATGCTTATGACGGCCCAATCCGGCGGGGAGGTAAGTGTGGAGGCGCTGAAGGCGTTGTATGTGACCGGCCTTCCCTATGACCTTATGCATGGAGCGGGGGCGGCGTTGTGTATGTTTTTTGCCGGTGATGTGATATTGCAGAAATTACAGCGGATCCAGATTAAATTTGGGATTGGCTTTTAAGGAGATGGATCGTGTATGAAATGGTGTAAAAAAGGGTTAGGAACGGTACTTCTGGCAGGGGTGGTCTGGCTGATGGCAGGGTGTCATGCTTTATCCGGACAGTCCGGCGGCGAAAGCGGAACGGCTACGAAAGATGTGTTTGCCATGGATACATATATGACTATTACAGCATATGGACAGGAGGCAGAAGAGGCAGTGGATGGAGCTATCCGGGAGATAACCCGCCTGGACGGACTTTTCAGCACCGGATCCGATACCAGTGAGGTGACCCAGCTGAACAAGACCGGCAGTAAAAAGGTGTCTGCGGATGTGATGAACCTGGAACAGGCGGCCCAGAAGGTGTATCAGTCTACCAAAGGTGCCTTTGATAATACGGTATATCCACTGATGGAGGCCTGGGGATTTTCTTCGGGCAAGTACCGTGTGCCCTCGGATCAGGAGATAGAAAAACTGAAAAAAAAGGTAGGCAGTGACCGGGTCAAATGGAATACGCAGACCGGACAGATCACTCTGCCGGAAGGCTGCCGCATTGATTTTGGAGGCATTGCCAAAGGATATACTTCTTATAAACTGAAGGAGATTTTTGCAAAATACAAGATTACCGGTGCCATTGTTTCTCTGGGAGGAAATGTGGAAACCTACGGCAGCAGACCGGAGGGGGGCAGCTGGAAAGTGGGGATTGAGAACCCGTCGGTTTCGGCTTTGAAAGGGGACTATGTAGGAATATTGTCTCTGGGGGAAGAAGCGGTTATTACTTCCGGCAGTTATCAGCGTTATTTTGAAAAAGATGGAAAAAAGTACCACCACATTCTGGATCCGGCTACGGGAAAACCGGTGGATAACGGCCTTCTCAGTGTGACGGTCATCAGTCCGGATGGGGCCATGGCAGATGGACTGTCTACGGCACTCTTTGTCATGGGAGAGGAAAAAGGAATCCAGTATTACAAGCAGCACAAGAAAGAAATGGATGTGGTGTGGCTGAAAACAGATGGTACGATTCTGGTGACAGAGGGACTGACAGGGAAGTTTAGCACGGATTTTTCCTATAAAACCGTAGGATGAAAAAAAATTTAAAAAAATTAGCACTCACCTCTTGACAGTGCTAACAACTGGTGTTATATTAAGGTTGTTATAAAGAGGATAGAACAACACAAGGCAGTATTGTGAGAATGGAGGTCAATTATGAATATTACAAAATTTACGCAGAAATCCGTAGAGATTATCAACAATCTCGAAAAAATTGCTTATGATTATGACCACCAGGAGATTACGCAGGAGCATTTGCTTTACAGCATGCTGACCACGGAAGACAGCCTGATTTCCAGACTGTTTGAAAAAATGGAGATTGACCCGGCTGTCTTTTTGGCGCAGGTTGAAGGATTGCTCAACAAGCGGCCAAAAGTCCAGGGTGGAAACAAGTACATTAGTGAGGATTTGAACAAAGTATTAGTATATGCAGAGAATGAGGCAAAGGCCATGGGGGATGAGTATGTTTCCGTAGAGCATTTGTTCCTGAGTCTGCTGAAAAAACCTTCCAGAGAAGTGAAGGCTTTGTTAAAGGAATTCAATATTGACAGAGAGCGTTTTTTGAAAGCACTTTCTATGGTTCGAGGCAACCAGAAAGTAACATCCGACAACCCGGAGGCAGTGTATGAGAGTCTGGAGAAGTACGGTTATGATCTGGTGCAGCGGGCAAGGGATCAGAAACTTGACCCGGTGATCGGACGAGACGATGAGATCCGTAATATGATCCGGATCTTGTCCCGTAAAACAAAAAACAATCCGGTTTTGATCGGTGAGCCGGGTGTTGGTAAAACAGCCGTTGTAGAAGGCCTGGCACAGAGGATCGTCCGGGGAGATGTGCCGGAAGCATTGAAAAATAAACAAGTCTTTTCACTGGATATGGGATCATTAGTTGCTGGTGCCAAATATCGTGGTGAATTTGAAGAGAGACTGAAAGCTGTTTTGGAAGAGGTAAAAGACAGCGATGGCAGGATCATCTTGTTTATTGATGAACTTCATACCATTGTAGGCGCAGGCAAGACGGATGGTGCTATGGATGCCGGCAACTTATTAAAGCCAATGCTGGCCCGTGGAGAACTACACTGCATTGGAGCCACTACGTTGGATGAGTACCGTATGTATATTGAAAAAGATGCTGCACTGGAGCGAAGATTCCAGCCGGTCCAGGTGGATGAACCAACGGTAGAGGATACTATCTCTATTCTGCGTGGACTAAAAGAGCGGTACGAGATTTTCCATGGAGTAAAAATTACAGACAGCGCCCTGGTATCGGCGGCAGTTTTGTCAAATCGTTATATATCCGACCGTTTTCTGCCGGACAAGGCCATTGACCTGGTAGATGAGGCCTGTGCTCTCATCAAGACAGAACTGGATTCTATGCCGACCGAACTGGACGAGGTGCAGCGCCGGATCATGCAGATGGAGATTGAGGAAGCTGCCTTGAAGAAGGAGACAGACCATCTGAGCCAGGATCGTCTGGCAGCACTGCAGAAAGAACTGGCAGAACTGAGAGAAGATTTTGCACAGCAGAAAGCAAAATGGGATAATGAAAAGGCTGTTGTGGATCAGGTAAATGAGATCAAAGCGCAGATCGAGGATGTGAACCGACAGATTGAGATGGCGGAAAACAGTTATGATCTGGAGAAAGCATCCGAATTGAAATTTGGACAGTTGCCACAGCTGCAGCAGAAGTTACAGACGGCAGAGGATAAAGTGGATAAACGAGAGCAGTCCATGGTACATGAGTGTGTATCCGAGGAAGAGATCGCTCAGATTATATCCAGATGGACCGGAATCCCTGTGGCAAAATTAACAGAATCCGAGAGGAATAAAACGCTTCACTTGGATGAAGAACTGCATAAGAGGGTTATGGGACAGGATGACGGCGTTACCAAGGTAACTGAGGCTATCATTCGTTCCAAGGCTGGTATCAAAGATCCGACCAAGCCAATTGGTTCCTTCCTGTTCTTAGGCCCGACAGGTGTAGGTAAGACCGAACTTGCCAAGAGTCTGGCGGCGTGCCTGTTTGATGATGAGAACAATATGGTCCGGATCGATATGAGTGAGTACATGGAGAAATATTCTGTGTCCCGTCTGATCGGAGCGCCTCCTGGATATGTAGGATATGAGGAGGGCGGACAGCTGACAGAAGCGGTGCGGAGAAAACCATATTCTGTTGTGCTATTTGATGAAATTGAAAAGGCACATCCGGATGTGTTCAATGTGCTTTTGCAGGTGTTGGATGATGGCCGTATCACCGACTCACAGGGCAGAACCGTAGATTTTAAAAATACAATCCTGATCATGACTTCCAACCTGGGAGCAGATTATCTGCTGGATGGGATTGATGCAGAGGGTAATATTTCCAAAGAGAGTGAAGACTTGGTAATGAGCCAGCTTCGTGGAAGTTTCCGTCCGGAGTTTTTGAATCGTCTGGATGAGATTATTATGTTTAAGCCGCTGACCAAAAAAGACATTGGTGGTATTGTAGACCTTTTGATCGCAGATATCAACAAACGGATTGAAGATAAGGAGTTGCATCTTACCATTTCGGAAGCAGCCAAAGACTTTATCGCAGAAGAAGCCTATGAGCCGGCTTATGGAGCCAGACCTTTGAAGCGTTATCTGCAGAAAAATGTAGAAACGCTTCTGGCGAAAAAAATCCTGGCAGATGAGGTAAGAACCGGTGACAGACTGGTACTGGATGTGGAAAATGGTTCCTTGATCATCCGGAAGTAAAAGTGCAGAATTGATGAATGAATATGTGCGTCCTTTCCTTGTGGAAGGGCGCATTTTGTGTTATATTTGCATTAGACAGGGGATGGGTGAAAATATGTTTCAGAAAGGATGATGGTATGACGCATAGAAAAAAACTAGCATTATTTTTGGCTTTGTGTGTAGGAGCCGGTTCCCTTGTGATAACGACCGGAGAGGAAAAGCCGGTCCGGGCGGCAGAGGCAGCAGTGGAAGAGCCGGTGGGAGGGTTGCGCACCTGGCAGGGCACACAGGTTTCCTGGAGTGAGGCACAGAAATTCCGAACAAATCAGTCTGGGTTGTCGGTTTCTTCTGCAACATCTCAGAATCTGCCGGATTATGTGAAAAAGAGCGGCAATGACTATGGTTATAGGAAGTTGTCTGCAAAGGAAAAGGAAGCTTATGACAGTCTGTATGCATCAGCACTGGAGGTCGTGGCAGGCAAACAAGATATTGCAGCCGGCAGCAATGGAGTCTATTATGGACTGACTTGTACCTTTGGCAGTGGTACGGTGGCAAGTAAGCAGAAACTGTGGGAGATATTAACTTCCTTTGTGGCAGATCATCCCGAATTTTACTGGATTGGCAGTACATTTGCCTATTCCATATCCGGCAGCGGTGAAGTGAAAAAGATTATGCTGCAGATGGATGAGGATTATGTGAAGGCATCAGATCGTGCAAAATATGATGCACAGATCGACAAGAATCTGGCACGGGTTACCGCCTTGACAAATACCACAACCGATGTATATGAAAAGGTACGCATTGTGCACGACTGGATTGTTTCACGGATTGATTATGCTTATGTTTCCGGTACTTCTACCCCGGAGGACTCAGCTTGGGCACACAATATTATAGGTGTGATGTCAGACTCTTACAAGGCCGGTGTTTGTGAAAGTTATGCGGATACCTTTGCTTTTATATTGAGTACACTGGGGATCCCGAACTTGTATGTACAGGGAGATGGTATTACCGGCAGTGGAGGCGGAGGTCATGCATGGAACATGGTTTCTTTTGATGGGGGAGAGACTTATTGTGATATGGATCTTACATGGGATGACTTAAATGACGGCTGTGAAAAAGACTCCAAAGTATGCCACTATAACTGGTTTGCGATGCCAGACAGCCGTTTTACCAAGGCTCATGAAGCGGATACCAGTAGTAGCACAGGCAGCGACTGGCTCTACGACCTGCCGGATGCCGTGGATACCATGGAATATACATACTATCAGAAGCACAGTGCCATGGCCAATGGGGATAATGTGTATGATACGGTTAGTGCTAAAGCTTTCCTGAAGAAGGCGGCCAATGCAGCCAAGGCACCTAACGATCAGATGCCGTTGATCATCAGTGATTCCACGGTATTTAGTTTGTTGCAGCAGGTGGATTCTAACTTTAGTTCCTATTATAAATTTTCTACTATGACAGATGGAAAAGTGCCATATGAAGGATATATAAGATATGTTATAGTGAATCGACTGGCTCACGCAGATGC
>HF998311.1 GCA_000433735.1 Clostridium sp. CAG:167
GGCTGGTAACCTTTTTCTCCGCCTGACGGAGAAAAAGAAGGACGCTCTCCCTGTTCCGGAATGCGTCCCTCTCTTAATTCTTTCCGTATCTGTTTTTCCTCTCTTTTTAGCCGCTGTTTTTCCTTTACATGCTTTACAGCTTTCCCACTCTGGTTTTTGACCTGTGCCGCAGCACCACGGGAAACCCGTTCCGCATTGTCCGCTATCCTCCCCTGTGCATATTCCACCGGGGAATGTTCTCTCTGTTCCTGCGTCTGCTCTGCCCTCTCCTTGATTTGTACGCTGGAATGTTTCATATGCTGTGCTATTGTCGCTGCCTTGTCGATTGCTTTAATATCCTTTCGGGCTATGCGTGTTTTGATTTCCGATGCCACTGGCACGACCTCCTTTTCTATTTAAGTAGACTCTTGATTTTCAGTTACTGTTCCACTCATTATCTTGCCTGCTTCTTTATCTCATATAGCCATAACTGCTATCTCTCCTTTCCAGACAAAATCCTTTCTGTCTTAACCATGTACGCTTTAAAATCAACAATAATCCCGCGTAAATCCTCCCTATGAAAACTATCTCTTTCAATCCATTCCTCATAAATATCCTGCAATAGATTCGGGGATTTCATAAGGGCTTTTGCCGCCTGCGGTGAATAATTCGGTTTAGAAAAACACTCTGCTATATCACTCTTTAAGACAATCTGACACGCAGAATCATAAATTTCCTGCGGATTTTTTGTTAAAATATCCTTTCTGAACTCATCAAATTCACGCTGTACTTTTTTAGCCAGCTCTCTGTTAAGAAGCTGCTTGTACTCCTGATAATTCACTTTCTTACCTCCTGCAAAAAAATAAGCCATCATGGATTTTTATTTCCACAATGGCTTAAGTTTCTATTTTCTTTTACCATTAAAAATCACTTATCATCATAATGTCCCTTACACTGGTACACATTTACACCACGGTCATCCACGGAATATACCAAACGGTCTGCTCCGTTTATGCGTCTGCTCCATTTCCCTTTTTCTCCTACTAACGGTTCCGGCTTTCCAATCCCCTCGAAGGGACTTCTGCTTATATCCTTTAACAGTGCGGTTATCCGCTTTACTGTCTTTTTATCCTGTCCCATCCAGTATTGAAATTCTTCCCATGCCCGCTCTGAGAATGAAATATCAGCCATCTGCAAGCTCCTCCAGTTCTTCCAGTGTTTTTACAACATTCCTTTCCGGATGCTGTTCCATCTGCTCTATGGACTCCTTCAGAATCTTTGCATTGGATTCCCCATAAAAGGGATCATTTTCTGCCGTAATCTCAAAAGGAATTTTTCTCTGCCTTACAACTGTCCGTGCATAAATATTAAACGCTGTAGACGCAGACATTCCAAATTCTGCACAAAGACTGTCAAATTGTTTTTTAATGGTATCATCTAAACGTACACTGATTGTAGACTGTCCCATTTCTATCGCCTCCATCTGATTATCACACATCTTGATACAAATACTGTAACATTTCTGATGGCAAATTGCAATCAGAAAATAGGCAATCTGCAAAATATTACAATAAAAGACAACAGACAGCTCTACATCCTGCTCCGGTTTGCATAATCCTCCCCCGGCTTTGTCGTCATCAGCTTATACAGCCTTGTATCTTTCGGGAACTTATTGACAAACGGCACAAGGGAACTTCCGTACTTAATCAGCCCGCATCCGGCATCCGCATTGGTAATATAACTCATCTGTTCGTTGGAGATATTTAATAGCTCTGCCAGTTTCTGGCGGTCAGACGCTGCCTGATTTAACATCACGATATACTCACTGTTGGATAACATCGTACTGGCAAGCACGGAATCCAGCAGATATTCCACATTCTGCGTGATTGCTGTCGGGAACGCATTTCTTTTGCGGAAACGCCGCCATGCGGAATTAAAGAAAGTACCGGAATGTTCATTCTCGAAAACCACATGAAACTCGTCTAGAAAAATGTGGGTGCGTTTCCCCTTCTTCCAGTTTTCCGTCACACGGTTCAGCATGGCGTCCGTGATTACCAGCAATCCCATTGTCTTTAACTGTTTTCCCAAGTCCATAATGTCATACACCACCATGCGGTTATTGACGTCCACATTCGTTTCATGGGCAAATGCATCAAGGCTGCCGTCCGTAAATAATTCCAGTGCCAGTGCAAGGCTTTTCGCCTCCCGTTCATCCTGCTCCAGAAGTTTTTCCCGCAGGGCGCATAATGTCGGCACTTTCCCGCCATTCTGATAGTCCTCATAAATATCTTCCGTACAGCGGTCAATGAGGGAACGCTGTGCCGGACCAATCCCATTCCTGTCAAGCTGCTCAAACAGGGACAGGACAAACTCGGACTTGTCAATAATCGGGCTGCCCTCATCCCCATATCCTTCTACCATATCCATCGCATTGATGTGGTCGGGGCTTCCCGCCGCAATCCGTATCACTTCACCTCCCATTGCCTCAATGAGTGATGCGTACTCACGCTCCGGATCACAGATTAGAATATCGTCCCCGGTGGCAAGGGCAAGGAACACAATCAGCATTTTTGCACTGAAACTTTTCCCGCTGCCCGGCACCCCAAGAAGGAATGAGTTCGGGTTCATCAGCTTTTCTTTGTTGCACATAATAAGGTTACGGGATATGGCATTTTCCCCGCAGTAAATCCCCCCGCTGTCCATAATTTCCTGCACCCGGAACGGCATCAGCACCGCAAGGCTTTCCGTTGTCAGCGTCCGGACAGCGTTAATCTTCCGGTGTCCGATTGGAAGAGCAGTATTCAGTCCGTCCATCTGCTGGTATTTCAGCGTCGCAAACTGGCATAAATGCTTTCTCGCTATCGTCAGGAGTGTGTCGGTATCAGCGTCAAGCTGTTCTTTCGTATCTGCCGTATGCACAAGATATGCCGTTTCCACATC
>HF998312.1 GCA_000433735.1 Clostridium sp. CAG:167
TCATTTTAGGGAGAGAATATTAAAAAAACAGTTGACGAATACGAAAAACATGGTATAATATGTGTTAGTGCGAAAAAATACCCAATCAGTTGTATTGAAGCACAATTTACAACTGGAGGGAGGTTAGGTGTGATACAATGTCTAGTGTAACAGTTAAAGAAAACGAATCATTGGATAGCGCATTGCGTCGTTTCAAGAGAAACTGTGCTAAAGCCGGTATTCAGCAGGAGATTCGTAAGAGAGAGCATTATGAAAAACCAAGCGTAAGACGTAAAAAGAAGTCTGAAGCTGCTCGTAAAAGAAAATTCAAATAATAAGCACATAAGAGAAGAGCGTGAGGCGTTTCTAAAAGAGATGTCACACGCTCTTTTTTTGAGGAGGAACTACATGGAAAAAGTGGAAATGTAGGTGTGGTTGTCGGTTACGCAACGAAATGTACATTTGAAAATATTACAGTCAGCGGTAAAATAACCGCGTCCGGTTCTGTATGCAAAGCGGCAGGCGTATGTGCAGACGCCAGTGGCTGTACATTTACAAAATGTGTGAATAAAGCGGACATTACGATAAATGCATATGATGTAACAAACAGTGAAGAGTCGGATATGGTAGAAGGACAGGGAGGCGTTGCCTGTGGTATTGCCTGTATGGCGATAGACAGTACGGCAAAAAAATGTTCCAATTCAGGAAAGATCACGATAAACGGAGATCTTCGCTGGGCAAGTGAAGGAATCTATGCAATGGGTCTGTTTCAGATTATCAAAGGAGTTAGCGGAAGCAAAAATACAGGTGCCGTTACGGCGAAGAATGTAAGCAAAACAGGAACGGCAGCGGGAGAAACCATAGCCTGTGGTATCGTCGCTGAGGTACATGGCTTTGGCAAGAGAGTGTTATCCTGCTATAATACAGGAACGATTACGGCAGCTAATAATAATAAACGAGTTGCCACAGTGGCAGCGGGCATCGTGAATAAAGCCACCAGTCTTAATACAAAGATTCTCAGATGCTATAATAAAGGTGCGGTCCGGATATCAGGAGTAGCAGGAAGCAGAACATCAAAGATCGGTTCTGGTGCAGGTGGTATTGGCGGCATGGATGTAGCGTCTATTACAGAATGTTATAACAAAGGAAAAGTCGCAGCAAATGTAAAGAGCGGCCTCGTAGAAGTGGGCGGTATTGCCGGGGATATTTATAATATCCGGAACTGCTACAATACGGGTAAAGTTTCTACGACAGCAAAGACCCGCAGTTATATAGGTGGGGTAGCGGGACGGCAGGAAGCCTTTTCGAAGAAAAAGGGAAAAGTCCTGGAAGCAGCGATCTGCAATTACAACACCGGTAAGGTCACGGCAGGAAAAAAAGTAGTAAAAGGTTCTGTTTTTGGACATTATGAGGTAGCGGGTATTACTGCTCAGGCAATGGTTTACAACAATTACTATAAATCCGGTAAAGCATATGGCAGTACAAACCTCTCATGGAAACCGTTCCTTGCCAAAGCGACAAAGGTTTCTTCCATGAAGGCGAAGAAATGCCGGAAACTCTCTTCAAAATACTGGGTATACTCTTCCAAATACAAGAGAATGGTTCTGAAGAACAACAAGGAAAAATAAAGTGAATATTGAAAAAGAGGGAACTGGCGGAAGCCAGTTCTTTTTTTGGCACAAAAAGAGAAAAAATGCATAGGATAAAAAGAGGAAGATTTCAGGGGGCGTTCAGTTGGAAAAAGACGGAACAACTCTGGTAATGCCGGATATAACAAAAGGCTGTATGCTGGTAACCATATATGGCAGTGAGATCGCTCTTATAGAAAATTTTAAATCCATTATAGAATATTCAGACTCGATCATTAAACTGCAGGGAAAACAAAAAAGACTGGTTATACGGGGCCGTGAATTGTCAATTGAACGATATACAAAAGGAGACTGTAAGGTCTGCGGAGTGGTAGAAGAGTTTTCATTTGAATAAAAAGCAAAGGAGAGGATATGAACGGTATCTGGGATGGCATAGAATGTTCTATGAGCCAAAAACATCGGGAGCGGTTTATGAATATATGCAGGCACCGGGGGATGAATCTGTATCATTTCTCTCTTCGTCAGGATGTATTTGTATTTCGTATGAGAGGCAGAGATTACAAAAAACTGCGGGAGGTATCACGAAAGATAAAGAGTCATCCGCATATTGAAAAGAAGACAGGCATTGTGTTTGGGTGGTTTTATGTCACAAGGCACCTTTCGTATTTCACGGGTATGCTTCTTTTTGCATGTTTGCTCCAGTTTCTTTCCGGTTTTGTGTGGAATATTGAATATCAGGGAAACCATCGCTATACAGAGGAGACTTTGCAGCGGGCCCTGGATAAAATGGGGGTGAAAACAGGGCTTTCCAGAAAAAAACTGGTATGTGAGCGGATAGAAAAGCAGATGCGAAAACAGTTTGACGATATCAGCTGGGTTTCGGCGGAAGAATGTGGCAGTGTGTTGAAAGTGGCCATTAAGGAGAAAAAAGAAACCAGTATGCCACAGGAAGGAAGAACCGGAGATCTGCGGTCGCCCTGTGAAGGAAAGGTGACAAGTCTTGTGGTGGAACAGGGACAGGCGGCTGTAAAAATCGGAGACCATGTGAAGAAAAACCAGATCCTGGTGTATGGAAAAGTAAGCGTAACCAATGATGAGGATCAGGTTGTGGAAGAAAAAGCAGTTCAGGCGAAGGCGCTTTATATAATACAGGGAAGTGTAAAAATCCGGTACAAGATTGCGTGTAAAGGAAAAAGAAAAGTTTATACCGGGGAGGAAAAAAGTGCATACTCTATCAGTGGAAACGGAAAAACACTTAATTTGGCAAATCCGCTTAAAAGGTTTGATAAATCCCTCAAATATGATATAATGACTACTGTATGCACAAAAAAGAAGATTCCTTTTAGTGATGCAGAGGTTACTGTCAGAAAGAGAGAATTTCTGGCGTATACGCTGAAAGATCATATTTATACACAACAAGAAGCAGAAAAACTGGTGCAGGAGGAAGTGGAGAAAAAACTTCTTTTACTGCAGCGGCAGCAATATAAAGTCCGGGGGAAGACCTGGCATATGACAAAGCAGGCGGATGACTGGGTGGCAGAGGGCATCATCCAGTTTGCGAAGGAGGATAATCATGGAGAACAGGGAGATAGTTCTTGATATACCCGTAGAACATGAAAGAAATATATTTGGCGGTCTGGATCTTTTTCTCAAAAAGATTGAACGATCCTTACAGGTGGATGTGATTGCCAGAGATGGCAAAGTGAAGATCCTTGGAAGTGACAGTCAGACAAAGAAAGCAGAGAGAGTGCTGCAGGAACTTTTGGAATTATCTAAAAGAGGTAGCGAGATCACGGAGCAGAATGTGGATTATATCATCTCTATGACTATGCAGGAGGCCACAGAAAGTTATGCAGACCTGGACAAAGAGATACTGGGATATACCGTGCAGGGAAAACCCATCAAAGCCAAGACATACGGCCAGCAGAAATATGTCCGTGCCATTCAGGAGAAAATGATGGTGTTTGGCATCGGACCGGCAGGTACGGGTAAGACATATCTGGCTATGGCCATGGCAATCCAGGCATTTAAAAATAACGAGGTTACCAAGATCATACTGACAAGGCCGGCCATTGAGGCCGGTGAGAATCTGGGGTTCCTGCCGGGAGATCTTCAAAGCAAGATCGACCCATATCTGAGACCTTTATATGATGCCCTGTATCAGATCATGGGGGCTGAGAGTTTTATTAAAAACTCCGAAAAAGGCCTGATTGAGGTGGCGCCGTTAGCCTATATGAGGGGACGGACCCTTGACAATGCTTTTATTATTCTGGATGAGGCACAGAACACTACGCCGGCCCAGATGAAGATGTTTCTGACCCGTATCGGATTTGGATCCAAGGTGGTGATTACCGGAGATCTTTCCCAGAAGGATCTGCCCTATTCTACGGTGTCCGGTCTGGAACAGGCATCCAAGGTGCTTGAACCGGTCAATGAGATTGGATTTTGTTATCTGACCAACAAGGATGTAGTTCGTCATCCGCTGGTACAAAAGATCGTACATGCCTATGAAAAATATGAGGCGAGAGAACAGTATAAACAGAACCGGAAAAATAATGCAAAGAAGACAAACAGGAGAGAGCGTACATGACAATTTTGCTGGAAAATGAAGAAAATGCTTCCTTTGGATTTCCAATCCAGGAGCAGCTGGAGTTATTGACAGAGTATGTGCTGGATCATGAAAAATTTCCTTATGAAGCAGAAGTCAGCGTTTCGATTGTTTCAAAAGAAGAGATTCATGAAATCAACAAGAAGTTCAGGCAGGTGGACAGGCCTACGGATGTGCTGAGTTTTCCTATGCTGGAATTTGAGTATCCCGGAGATTTTTCATCCGAGACTTTTGAAAATTCGCTGACAACATCCTTTGAATCCCAGGAACTGTTACTGGGGGATATTGTATTGTGCACTGACATTATCAAGAGCCAGGCAAAGGAATACGGCCATTCGGAAAAACGGGAATTTTCTTTTCTGGTAGTACACAGTCTTCTTCATCTTCTTGGTTATGACCACATGGAAGAGGAGGAGAGAGTGCAGATGGAAGAACATCAGCGTGAGATCATGTCGGGATTGAAGATTGGACGAGGGGAAAGCGATGAATAAGACTCAGAAAAAATGGATACTGGGAGTTTTCTGCGGAGCAGTGTTGCTTTTTGTGGCAGTTTTTGCCCTGATGCAGTGGCAGAAAACAAAACAGCAGGATACCGCCCAGACGGAGAAAAAAAGTGTACAGGCTACCGCTACGGCAGTACCTACCGCCACACCGGATCCTCATGCCGGAAAAGTGCAGAGCAGCCTGAACGGCTCTTATGTATCACCGAAGACGGAGGCAAAGCGGCCTTTTGCCATTATGATCAATAATATTGAGTATGCCTTTGACCACCAGATGGGAGTGTCCAAGGCAGATGTGGTATACGAGGCTCTGGCAGAAGGTGGAATCACCCGTATGATGGCTATTTACCAGGATGTCAGTAAGGTGAAAAAAATTGGTTCCGTGCGGAGCGCGAGACATTATTATGTGCAGTTTGCTTATGAGTGGGATGCTATTTTCTGTCATTTCGGGCAGACAAAGTATGCGATTTCCAAGATGAAGAAGTTAAAGACGGATAACCTTAGCGGGCTTTCTGCTATCGGTCCGGTGGTATACCGAAGAAATTACAGTATCCGGGCACCTCATAATGTGTTTACCAGTGGCAAAAAGATGATCAAGGGAGCGAAAAAATTAAAATATTCCCTGAAAAAAGATGAGACGAAGAGTGCAAAGCATTTTTCTTTTAATCAGACTGATACGGACTTAGCAGCAGGGGAACAAGGAAAACAGATCACACTGCCGTTTTCCTATTATTCTACAGCGAAACTCAAATATGATAAAAAGAATAAAGTGTATTTAAAATACGAATATAAGAAGAAACACAAAGATGGTTACTACAAAAAGCAGCTGGCATTTAAAAATGTCATTGTGCAGTTTGTAAAAGAAAAAAACAAGGATCATAATGGATATCAGACCATGGATCTGACCAATACATCCGGAAGCGGATATTATCTGACGAATGGGAAAAAAGTGAAGATACGCTGGACACGGAATGAGAAGAGTCATGAAATGGTTTATCTGGATGCTTCCGGAAATACTCTTTCCATCAATCCGGGTAAGACTTACATAGCGGTTTATCCAACAAACCGCAAGAAACTGATTAAGATCCAGTGACCTTTTATACAGTACAGAAAGGATGGAAGTTCCATTGAGTGAAGAAACGGGAAAAAAACGAGCCGATTTTTTGAAACAGGGAGGAATTCTCGCTATTGCCTCTCTGCTGGTGCGTATCATTGGTATGGTGTACCGGATTCCTATGTCAAATATACTGGGCGAAGAAGGAAATGGAATTTATGCAGTGGCATTTGAGATTTATGATGTAATGTTGATCATATCTTCTTATAGTCTGCCTCTTGCGCTGTCAAAGATCATATCGGCACAGCAGGCGAGAAAACAGCATAAAAACACAGGGAAAGTATTTAAAGTTGCGTTGAAATTTGCCATTATTTCCGGTGGTGGTTTTGCCATTCTGTTGTTTGCCGGTGCCGGGCTGATCGAGAAATATATTTATCCGGAGTATTCCGGTGTACAGATCCCGCTGAGGGTTCTGGCACCAACGATCTTTATCGTGGCACTGTTAGGTGTGTTCCGCGGATTTTTCCAGGGGAAAAAGACCATGGTGCCTACAGCTTTCTCGCAGATTGTAGAGCAGATTGTAAATGCGGTTGTCAGTGTGGCTGCCAGTTATCTGTTTATGAAATGGAATATAGAGTCTGTTCAGCAGGCGGCCTGGGGCGCAGCGGGTGGTACGCTGGGAACCTGTCTGGGTGCTGCGTCGGCCCTTTTGATCGTGTTGTTTGTATACTGGCTCTACAAGCCGGTCCAGGAAAAACTGGAGAGAAGAGATCCTTCCACCAGAACCTATTCAGAGAAATATTTGTTTAAATTGCTCCTGATCACGATTATTCCGATTGTGCTGTCCCAGACGGTATACAATATCAGTGGTCTGATCGACTATAAGATCTTTGGATCGGTGTCTGGAAATCTTGGCATGGATGCAGTAACTATCAAAAGTTTCATTGGTGTATACAGTTCCAAATACCGTCTTCTTTGCAGTGTGCCGATTGCTATTTCTACGGCCCTTGCTTCATCGTTGATACCAAGTGCGGTAGAGGCCTATGCCAGAGAGGATGCAAATCAGTGGAATTATAATATCTCGGCAGGGATCAAGTTTAATATGATCATTGCTATCCCATGTGCGGTTGCCTTCGTGTTCCTTGGGGGACCAATTGTCAAAATGCTGTTTCATTCTTCCAACTATGTGCTGGGAGGTCATATGCTGACAGCAGGATCTTTAGCCATCGTATTTTATGCGTTGTCTAATATAACTGGTGGAGCATTGCAGAGTATTGATAAAATGAGATACCCGGTGATCCATTCTGCCATATCTCTTGTGATCCATATCGTGATCGTGTATGTGCTGCTGCGGACAACCAGTATGGGTGTATATGCACTGATCGTGGGAAATGTTACATTCCCGATCGTTGTGTTTGCCCTGAATCTGAGAAAGATAAAAGAGTGTGTTCCAAGTTACAGACTAGAGATTACAAAGACCTTTTTGACGCCGTTAGCGGCTTCTCTGTGGATGGCGGTGAGCCTGGTGATCGTATATGGCGGCATGGGACTTGTGATCGCATCCAATACGGTCCGGACACTGGCTGCTATTCTGGTAGGAGCGTGCGTATACTTTGCCGCATTTTTACTGTTGCAGGGCCTGTCAAAGGATGAGTTGTTTGATTTCCCAATGGGAAGGACTTTGTATACCATTGCAAGGAAAATGCATGTAATGAAATAGCGAACACTGTGGCGGATGCCTGGGTGCATAAATAAAAAAGTTCTCTTGTTTTGAGACGAGGTAACGGTTT
>HF998313.1:0-16756 GCA_000433735.1 Clostridium sp. CAG:167
TAGAGAGTGACGAAGAACCACAATTGCAAAGGAAAGGAACATAAGAACATGAAAAAATGGATGACAAAGGCCGCTGCCCTTGTATTAGCAGGATCTATGCTGTTGCAGCCGGCGTTCGTACAGGCTGACACACAGACACAGACACAGGAGGAGCAAACAACCGAGACAAAGCAGTCCGATCAGAAAGTGATCGTGATTGATGCCGGACACCAGACTCGTGCCATGAGTGCTACAGAGCCCAATGGACCTGGTTCCAAGACAAGGAAAGCCAAAGTAACCGGAGGTGCTACCGGAGTGGCAACACATTTGCCGGAGTACAAATTGAACCTCATTGTAGCAAAAAAACTGAAGAAAGAACTGACAAGCCGTGGTTACAAAGTGATTATGGTGCGCACGAAGAACAATGTGCGTCTGTCCAATGTAGACCGTGCCAAGATTGCCAACAAATATAAGGCAGATGCATTTATCCGCATCCATGCCAACTCAGCCAACAGCTCTTCAGTAAAGGGAGCACTTACTATTGCCCCACAGAATTCCAATCGTTATATGAAAAAGAGTGTCCGCAAAAAAAGCCAGGCACTGTCAAAGAAAGTACTGAAAGCATTCTGCAAAGCCACCGGAGCAAAAAGCCGTGGAGTGATGTACACCAATACCATGACTGGCATTAACTGGTGCAAGGTGCCGGTAACAATCGTAGAAATGGGATTTTTGAGCTGCCCGTCGGAAGACAAGAAGATGTCAAAGAGCAGTTATCAGAAAAAAATGGTCCGTGGCATCGCAAATGGAATTGATAACTTTTTTGCTTGAAACTCCGTGAGAAAATGATAAAATATAAATAAGACATTTTAAGAAACGGAGGTAATGGATCATGAATAAAGTAATTACAATTTCAAGACAATATGGCAGCGGCGGACGAGAGGTCGGCAAGTTGTTAGCAGATGCGTATGGAATTCCTTTTTATGATAATGAGATCATTACAAGAGCAGCGAAAGAGACCGGCTTTGCCGAGGCTACTTTTAAGAAAGCAGAAGACAAGGCCACCAACAGCCTTTTGTATTCACTGGCGATGGGTATGAATGTGTTCGCCAGCCAGGAAGTTGGATATGCCGGATTGTCATTAGATGACCGGATTTTCCTGGCTCAGTCTGATATTATCCGCAAGGTTGCCAAGGAGGGACCGTGTGTGATCGTAGGAAGATGCGGAGATTACGTATTGAAAGATCGGGAGAATCTTGTTAAAATATTCATTCAGGCGTCTCCGGATTTCCGTATTGCCAGAGCCATTGAGAGAGATGGTGTGCCAAAAGAGAAAGCGGCTGAGATCGTGTTGAAGAAAGATAAGAGCCGTGCAAACTACTATAAGTATCATTCTGGTGAACGCTGGGACAATGTATTGAATTACGATCTGGCGATCCGCAGTGATCTGTGTGGTGTTGAGGAAACAGCCAGATGCCTGAAAGCATATATCGACCAGATGTAGAATAAAGAGAGAGGATTTTAGACAGACATGAAGATTCGTACTAGATTTGCACCAAGTCCTACAGGAAGAATGCATGTAGGAAATTTGAGAACCGCATTGTATGCGTACCTGATTGCTAAGCATGAGGGAGGAGACTTTTTACTTCGTATTGAGGATACAGACCAGGAGCGTTTTGTGGAAGGAGCACTGGATCTGATCTACAAGACAATGGCAGAGACCGGCCTGGTTCATGATGAGGGACCGGACAAAGACGGCGGCTATGGCCCTTATGTTCAGAGTGAACGAATGAAAACGGGCATGTATCTTGACTATGCGAAGCAGTTGGTGGAGAAAGGTGAGGCGTACTATTGTTTTTGTACCAAAGAACGCCTGCAGAAACTCCACGAAGAAGCCGAAGAAAACGGAGCAGATGTAGCCAAATATGACAAGCATTGTCTGTCTTTGTCCAAAGAAGAGGTAGAAGAAAAACTGGCTGCCGGGGTTCCTTATGTGATCCGCCAGAACAATCCTACTGAGGGAGAGACTACCTTTGAAGATGTGATCTATGGCACGATTTCAGCGCCAAATGAGGAGCTGGATGATATGATCCTGATCAAGTCCGATGGATATCCTACATACAATTTTGCCAATGTCATCGATGACCATTTGATGGAGATCACCCATGTAGTCCGTGGTAACGAGTACCTTTCCTCTGCACCGAAATACAATCGCCTGTATCAGGCCTTTGGATGGGATGTACCGGTGTATGTACACTGCCCTACCATTACGGACGAGAATCATAAAAAACTCAGCAAGCGTCATGGAGCTTCCTCTTTTGAAGACCTTATGGATCTTGGATTTGTACCGGAGGCAGTAGTGAATTATGTAGCATTGCTGGGCTGGAGTCCTTCCGATGACAGAGAGATTTTTTCACTGGAGGAACTGGTTGAGGCATTTGACTATAAGCGCATCAACAAGTCTCCGGCTGTCTTTGATATGGTGAAACTGCGCTGGATGAACGGCGAGTACATCAAGAAGATGGAGGATGAAAAGTATTATGAGTATGCACTTCCACAGATCCGCAAGGTGATCACAAAAGACCTGGATCTGAAGAAGATCGCCGATCTGGTAAAGAGCCGTATCGAGGTGTTCCCGGATATTGATGAGAAGATTGATTTCTTCCAGGAACTGCCGGAGTATGACATTGCCATGTATACTCACAAGAAAATGAAGACCAATTCAGAGAATTCCCTGGAAGTCCTCAAGAAACTGCTTCCACGGTATGAAGCACTGGATGAGTATACGATCCCTGCCATTGAGAAAGTTGCTATGGATTATGTGGCAGAGAAAGGATGCAAGAATGGTCAGGCACTGTGGCCTCTCCGTACGGCAGTTTCCGGTAAACAGATGACTCCGGGAGGCGCCTATGAGATCATGGAGATCCTTGGAAAAGACGAGTCACTGGCCCGTATCCGCAAGGGAATTGAGATGTTAGAGCAGCAGTAAAATAAATATACACAGAGCATAGAGCCATTGCAAGGCAGCGTGAGAGCCGCCTTCGCAGTGGCTTTTTTGTTACCCAAACTTTTTACTTTGATTTTACATAACGGAGGTTTTAGATTTTACATAACTTGTCTAAGATTGGTCTTGTAAACAAAAAAAGAAAGAAAAACAAAAACAATTTTTAGGAGGAATTTAGTTATGACAAAGAGAAGAGTTTTGGCCATGCTTGCATGTGGCGTACTGACAGCAGGATTATTAACAGGATGCGGCGGTTCATCTTCAGACACAGCAGGAGCAGATGATGCAGAGATCACAGTAGTATCCCGTGAAGACGGATCCGGTACTCGAGGCGCTTTCGTAGAATTGTTCGGCGTTCAGGATGAAGACGACAAAGGCGAAAAGACAGATATGACAACAGAGGATGCGACTATTACCAGCAGTACCGAAGTAGTAATGACGACGGTAGCAGGTAATAAAAATGCCATTGGTTACTGCTCACTGGGATCTTTGAACGACACAGTAAAAGCAGTAAAGATCGATGGTGTAGAGGCAACCGTAGACAATATCAACAACGGAAAATATGCTATTTCCCGTCCGTTTAACATCGCCACCAACGGTACACCAAGTGAGGTAACACAGGATTTTATCAACTACATCCTCAGTGAAGACGGACAGAAGATCGTAGAGGAAAACGGCTATATAAAAGCATCCGATGCCGGTGCATTTAAGAGCAACGGAGCGAAAGGAAAGATCGTAGTAGCAGGTTCTTCTTCTGTATCACCGGTTATGGAAAAACTGATGGAAGCTTACAAGAAGGTAAACACAGGTGCTGATGTAGAACTACAGGAAAGTGATTCTACAACCGGTATGAAGAATGCTATTGCAAAGACTTGTGACATCGGTATGGCATCCCGTGATCTCAAAGACAGTGAAACATCTGCCGGATTGAAAGCAACAGTCATTGCAAAAGATGGTATTACCGTAGTAGTAAACAAGGAAAACAGCATCGACAACCTTACCAAGGATCAGGTCAACAACATCTACCGTGGCAAGATCACAACTTGGGGCGAGGTTAAATAAAAGGGAGGACTCCTTATGAAAGAGAAGGTAATGAAAGTTGTCTTTTTGATGACGGCTTGTGTATCCATTCTTGCGGTAGCACTGATCTGCCTCTTCCTTTTCGTAAACGGAGTTCCGGCAATCCAAAAGATCGGATTGTTTGAATTTCTTGGGGGAACAACATGGAAGGCTTCCAGCGATAAGTTTGGAATCCTTCCTATGATTCTGGGAAGTGTGTATGTGACGGCAGGAGCGTTGGTCATTGGAGTTCCCATCGGTATTCTGACAGCTGTCTTTCTGGCAAGATTTTGTCCGAAGCGGCTGTATAAGCCGTTAAAGGCAGGCGTGGATCTGCTGGCAGGAATCCCGTCGGTTGTGTATGGTTTCTTTGGATTGTGTGTGTTGGTTCCGCTGACACAGGATTTGTTCGGCGGAAGCGGCAGCAGTATCCTGACAGCATCGGTGCTGTTGGGGATCATGATCCTGCCAACCATTATCGAAACATCGGAATCCGCTTTGCAGGCGGTGCCAAATAAATACTATGAGGGAGCACTGGCGCTGGGAGCAACCCACGAACGAAGTGTGTACCGGACCATTGTACCGGCTGCAAAATCCGGTATCACGGCAGGTGTGATCCTGGGTGTGGGCAGAGCCATCGGCGAGACCATGGCCGTGATCATGGTAGCCGGCAACCAGGCAAGGATCCCAACCAGTATTCTCAAAGGTGTCCGCACCATGACAGCCAATATCGTCATCGAGATGGGATATGCAACGGATTTTCACCGTGAAGCACTGATCGCTACCGGTGTTGTATTATTTATCTTTATTTTAATTATCAACTTATTGTTTTCAATCTTGAAGCGAAAGGCGGTGGACTAAATGGAGATCAATCGAGTATCTCTCAAGCAGAGAATGAGCACCTTGAAAAAACATCCGGGTTCCATGGTGGTATTTCTTCTGACCATTGCCGCCGCTGTTATTACCGTAGGAGTGCTGGGATTTCTTGTGATCTATGTACTGGTACGAGGAATTCCGTATCTGACACCGCAGTTGTTTGCATTTACATATACATCGGACAATGTATCTATGATGCCGTCCATTATCAACACTCTTTTGATGACAGCCCTGACTTTGCTGGTGGCTGTGCCGTTAGGCGTGTTTGCTGCGATTTATCTGGTAGAATATGCCAAAAATGGCAGCCGTCTCATCGCTATTGTAAGAGTAATGGCAGAGACACTGACAGGAATCCCATCCATTGTATATGGTTTGTTCGGTATGCTGTTTTTTGTGGGCTATTGTAAATGGGATTACTCACTTTTATCCGGTGCTATGACCCTGGCGATCATGGTATTGCCGGTTATTATGCGGACAACGGAAGAGGCATTGATGGCAGTTCCCAAATCATTCCGTGAAGGAAGTTTTGGACTGGGTGCCGGAAAGCTGAGGACGGTGTTTGTGATTGTTTTGCCAAGTGCAGTTCCGGGAATTTTATCCGGTATCATTTTGGCAACAGGGAGAATTGTTGGAGAGACAGCGGCACTGATCTATACCGCAGGAACTATGGCCAAGATACCAAGCAACATATTCAGCTCGGCCCGTACCTTGTCGGTTCATATGTACCGGCTGTCCAATGAGGGACTTCACACAGATGCCGCATTTGCGACAGCGGTGGTCCTGCTTTTAATGGTAATTGGAATTAATGCCCTGTCAAATGTGCTGGCAGGCAAGTTTGCTAAGAAATAAAGGGGAGAAGAATCATGAGCAAATTTAATATCGGCAACATGAATCTTTATTATGGTGACTTTCATGCATTGAAGGACATCAATATGGAGATTCAGGCCAATGAAATAACAGCGTTTATCGGGCCTTCCGGCTGTGGTAAATCTACTTTTCTGAAATCCTTAAACCGTATGAATGATCTGGTAGATGGATGCCGTATCACAGGAAAGATCGAGCTGGACGGTGAAGATATATATGGAAATATTGATGTGAACCTGTTGAGAAAAAGAGTAGGCATGGTGTTCCAGAATCCGAATCCGTTTCCAATGAGTGTGTACGACAACATTGCCTACGGACCAAGAACCCATGGCATCCGTTCCAGAGCCAAACTGGATGAGATCGTGGAGCGGTCCCTGAAACAGGCGGCGATTTGGGATGAGTTGAAAGACCGTCTCAAAAAGAGTGCCTTGGGACTTTCCGGCGGACAGCAGCAGAGACTGTGCATTGCCAGGGCACTGGCGGTAGAGCCGGAGGTGATCCTGATGGATGAGCCTACCAGCGCCCTGGACCCTATTTCTACATCCAAGATTGAGGATCTGGTACTGGAATTAAAGGAAAAATATACCATCGTCATGGTAACCCATAACATGCAGCAGGCTACCAGAGTATCAGACAAAACAGTCTTTTTCCTGCTGGGTGAAGTGATTGAGATGGCAGATACAGAAACCCTGTTTTCTGTGCCGAAAGACAAGAGAACAGAAGATTACATAACGGGGAGGTTTGGTTGATATGAGAAATCGTTTTGACAGACAGTTAGAGGAATTGAACGCCAACATGATCCAGATGGGCAATGACATTTCCAAGGCCATTGAACGGGCCATTGATGCGTTGCAGACCCTGGATGTGGAAAAGGCAAAAAATGCCGTGGAAGCAGACGAGGGGATCAATGATATCGAAAGAAAGATTGAGAACCTTTGTTTTAAACTTCTTTTGTCCCAGCAGCCGGTGGCCAGAGATCTTCGAGTAATCTCGGCGGCACTGAAGATGGTAACCGATATGGAGAGGATCGGTGACAATGCGGCGGACATTGCGGATGTGACCATCCATCTGGCCCGCACCGGATACAAAGAAGGTCTGCGCCATATACAGAAAATGGCTACAGAGACTACTTATATGGTAGTAAAGAGCATCGAAGCCTATGTGGAAAAAGACAAGAAAAAGGCGGAAAAAGTCATCGAACATGATGATGTAGTGGATGAACTTTTCTGCAAATCCAGAGAGGATATCATTCATCTGATCCACAAGGATCCGAACCTGGGTGAACCTGCTACCGATCTGCTTATGGTAGCCAAGTATTTTGAACGCATTGGCGATCACGCTACCAACATAGCAGAGTGGGTGATTTTCTCTATTACGGGAAATCATGGTAAATTATGCTAGTTTCTAATATTTGATATAAATGGATTTCGGTGTCAGAACCCGGAATTCACAACTCTTCTCCCTAAAAAGCTGCCGTTTGGCAGCTTTTTTCATACCTGTAATTTGCTGTGTTTGTCGAAATATGGTACAATAGGGAATAGTTATGCAAAGAGGAGTTGTAATATGCAGGAATTTAGATTAAGTTCCATGGAAGAACGAAATTATGGAATTGACCTGCTTCGGATCGTTTCTATGATGATGGTAGTTCTTCTTCATGTGCTTGGGCAGGGAGGAATACTGGATGGATCGGATCCGCTGACGGTAAAAAGTGAGACGGCCTGGCTTCTGGAGATCGGAGCCTACAGTGCGGTAAATATCTACGCCATGATATCCGGTTATGTAGGGTATGGGCGGAAGTATAAGTATTCCGGTCTTGTATATTTGTACTTTCAGGTGCTTTTTTACACGGTGCCTACTACGATTATATTTTACATTTACCGACCGGAACTGGTAAATCTGAAAGGGAAACGGGAACTGCTGTTTCCTTTTGCCTACAATACATATTGGTATTTTACGGCGTATTTTTGTCTCGCCTTTTTCATACCGTTTTTGAACATGATGCTGGAGCGGCTGGACAGAGCGGAGTTAAAGAGGCTTTTATTCTTTTTGTGTCTTATATTTTCCATCCTGCCGACTTTGTTCTACGAAGATTTTCCACGGACCAGCAGCGGATATAGTTTTCTCTGGCTGGCAGTGTTGTACCTGGTGGGAGGCTATATTAAGAAATATAACACTACTTTTCCGGGAAAGGGAGGCAGAAAATTCCTGGGATATCTGGTCTGCATACTGGTCACCTGGCTGGTGAAGGTGGGAGTGCAGTATCATATACCAAGAGGGGAAAACCAGCCGATCTTATACGATTATCTTATTAGTTATACATCACCCACGATTGTACTCAGCGGTGTGTGCCTGTTTCTGATCTTTGTGAATATACGATGCGGAAAAATGGCCAGAAAGATTATTGGTTATCTGGCACCGGCTTCTTTTGGCGTGTATCTTCTCCACGAAGAGCCTTTGATGATCGAACTTTGTATGGAAAATATGTTTGTGGGGTATCTGATCCTGAATCCGGGTCAGATGGTGGGAGCGATCCTTGCTACTGTTTTGGGAATCTGGATCATAGGAACTTTGACAGACCGGATCCGTATCAACCTGTTTGATCTGTTTGGCATAAGGCGTCTCAGCGATTTCCTGGGTGAAAAAATTCAGAAAGGGGTAGACAAGATCCGGTAAACAGCCTCAGATATTGAAAAAATTTCCCATTAGGGCAAAATATGTGTTACAATATAAGGCAGGAAAAAATGGAGGTATAAAGAAACATGAGTGAAACAAAAATTATGCTTGGTAATGAAGCCATTGCTCGTGGTGCCTATGAGGCCGGAGTGAAGGTTTCGGCAGCTTATCCCGGTACACCAAGTACTGAGATCAGTGAAAATATTGTACAATACGATGAAATATATGCAGAGTGGTCACCGAATGAAAAAGTAGCAACCGAAGTGGCCATCGGAGCGTCCATCAGTGGTGTACGGGCGATGTCTTCCATGAAACATGTAGGACTGAATGTGGCCAGCGATCCACTGTATACAGCTTCTTACATAGGAGCTACCGGAGGTCTGATGATCGTGGTAGCAGATGATCCGGGACTTTACAGTTCCCAGAATGAGCAGGATACCAGAGCGGTAGCAAGAGCAGCCATCGTACCGGTGCTGGAGCCTTCTGACAGTCAGGAAGCCAAAGACTTTGTAAAAGAGGCTTACTGTATCAGTGAGACTTATGATACACCGGTTATCCTCCGTACTACTACCAGACTGGCTCATTCCCAGGGACCGGTTACATTGGGAGAGCGTGTGGAAAAGGATGATATTCCTTATGAGAGAAATGCGGCGAAGAATGTTATGATGCCTGGTATGGCGAAAAAACGCCACCTCTGGGTAGAAGAACGCATGAAAAAATTGGAAGAGGACAGTTGTGATTTTGCCATTAACCGGGTTGAGATGAATGATACCAAGATTGGATTTATTACCAGTGGTATCCCATATCAGTATGTAAAAGAAGTATGTCCGGAGGCCTCTGTTCTGAAACTGGGTATGGTTCATCCTCTGCCAAAGAAAATGATTGAAGAATTTGCATCGAAAGTTGATAAACTTTACATTTTTGAGGAACTGGAGCCTGTGATCGAGGAACAGGTACGGGCCTGGGGGATTCCTTGTCAGGGAAAAGAACTTTTCACCAGACAGGGCGAATATAGTGCCAACCTTCTCCGTGAGAAAGTGCTGGGTGAAAAGGTAGAGGCAGAAGGATATGACAATCTGCCGGCTCGTCCGCCGATCTTGTGTCCGGGTTGTCCGCATCGAAGCACATTTTCTGTTTTGAATAAATTAAAGATCCACGCTGCCGGCGACATTGGATGTTATACGCTGGGAGCGGTGGCACCGTTAAATGTCATTGATACAACGATCTGTATGGGAGCCAGTATTTCCAGCCTTCACGGTATGGAAAAGGCCAAAGGAAAAGATTATATCAAAAACTGGGTAGCGGTCATCGGAGATTCTACCTTTATGCATACCGGCATCAATTCCCTGATGAACATGGTGTACAACCAGGGAACCGGAACCGTTATCATTATGGATAACTCCACCACCGGAATGACAGGACACCAGGATCACGCAGCTACCGGCAAGACACTGAAAGGACAGGAAGTGCCTGCTATCAGCATTTACAAGATATGCAAGGCAATGGGTATCAACAGTGTGACCGAGGTAGACGCGTTTGACATTGAGGCTATGGAAAAGACCATCAAGGAAGAAGTGGCAAAAGACGAAGTTTCCGTTATCATTGCCTGCGCTCCATGTGCGCTTTTGAAAGGGGTAAAATTCCCGTATAAATGTCGTCCTCTTAGTGAAAAATGTAAGAAATGCGGCATGTGCTTAAAGCCTGGCTGTCCGGCGTTGACCAAGAACGAGGATGGAACCATTGCCATTGATGAGACGATGTGTAACGGTTGTGGTCTGTGTAAACAGTTGTGCAAATTTGATGCCATTGAGAAATACGAGAAGTAGGGGGTAACGACATGAAGACGAAAAATATTATGATAGTAGGTGTAGGTGGTCAGGGTACACTCCTTACAAGCCGTGTTCTGGGCGGTATCATCCAGGAGGCAGGATACGATGTAAAATTAAGCGAAGTACATGGTATGGCACAGCGTGGTGGCAGTGTAGTTACCTTTGTCCGCTACGGAGAAAAGGTTTACGAGCCTATTGTAGAAGAGGGGCAGGCAGATGTGCTGATCGCCTTTGAAAAACTGGAAGCCATGCGTTATGCTCACTTTTTGAAGAAAGACGGCGTACTGATCGTCAATGACCAGCGCATGGATCCTATGACCGTTGTGACTGGAGCTATGGAGTATCCGGAGAAGATCCTGGAGACTTTATCAGAGCGTTTCAAAGTGGTTTCCGTGGACGCCATGGCAGAGGCCAAAAAACTTGGCAATGCAAGAGTGTTTAATACCATTATCATTGGTGTAGCAGCCAAAAGCATGGATTTTCCGAAAGAGCAGTGGCTGGAAGTCATTGAAAAAACAGTGCCGCCAAAGACCGTTGACATAAATAAAGAGGCATTTTTGACTGGATATTCCATCTGATATAGGAATATCCCACAGGAGGCAAAAAATGATAATAGATATGCATACCCATGTTTATCCCGAAAAGATTGCGAAAAGAGCGGTGGAAAAACTGTCCAAAGCGGCGGACATTCCGGCTCAGAGCAACGGGATGAAATCAGGTTTGCAGGAGTCAATGAAAAGAGCAGGGGTTGATTATTCCCTGCTCTTGCCCGTTGCGACTTCTGTAAAACAGGTGGATAAAATGAATCAGGAGGCAGTAGCGGCCAATGAATGTGCCGGGGAGACAGGTTTGCTCTCTTTTGGTGCCATTCATCCCGACACACCTGATTATAAAGAGGTACTGTCCTGGCTGGCAGACCATGATGTGCGGGGCATCAAGCTGCACCCGGATTATCAGGGGACTTTTTTTGATGATATCCGCATGGAGCGCATCGTTGATAAGGCCACAGAACTGGGGCTTTATACAGTGGTACATGGAGGGATCGATATTGGACTGCCGGATCCCATTCGCTGTACGCCGGCCCGTACGGTAAAGGTGTTACAAGATACCGGGACCGACAAATTGATCGTTGCCCACATGGGGGGATGGACCTTATGGGATGAGGTAGAAGAACTTCTTATTGGCAGGAATGTGTACCTGGATACTTCTTTTTCCATTGATTGTCTGGAGGGGGTACAGGGGCTTCTGAATAAGGAGCGTTTTACCAGAATGGTCCGGGATCACGGTGCGGACCGGATCTTGTTTGGCACGGATAGTCCGTGGTGTGACCAGAAGCAGTCCAAGGAATGGATCCTGCATACGGATCTCACAGGAGAGGAAAAAGAAAAAATACTGGGAGAGAATGCCAGGAAGCTCCTTGGATTTTCTTGCAAAATGGAACGGTAATTGATATAGTAATAGAAAAAGGAATATGGAGGAAAAGAAGATGGAAATTGTATGTTTGGATTTGGAAGGCGTTCTTGTACCGGAGATCTGGATCGCATTTGCAGAGGCGACAGGAATCCCTGAGTTGAAAAAGACAACAAGAGACGAACCGGATTATGATAAATTAATGAATTACCGTATCGGTATTTTGAAGGAGCATGGACTGGGTCTGAAAGAAATCCAGGATACCATTGCGACTATTGATCCGATGCCGGGTGCCAAAGAGTTTTTGGATGAACTTCGTTCTCTCACTCAGGTGATCATTATCAGTGACACATTCACACAGTTTGCTGCCCCGCTGATGAAGAAACTGGGCTGGCCGACGATTTTCTGTAATGAACTGGAAGTGGCTGAAAATGGAGAAGTAACCGGATTTAGAATGCGCTGTGAAAAGAGCAAATACACAACCGTAAAGGCACTGCAGTCCTGTGGATTTGAGACTATTGCCAGCGGCGACAGTTTCAATGATCTGGGAATGATCGAGGCCAGCAAGGCAGGATTTTTGTTCCGCAGTACAGAGCAGATCAAGAAGGATTATCCACAGTATCCTGCTTTTGACACTTATGATGAGTTGTTGAAGGCAATCAAGGAAGCACTGTAAGAAAGGCGTTTTGTATAGTACGAAAAGGAGATGCGAAATGGGCAAACGAAAAAAAGTAGTATGGATTGCATTTGTGATTGCGATTTTGCTTGTTATGGCCCTGATTGCAATTGTTATTTACAAAAAGGTAGCACCAAGCCATGTACAGGCCAATCTGAACAAACTGTTTGAGCTGAAGGCCGGCGAGGAAGCGGTGCTGATTGATGATGAATTGCAGGATGAAAAGGCTATCAAGGCAGATGGATATACCTATGTACCGGCAGATATGGCGTCTGCTTATCTGGACAACCGTATTTTTGTGGACCGGTTGGAAGGTGTTCTGGCTTACACGACCAGCCAGGGAGTGATACAGGCCAGAGAAAATGCGGCATCGTACACATTGGGAAAGGATACAAAGGAGACGCAGGAACCGGTTCTGCGTAAGATAGACAAGACTTATTATGTATCCCTTAGTTTTATTAAAGAACACAGTTCCAATTATATCCAGGAGTATTCAAATCCTTCCCGTATGGTTGTTATGACGGACCGGGACAAGACTCACACATTTGCGGTGCTTTCTAAAGATACGGATCTTCGTACGGGACCGGGCAAGCGGTATCCTTACTGGGTTGAGGTATCGGAAGGAGCCAAGGTTCTGGTAGAAACAAAGACCAAAGAGGAAAATGGTTACACTGCTGTTACCACAGAAGACGGCATCACTGGATATGTGCCGACCGATCGTCTGACCCAGAAAAAGGAAGGAACCTGGGAATTTGATTCGGAGCCGGAAAGTTTTAAACAGCAGACAGCCGGAACAAAGACAGTGTGCTTAGGCTGGCATCAGGTTACTACGGAGCAGAGCAGTAAAGCGATTTATTCGGGGATTTCCTCGGCAGGAGCCATGAATGTGATCGCACCGACCTGGTTCTCGCTCAGTGACAATGAGGGTAATTTTACCTCACTGGCAGACAGCGGGTATGTGGCTCAGGCTCATGGTGCCGGTAAAAAGGTATGGGGACTTGTGGACGACTTTAAGAAAGGCATCAAATTGAGCCAGGTTCTTGGTTCTACCACCAGCCGTACCAAGCTGATCAATGGTCTGGTAGGAAAAGCGATCCAGTATGATCTGGACGGTATCAATATTGACTTTGAGCATGTGACGAAAGATAATGCGGCGGCGTATCTGGAATTTCTGCGGGAATTGACCATTAAAGCACACATTAATGAACTGGTTATATCGGTAGATAATTATACACCGGCAGCCCACAATGCTTTTTACAACATTAAAGAGCAGGGAAAAGTGGTGGATTATGTGATCCTTATGGCATATGATGAGCATTATCAGGGGAGTGAGGAAAGCGGTTCGGTCTCTTCTCTGGAATTTGTGAAAAACGGTGTGGCATCCATGGTTGCCAGCGTTCCTAAAGAGCGTGTTGTGGCTGCACTGCCATTCTACACAAGGCTTTGGAAGGAATCTAAGTCAAAGGGAGGTAAACCGACTTCCCAGGCTTACGGAATGAGTGCGGCAGAGACCATTCTTAAGTCCCACGATACGACAGCCAAATGGGATGACACCACAGGACAGTATTTTGCCCAGTATAAAGACGGTGGCTATACTTATAAGATCTGGCTGGAGGAAGAGACTTCTCTTGGCAAAAAGATGGATGAGGTGGCTAAACAGAAAGTGGCTGGTTTTGCATTCTGGAAACTTGGATGCGAGCGGCCGGCGACCTGGTCTACCATCCAGAAATATTGTAAATAAAGAATAAATGAGAAAGTTCTGGCATACCCATAGTAAGGAGAGAAATGGAAAGGATGTTTTCTATGCTCAACAAATTATGGGGGATTATGATCCTTGTGGGAATTTTGGTGGCAGCGTGTAACGGACGCATTGGAAGTGTCGGCACAGCAGCCATTGATTCTTCCAAAGATGCGGTAATGCTTTGTATTACCATGCTGGGGGTCATGTCCATGTGGACAGGATTGATGAATATTGCTAAAAAAGCAGGGATCATTGACAGGCTCACTAAGGGTCTGCGGCCGGTCCTTGCTTTTTTATTTCCCACTGTTCCGGGAGATCACCCTGCCAATGAATATATAGCCGCTAATATTATCAGCAATGTGCTGGGTCTGGGCTGGGCAGCCACACCCATGGGATTAAAAGCTATGGAGCAGCTGGCACAGTTAAATCACGGAAGCCACAGGGCCAGTACCGATATGTGTACATTTCTGATCATAAATATTTCTTCCCTTCAGCTGATCCCTGTAAATATCATTGCATACCGCAGCCAGTATGGTTCGGTATCTCCCACTTCCATTCTGGGAATGGGACTGGCAGCCACACTTATTTCTGTGGCAGCAGGGGTTCTTTTTGCCACATCCGCCAGAATCCTGGCAGGGAGGAAAGGCCTATGAATATACTGTATTTTCTGTCGGACTGTATGATCCCGCTGGTGATCGTTTTGGTGGTTGCTTATGGTATGTTCAAAAAAGTAGATGTGTTTGATGAATTTATTGAGGGGGCGAAAGATGGTTTTTTGACGGTATACAAAATAATGCCAACTCTGATCGGATTAATGATCGGAGTTGGCATTCTACGGGAATCTCTGGCTATGGATTATCTGGCAGCCATTCTGGCGCCGGTTGTTAAATTGTTCCATTTTCCGGGAGAATTACTGCCTCTGTTTATTGTGAAAATGTTTTCTTCTTCGGCGGCTACCGGACTTTTGCTGGATATTTATAAAACCTACGGAACGGATTCCTATCTGGGAACCCTGTCATCGGTTCTCATGAGTTGTTCCGAGACGATTTTTTATACCATGAGCGTATATTTCATGACTGCCAAAGTCACTAAAACCAGATATACACTGGCAGGGGCACTGTTTGCTACCTTTGTGGGAGCGATTGCCTCTGTGCTTTTAGTAGGTGTGCGATAGGGATCATTTTTTCTTGATCTTGACTTTGCAGCTTGCCTTTTTCTTGGATCTGTCCTTGGCTTTTGCATAGACCCGGACGGTGTGGCCAATGCCTTTTTTCTTGGCTTTTACAACACCTTTGGAAGAGACAGTGGCATATTTTTTATTGGAAACATACCATTTTACTTTTTTGTTTGTAGCATTTTTAGGAGTGACGGTGGCTTTCAGTTTCAAAGTTTTTTTGTACTTGAGAGTCGCCTTTTTCTTGTTAAGTTTTACTTTCTTTACCAAAACTTTTTTCGTGGTGGAGGAAGTAGAACCAGCCCTGGAAGTAGTTCCGGAATTTTTGCTGGAAGTGGTGGAGGCAGTTACGGTGCTCAGTTTGCTGAGATCCAGGATGCCGCCGGTTTTACATACACTGCTAAGAGCCTGAGTGGTGCGGACGCACTGCATCAGACGCTGGCGGCGGGTAATGGCGGAATCAGATGACACAGCACCGGCAAGAACGGCGATAGCACCGGATACAACCGGAGCGGCCATGGAAGTACCGCTGTAGCAGTTGTATTTGCCAAAGGTACTGGTAGCCGGGTTCGCCTTGGAGATGGCCAGGTTGTCAAAATACAGATTAGAATAACTGCTAAGGGTGCCCTCCAGGTTCACAACACTCAGGTATTTTCTGCCATTGTAGGTAATGATGCTGCTTCCGTTTCTTTTGAGGAAAGTGTGCTCCCAGGACAGGGAATCGCCTTTTTCCACACCCAGATCATATGCCAGATAATAAGAAGCATCCGAGGATAGATCCAGGTCTGTCACATCCAGGTATAAATGCAGGGCGGAACGGCCGTGGGAAGATGCCTGGAAGGAGACTTTGGCACTGCCGCTGCCAGTCTGGTCAAAGTAGTCAAAACTACTGTGTGATACGGAGACATCGTATATCTGGGTGTCTCTTTTCCCAATGTACTCGGATGTTACTAACAGTGCATCATCTGCGTCGCAGTTGTTTGTATAGGTTGTGATCTCTTTTTGCTTCTGGGAGGAGTAAAGAGCCGGGAAAAATGTATCTGCAGCTACGGAAGAAACAATCTTCTGGCCGGGAGCAAAAAGATCCACGGTAGATCTGCCATAATCGGAAAAATTAGCCTTGGTGTCGCTTGTGGTAGAAGCGCCTACCACGACGGCATAAGGACTGTACAGGTCATAAGGGCATACATTCTGCTGCATAACATCGTCATGGTCTATGCCGTCATTACCGGATGCAAATACAAACAAGGCACCGGCAGAACCGATTTTGTTCACAAGGGCCTGCAGGGTAGAACTGGAAGGAGATCCGCCCCAGGAACAGTTGACAGCAGTAATGTTTACTCCTAACTGCTGAGCCATGTAGATGTAGTTAAAAGCAGATATGATATAGGATAGATTGGCTGATTCTTTGGAATCGAATATTTTCAGTGCCATGATCTTTACGGAGCCCGCCACACCGGCGATTCCCTTGCTG
>HF998313.1:16790-21534 GCA_000433735.1 Clostridium sp. CAG:167
AGTACCGGCACAATGGGTGCCGTGGCTGTCTTCATCTGTGTCCATAGGATCGCTGTCATTGTCTCCGAAATCATAACCGTATGTGCCCGGAAGAACCGATGTGTAAGGGTTTCTCCACATTTTGGAAGCCAGATCTTCGTGGGTGTAATCCACCCCGGTATCTACGACTGCTACCACCGGGGTGTCTGCAGCCGTGGTCTGTGAGGCCTTGGAATATTGGATGCCCTTGGTACTGCCGGAGAAAAGTCCCCCGCCATCCAGATCCCACTGGGCATCAGATAAGGTGTCGTTGGTGGAACCCATTTTATACATGTGATAGTCTGGTTCTACATTTACTACATAGGCATTGTCTTCCAGCCGGTCCATCAATTCTTCGGTGGAATACTCATCTGAAGTAACCTGGGAGACCGTAAAGGTTTTGTCAGAGAAAAATTGTCTGGATTTTTTTGTGGCGCCAAGAACAGAGGCGTCTCCAAAGTCATAGGAATCTTCTACCCGGATGTGCTTGTCAAAGGATGTGGTGCCCTCTTTGGTGAGAGGTGTCTCATCCGGAGAAGCCAGGGTGACGATGACACTTCCCTCTTCGTAAGAGACATTTTCCAGGGAGACCGTGGCCTGTTTTTCCGATGGGACAGTCTCTGCCTTGGCTATTTCCACTGCGCCGGGAGTCATAACTGCCAGAGAAAAAGACAGTATGACAGATAGTATTGTTTGTTTCATATTCAGGACCTCACTTTTTTTACATACGATTGCAATTAGAAAACATATATGAAAAACGGTTGCCATTCAACCTTTTTATTGTTATTATTAAATAAAAGATAACATAAATATGTGACGGAATTGAGACAGGAGGGGTATTATTGTTATTTGTTAAAGTTGATGATCTGCGGCCCGGTATGAGACTGGGCAAGCCGATTTACAATAAAAACGGAGTGTTGCTCCACGACCGGGATACAAAATTAAATATGCAGGCGATCTACGCTATACGAAACTTTGGACTGTTAGGCCTGTACATACTGGAACCGGCAGAGCCGTTGCCGCCGCTGACGGATGATGATATCATGTTTGAGCGTTTTCAGGCTATGGCGGTATTTAGCATCCGAGAGGATATGGGACTGATCTGTGAAGGTAAAAAAGATAAAGGCATGGAGTGGCTTTGTGGCCTTGTGATGAAGAATTTTGCGTCACTGGACCATCGGATCAATTTTGTCCAGAGTCTGCGGAGTACGGATGACTTTATTTACAAACATTCTATGAATGTAGCCATTTTGTCGGCACTGATCGGCGGCCACATGGATCTTCCACAGGGAAGTATGCGCAATCTGATCAAGGCGGCCGTTCTTCATGACATCGGTGTGATGGAGCATCCCGGCATTATGAATGGGGATGTGCTGGAGCAGAATCAGAAAGAAGCTATCCGCAACAGCACCCAGGAGATTCTTAATAAGAGTATAGATCTGGATGAGAGCATTGTACGGATCGTGAATCATATGCAGAATCTGTACTGCAATGAAGAACAGGGATTTTCGGATGCCATGCTGGCCAATGTGGAGGCAAATATTTTGTACATTGCTGATTCCTACGACCGTATGACGGCAATGAAATCCCATACAGAACCTACTTCCGAAGTGAAGGCGATCCGGGAACTGCTGTCAAAGGGTGACCAGTATGAACCATCCATTGTAAATGCATTGATTAAGGCAATCAACATACTGTATCCGAGTGTGTGCGTAGAACTGACCAATGGAGAAAAAGGTCTTGTTATCCGGGCTAATGAGGAAGATATTTTCCGTCCTATCGTGCTTGGTTTCCGTGACAATGTACTGTATGATCTCGCTGTTACAGGAGAGGACATACAGATTAAGGATGTTATGAAGACCATGGACAACCGTATCAAACTGGATCGGGAACTGCTGGCACAATATCAGGAGAAATAGTAAAGATTTCATGTTCTTTTGCCGAAATATACCATAGAAAACGGGAAAGTGAGCGTGAAATTATGATCATACAGAATAATAAAATTTCCCTTTCTTTGCAGAATGTACCGGCACCAAAGGACGCCGGTGTGGCTGGATCAGATGCCAAGGATGGCAGTGTTTCTGCAGTAAAAGCAGATTTATCAAAGGATTGTGCCCCAGGCAGAAGTAAGGAAAGTGCAACTTATACAGAGGCGCAGGCCAGACAATTGAATACAGAGGATAAGGATGTCTGGGAAGCTACGGAAATGTCTCCTTCGGATTTTATCAACCGGTGCATGACCGGGGAGGATGCAAAAGATGTAGCAGATGAAGAGACACCCTTAGAGCAGTATACTTCATCTCAGGTTGAAAGAACTCTCCGCAGGGTAAAAAGCCAGCGGGAGGATCAGAGAGAGGCAGTGGACAGGCAGGTTGCGAAGCAGGAAGAGATACAGGCCCAGACGGAAGAGGATGCCATGGTGCATCAGATCGAGAGCCAGCTTGCTTCCAGCGGACTGCCGGTAGTCAGTGACAATGTCTCTCTGGTTATGGATGCTTATGGGCTGGCATTGGAGAGCCAGAATATAAGCAGATCTGGGATGAATTTTTTAATTGGAGGAAATTATCCTCTCACACCGGAACAGATGCAGAAAAGTCAGTACACCGGCAGTCAGGGGCCGGAGATACCGGTAGAGGGATATGAACAGGTACAGGAGCAGGTAGATTCGATTCTGCAGGAGGCAGGTCTGGATGTGTCAGAGGACAATAAAAAGCAGGCTCGGTGGCTGTATGAGCAGGGCCTGCCGGTAACGGCAGAAAATATTGTGAAAATGAACCGGATCCAGGAGCTGACACAGTTAGACAGCGGGACCCTTCTGGCCAGGATCACGGATCAGATGGCAGATGGTGTACTGCCGGGACAGGCGGATCTTATGGTGCCATCCAGAGAAGAAGCGGCGGAAATGGCAGAGGGACTTTTGACAACTACCGACGAGGAATTGTCAAAGGTATATGTGACAGAGGCTGATTTTATCACAGCCAAGCGTCAGTTAGAGGAGATCCGGCTGTCTATGACGGCAGAGGCAGCCCGGAGTATGGCTGCCAGAGGGATTCATCTGGATCTGGCCCACCTTTCGGAGGTTGTGGAAGATCTGCGGCAGCAGGAAAAAGAAGCCAGACAGATGTTTGCCGAAGAACTGGGGATGGATCCTGGTGCGGCAGCCGTGTCACAGGTAACGGACACGCTGGGGACAGTAAAAAATGTGTTGTCAGCACCGGCTCAGTGGCTGGCAGATTCAATCCAGACACCGGATGAGAAATTTGGTGTTTTAGGTGAGACTGCTGCAGCGTACAAAGAGCAGTATGAAAAGGCCGGACAGATTTATGAGGCAGTAGGAACCCAGGTCCGGAGAGATCTGGGAGACAGTCTGAACAAGGCGTTTGGAAATGTGAATGAGATTCTGGAAGATCTGGGATTAGAGACCACCGGACGCAACCAGAGAGCAGTGCGTATCCTTGGCTACAACCAGAGTGAGATCACCAAAGAGAGCGTAGAGCAGATGAAAGAGTACGATGACAAGGTAAATGCGGTGTTAGACCGGATGAAACCTCAGGTGGTGGCCAGACTGGTGAAGGATCAGGTAAATCCGCTGGAATGTTCTCTGGATGAACTGCAGGAAAAAATCAATGAAATCTATGATGAGGTAGTAGATCAGGATATTTCCTTTAAGAAATATCTGTGGAAGTTAGATCATAAGGGTAATATTTCAGAGGAAGAAAGAACCAGTATGATTGGCGTGTTCCGCCTTTTGGATAAAATAGAGAAAAGTGACGGAGCCCTGACCGGACAGGTAGTAAAGGAAGGCAGGGAACTGGATCTGGCCTCTCTGTTGTCTGCCAGCCGTTCTAAACGGGCCAGAGGAATGGATGTGGAGATCAGTGATGAGCAGGGAGCCGTAGAAGCAGCTTCTACAAAGGGAACCAGTATTTCAGACCAGATTTTGTCGGCATACGACCGTTCTCTGGCCGGCCAGTTAAAGAAGAATCTGGAACCGGATGTTTTGCTGTCAGGGGAAAATATGTCCTGGGAGCAGGCATTGGAAGCCTGTGAAGAGGCGGCCCAGGGAGAAGACATGTCTGAATTTTACAGCCACCAGGTGCAGCAGATCCGGCAGATGACAGAGGCTGAGCAAAGTGGATTGCAGGCATTTTTAGAGGAAATGGATATGCCGGCGACATTGGCAAATATGGCAGCGGCCAGAGAATTTTTCTCAGACAGTATTAAAAAGTATGATCTGTGGCAGGAAGAGGACAGCCAAGAAGTGCTGGAACATTTTGACGATCCTGAGGCGTTGGAGCAGACATACGAAAAAATCGAAGAAAAACAGGCAGATTCTATTGAGAAAGAGAGACAATCCGACGATATAACATATGATCGTGTTGTGACATTGGCCCGGATGGCAGGAAATGTGTCGTTTTACGCCAGCGTGCGGAGAAGCCAGGTATATGATGTGCCTGTCTTTACAGAGCAGGGCATTACCAGCTGCCGTGTTACCCTTCGTTCCGGAGAAACGGAAAAGGGAAGCGTGGAGATCCATATGCAGTCGGAGGTGCTTGGAACCGTAGATGCTACATTCCGTGTCAATGGAAAGCGGATAAAGGGATTTGTCACGGCACAGAAGGAAGAGGCGCTGGCCTCCTGTCAGCAGCTTCTTGATAAGTTTGAAAAGGATTTGGAAGAGTATGGTTTCACTATGGACGGTGAAAGTCTCATTCGGGGCAGCAGG
>HF998313.1:21581-24487 GCA_000433735.1 Clostridium sp. CAG:167
AAAAGAGAAGTGAAGAACCGGGATTTGTACCAGGTAGCAAAATGTTTTATAACAAACATTGCAGGAAAGGATGAGACAGAATATGAAAATTAATACAAACATTAACGCCATCAGAGCGAATCTGAACTTAAACAGCGTACAGAAAAAATTTGCAGACAGTACCAACAGACTGTCTTCCGGATACCGGATCAATAAGGCGGCAGACGATGCAGCAGGGCTGGCCATCTCACAGAAGATGCATGCCCAGATCCGGGGACTGCACCGGGCATCCCAGAATGGATCCGATGGTGTATCTTTTATCCAGACAGCCGAGGGAGCGTTGACAGAGATTGAATCTATGCTTCAGAGATGCCGCGAATTATCTGTGCAGGCAGCCAACGAAACCAATACCATTGAAGATAAAAAAGCACTGCAGAGAGAGATCGATTCTTTGCGGGATGAGATCGACCGTCTGTCTTCCCAGACAGAATACAACACCATGTCTTTGTTAGATGGAACCTGCTGTCGTCAGTCGTCATGCGACAATGTAGGCGTGAGCCTTGTGTCAGCCAGTGATGATGTGCCGTTGACTACTTATAAATTTTCCGTAGATCAGGAAGCGACTCAGGCAACCATGACCACTGCCGGCATCAATTTTAAGCCGGATGATGTTGTGACAAAGGATGATGAGGGAAGTATCCAGATCAATGGCGAGATCATTAAGGTAAAACAGGGTGAAACCTATCAGGATGTATATGCGACCATCCGTGATTGCTGTGAAATGATGAATATTGATGTTGTGCCGGTAGGAAACGACGGCAAAGAGTGTGATCTTTCCGATGCGGTAAACTTAAGTTTTACCAGTGTTTTGTACGGAGCATCCCAGAAGATCCAGATCACCACGGATAATGCCAATCTGGCGGCGAAACTGGGTGTGAACGGTGCGCAGGAAGTACAGGGACAGGATGCCAAGGTGACACTGGATACATCTTCCGGATTTTCCAATACAGCCACTATATTTATTGACGGAGGCCGTGTAGAAGTGTCGGACCGTGACGGATTTAACATGATCTTTGATGTGTCTGAGGCAGCAGCTGGTTCTACCGCCAATATGACTATGTTAGACGCAGGATATGTAGCAATCCAGATTGGTGCTAATGAAGGACAGACCATTGATATTTCTGTTCCACCGGTAACGGCAGAAGCGTTAAACATCCAGAACTGTAATGTATGTACCAAAGAAGGAGCAGGAAAGGCAATTTCAGCGTTTGACGACGCTATCAGCCAGATTTCCGCTATCCGTTCCAAACTGGGTGCTTATCAGAACCGTCTGGATTCAGCCATCAGCAGTCTTGATACGACGGATCAGAACCTTACAGAAGCATGTTCCCGTATCGAAGATGTAGATATGTCAGAGGAAATGACCAAGTATACACAGTACAGTGTGCTGGTACAGGCCGGTACCTCTATGCTGGCTCAGGCAAACAACCAGCCACAGACCATTCTTCAGTTACTGCAGGGCTGATAACTTTTTTTGAAAAGGGAGATAACATATGGACAAAAAGGTATTGCAGGAATTTGCAACCCGGGTGACCCAGGCTAATCCCAGTGAGCTGGTGGTAGTGATCTACGAAGCAGCCATTGCCAGTATGAAAGAGGGGAAAAAAGCGCTCTGCGACCAGAAGATAGAAGAAGCCAGAAAGGAACTGGAGCGTGCCAGAGGGATGCTGGATGAGTTGATGCGCAGCCTGGATATGCAGTATTCCATTTCTCATTATCTGAGACAACTTTACATTTTCGCCTACAGGGAATTATGTCAGAGTGTCGCATTACGCCAGCCAGAACGAGTTGATCATGCTATGGATATTCTGGAACAGCTGCTTCCGTCGTTCAAAGAGGTGGCAAAGCAGGATGACCGTGAGGCGGTAATGCAGAATGTACAGTCTATTTATGCCGGACTTACATATGGACCACCGGGCAGCCTCAATGAAACCACAGCCATGGGAAATGGGACAAATCGTGGATTTGAGGCTTAGGCTTCGTAAGATTTAATTTGTCTTAAAAGATATTTGTAACGAAATGACAGGGCGTTCATCTCGTAAATATAACAGTCGATCAGATCCGGATCGGACACATTTTCAAAATTGGAGTGGACGGTTTCAAGAGATTGGTTCAGTTGATTCATCTCTTCCAGAAGCTGCTCTTTGATGTGTCTGGCCGGGTCTGTTTTTTTTATTCTCATAAAGGTCTCCTTTCGCCGTCGGTCATTTTATGTTCTGTTATCAATATAGTCCGGAATTGGCAAAAATATACAAGCAGAAAAAAATAAAAAAAGTGGTTGACAAACTTAGAGGGCATGTGCTATCGTTGGTGACACCACAAGTTGGGAGGTGAAGCTATTTCAGAACAGGATAGTCTGATCCTCATCCTGATCCTTGCCTCATTGATGGATTTACAGTGGTATAAAGTTTCTAATGGGCTGATCGTACCAGCTCTTGTTACCGGGCTTATCAGCCGGGTGTACACACAGGGAATATTCGGAACCGTTCCCTGGCTCATGGGAGTGATCCTTCCCATGATTCTATGCAGTGTTCTATATCTGATCCGGGCACTTGGTGCTTCGGATGTCAAATTATTTTCCGTGATCGGAAGTTTTGTCACATGGCAGCAGTTACTTGCTATTATGGCAGGGGCTGTAGCAACAGGAGCTGTGATGGCTCTGGGCAAAATGTGGATGCGACGGAATATGTCATATCGTTTTCGATATTTTTTCATGTATTTGTATGGTTGTATACAGGCGAAGAAACTGCGCCCTTATTATCAGCTTCAGGTACAGGGAGACGAAGGAGTGATCCCTTTTGCCGTGGCAGTTACCGTATCAGCCATGTACGTGTTGTATTAGAGGATGAACCAATATGACGAAGTCA
>HF998314.1:0-888 GCA_000433735.1 Clostridium sp. CAG:167
ATCAAGGTTCTCAGGGTTTTTCACCCTCTGTGCTTTCGCATCTCTCGTGCGTCAGCGAGTATTATCTTATCAAACATATCTGGTTTTGTCAACACTTTTTTCAAAATATTTTTTCTTTTTTCGACAATTCATCTCTTTGTACTAAATATAGTGTTTCCCAAGTAGTCCTTCTACTATTTGTAGACTTTTCGAAATCCTTTTACTCCATCTGTATATCCCATGTCCTCATAAAATTTATGAGCTTTTTTTCTAAAATCCGATGAAACCAGAATCGTATATCCACAATTATTCTGCTCTGCCAGTTCATCTATTTTTTCAAACAGACTTTTACCTACTCCTTTTCTCCGACATGCTTTGCTAACCACTACATTTTCTACAACCATAAAAGTTCCATCCAGGCCATAACACAAAACCGCCGTAACCGTTCCCATACACCGGTCACCATCTGCCGCCACCAGTACTGTAACATCTTTTCTTTTCTGAATTTTACGAAACATTTTCTCCATATGCTCCATAGTCATCTTCTCTCCGTGAAGCAGTTCTTCATATAGTACAGACATTTGTTCCAGGTCTTTTTGCTGTAACGTGCGGATCTCCATATATAGGTCCCTCCTTTTCTTTTTCTCCAGTATACACAATATCCTCGTATAAAACAATCATTGCCAGGCAGTTTCAAACCACCTGGCAATTTACAAAAAGGGGAGGATAGGTTTTCTCTCCGGATCAATGTCGGAAAGAACCTGACAGGAATTCTTCAGGGGGGATGAGAAATTCCTGCCGTTGTCTATAGTATGAACAACTTTGTTTTTCTTATTCAATAATATTTTGCATTTTGTGTGTAATTATGATATAGTCTAATGGCTGATTAAATTTATTTGTAATATTACA
>HF998314.1:907-16957 GCA_000433735.1 Clostridium sp. CAG:167
GAGGACAAATATGGCTTTATTACAAGATTGGCGTGAGTACGCTTATAGCGAAGAGATGCAAAATTCAAAAGAAGGCGAAAAACTCTGGGAGAACTATTTTACTCTGGAAAAAGGAATTTATGAGAAACTTCTCTCTAACCCGGATGAGGTAGTAGAAGGTTCTGTAGAAGCTCTGGCTGCTAAATATGATGTACCACTTTCCATGATGGTTGGTTTTCTGGATGGAATCAATGACAGCCTGAAAGAGGAAAATCCGATTGAAACAATGGACAAAGACACGGTTGTCAAATTAGATATAGATCTGGAAAAATTATACTACAACATGGTTGACTGCAAGGCCGAATGGCTCTACAGCCTTCCTCAGTGGGACAATCTTCTGTCAGAAGAGCGCCGTAAAGAGCTTTATAAAGAGCAGAAAAATTCCGGCACGATCCACAATGCAAACCGCAAGGTAGGACGAAACGATCCATGTCCTTGTGGCAGCGGCAAAAAATACAAACAGTGCTGCGGACGCTAGTTTTTCTCTTTTATCGAGACTACCTATAGCAAAAAGGCACCTGCCTTACCGGATGTACCGGCGGCAGATGCCTTTTTTTGTTTTTCTTATTCGTAGATAGCACGGGCAATCTCTACTTTGTTCATGGAATACAGGTGGATTCCATCCACTCCATGCTGCAAAAGTCCTTCCATCTGTTCCTTGGTAAACTCAATTCCGGCTTTCTTTAAGTCTTCCGGCGAGTCCTTATATTTGTCAATAGATTCCTGCAATTTCTTCGGGATCTTCGTTCCCGACATACCTACAATATTCTTCACCTGTCCTGCGGAAGTAATCGGCATAAGTCCCGGTAAAACCGGCACCTCAATATTCTGACGGCGCACTTCCTCCAGAAAACGATAAAAACACTCGTTGTCATAGAAAAGCTGGGTGATCAAAAAGTCTACCCCCTGCTCCACTTTTATCTTCAGATTTGACACATCCTGCTGAAGATTCTCTGCCTCCTGGTGAACTTCCGGATAGCAGGCTCCTGCCACACTGAAATCATACATACTTTTTACCGCCTTGGTAAGATCTGAGGCATGATCGTAGTATCTTGCAGCAAACTGTTCATCTGTCATCGTACGAGGCTGGTCACCTCTCAGCGCCAGCAGATTGTGTATACCATTCCGGTATAGATTGGTCAGAAAATTGGCCAAAAACAACTCATCCGGAATCGCCGCACAAGTAAGGTGGGTCAGTGCCTCAATGCCGCACTGGTTCTGAATATAAGAAGCAATGGCAAACGTATTCTCTGCCGTATTACCGCCTGCTCCGTAAGTTACACTGATAAAACTCGGATGCAGTGTTTTAAACTGATCCAGCGCATCATAAATAACAGATACATCTGCATCTTTCTTAGGCGGAAATACTTCCAGTGAATAAATCGGCCTGTTTTTATGAAATAAATCTTTAATCATTCGTTGTCTCCATTTTTCTCTTTTTATTTAAAATCATGCGGGCCGCCGGTTTCTCAACCAGATAGGTCATAGCCGTCGCCACAGCCAGAGATACAATAATACACAAAATCGTATACTTCCACTGCCATGCTGCATCTCCCACTACATTGGGTTCCTCTGCACCATCCCAGGACGGAATATGGAACTCTTTTAATTTTACAGCGATATACTGGTGGCATATATATAAGTTAAAAGAAATTGCCGCCAAAAAACGCATAACTGCATTGTCCCATATCTTCTGATACCATTTGCAGGCAAAAATCGTGCTGATCACAAACAGCAGAAATACCAGGGATAATAAATACCTGTAATCAACCTGCCACTTCTGTTCCAGCCCCTGTCCATAGTTCTGTCTGTGGGCACACAGAATTTTATAGATCCATATACTGGTAAAAGACATGGCCGTGAAAAAAACTGCCTCCCCACGGCTTCTCTCCGGTTTACTTTCCATGGATGCATACACATAAGCTCCCAGCATACCATTAGCATACACAGAAGCAAAGGTAAATGTGTTGTTTACAAACAGGCTCTGGTCGATCTGGGCAAAGTTGTGGCTGATGATCCAGGAAGATAAAAGTCCCACTGCCGTCATGCACCAATATGTAACCATAGGCCGTTTTTTAAACGCCTTTGCCAAAAATGGAAATACCACATAAAACTGGACGATCACACCAACTGTCCAGAGCACTCCATTTAAATGAGTTGCCTGGAAGGATGCGCCAAACCAGTTATGGATAAAAAAGATATGTGGGATCAGATCCCCAAGCATATCCGAAACACCGGTGTATTCGCCTAAAGGGATGGCAAAGCAAACCAATACGATCAAAAGCGATACATAATACGAGGGCATAATGCGAGCCGCCCTTTTGCGGTAAAACTGTCCGGCCGAAGGGTCTTTTCCCTCCCGGAACATATTTCTTGCATAAGGTAAAAAAAGACAGAACCCGGACAGCAGGATCATGAGATCCACACAGATTGCACCATTTCTGGGCATCCAGTCCAGGTTCACCGGTCCAGCAACCGGCATAAGCCAGGACTGCTGCCAGAAATGATACCATACTACCATAAGTACAGCCACTGCCCGTATTCCATCTAAAGGGCCTATACGGCCACTCTTATCAGCGACCGCACGACCCTCTTTGCCAGTTATATTCATCATCCTATTTCCCCTTTCCGTTCTAGTCCCCCTATGCTAAAGCTGCGGTAATAATAGCCATGGAATATACTTCCTGTGCATTACATCCGCGGGAAAGGTCATTGATCGGTGCATTCAATCCAAGCATAATAGGACCGTATGCATCAAAATGTCCCAGTCTCTGGGCAATCTTATATCCAATATTTCCTGCATTAATATCAGGGAAGATAAATGTATTGACAGAACCTGCCACATTGCTGTCCGGACATTTTGTGCGGGCAACTCTAGGAGAAACGGCTGCATCAAACTGAACTTCACCGATGATAGGAAGTTCCGGTGCCATTTTCTTTGCTTTCGCTGCTGCCTCACGCATCTTATCTACATCTTCACCTTTACCAGATCCCAGTGTAGAATAACTCAGGAAACCAACCTTCGGATCGATACCGAATATCTTGGCACATTCTGCACATTCTACTGCAATCTCAGCCAGTTCATCTTCTGTCGGCTTGATGTTGATGGCACAGTCTCCCATTGCCAGTACTGTATTTCCATCGGTAGCTGACTCACGAACCAGAATAAAGCAGGATGATACGATCTTTTTGCCCGGTTTTGTCTTGACGATCTGAAGTGCCGGACGTACTGTGTCGGGTTGGGGGTGGGGGGGGGGGCCACCGAGGGTAGCGCCTCCCAGAAGTGCATCCGCTTTACCCATTTTTACCAGCATTGTTCCAAAATAATTGGCCTGGAGACAAGTCTCTCTTGCCTGCTCCAGTGTCATACCTTTAGATTTACGAATTTCATACAAAGCCTCTGCCATTGCATCCATTTCTTCATAACTTTCCGGATCAATGATCTCAGCTCCACGAATATTAAAACCACTTTCCTCTGCTACCTTTTCTACTTCTTCTTTCTTTCCGATCAGAATAGGTGCCAGAAAGGTACTTGCCAAAAGTCGAGAGGATGCCTCAAGAATACGAGGATCCGTTCCTTCTGTAAAAACAATCTTCTTTGGATTTTCCTTCAAAATACTAATTAATTTTCCAAACATGCATTTTTCCTCCTAATTTTTATCCTATACCTCTATCATATCAACTTTTTGGCAAAAATCAAGACTGAAATTTATACCCTACATTCCGCACGGTCTTAATAAGTTTTCCTCCGTCTTCGCCCAGTTTTTTCCGCAGGGTTTTTATGTGCATGTCCAGAGTTCGGGATTCTCCTTCATAAGAAGTTCCCCATACCCGGTCCATAAGTATCTCTCTGGTCATAACATTGCCCGCATTCTTCATAAGGACCCGCAGCAATTCAAATTCTTTGTAAGTCAGTTCAATATTATTTCCATCATACGAGACCACATGTTTTTCCACATTTAATTCAATGCTTCCATTGGTGATCACGGTGTCATCTCCCGCTGAATCACTGCGCCGGAGCACTGCCTTTACTCTGGAGATCAGTTCCAGCACACCGAATGGTTTGGATATATAGTCATCCGCTCCGGTATCCAATCCCTTTACTTTATCCATTTCACTGGTCTTGGCCGTCACCAGGATAACCGGAACTTTTTTCCACTCTGGATTTTTCTTTAATTTTGTGAGGATAGAAATACCATCCTCATCCGGCAGCATGATATCCAATAAGATCAGCTGGGGGATCTTGTGTTCCATGATTTCCCAGAATTCTTTGGCAGAAGCTGCCGGCTCTGTTACAAAGCCACAATTTTTCAGTGCAAAATTTTCTATTTCACGAATATTATCATCGTCTTCCAGTATACAGATCATGCTCTCTCCTCCAATCAGGCCTCGCTGCTTTCTCCCAGACTAATGGCAATATTTTCACAATGATCCGCTACTCTTTCAAAATTAATGGACAGTTCATTGATAAAAATACCAATAGCAGGGGCACATTTTTCCTTTTGCATCCGTTTCATATTCTGCTTTTTGATTTTCTTATTTACTTCATCAATATGATCTTCTTTTTCCTCGATTTCATGGATCCGTTCCGGATCCTCTTCTACAAAAGCTTCTGCGGTCATAGTCACGATCTTGCCCACTTCACCTGCATATTCCTGAAGCTGCTCCACCGTTTTCTCCGGCCATACCTCTCCGGCTTTTTCAATCTTCTCTGCCTGTTCTACAATATTGCAGGCATGATCCGAGATCCGCTCAAAATCTCGTATACAGTATAACAGTTTATTGGCTTCTTCGCCATCTTTCTCTAATAAACTGTGGGTCATAATTTTGTGAAGATATTCAGTGACATTTTCTTCATACCGGTCAATAAGTTGTTCTACCTGTTCAATCTTCGCATATTCTTCCTTACTGTAATTGCCCAGTGTGGCTAACGCACGCAGGATATTGTCTCTTGTATACACAGCCATCCGGTCCACCGATACCTTGCACTGCTCCAGCGCCAGAGACGGAGTCTCCAGAAAACGCTCATCCAGATTGGCAAATTCTTCATTCTTTTTCTTCTCATCTTTATCTTCCCGCACGGTAAGCATAGCCAGTTTTTCCAGTCCTCTGGCAAACGGAAGAAGTATAACGGTGGCACCAATGTTAAAGCAGCTGTGGATAATGGCGATTCCCGCCGGGGTAGCTGCTTGTGCCAGAAATCCAAAATGTAAAAACGCATTTAGGGAATAGAATCCGATCATGCATAAGACCGTTCCGATCACATTAAAATACAAATGAACCAAGGCCGCTCTTTTTGCATTTTTACTGGCTCCTACCGAAGACAACAGTGCCGTCACGCAGGTTCCGATATTCTGTCCCATGATGATCGGAAATGCTGCGCCAAAAGAAAGACTTCCTGTGGCACAAAGAGCCTGCAGAATACCTACCGATGCCGAAGAGCTCTGAATAATAGCTGTCAGTATGGCTCCTACTAACATTCCCAGGATTGGATTGGTAAACACCATCAGCAGATGGGTAAACTGCGGCACCTGGGCCAGCGGTTCTACTGCACCACTCATAGTTTCCATACCAAACATAAGAACTGTAAATCCAATCAATATGGATCCCAGATCTTTTTTCTTTTCCTGTTTTGCTGTCATGATCAGGAAAATGCCGATCAATGCCAGAATTGGGGTAAAGGACGACGGTTTCAGTAAACGAATAAAAAAGTTTTCGCTCTGGATTCCCGTCAGACTCAACAGCCAGGATGTAACGGTAGTACCAATGTTGGCACCCATAATAATGCCTACCGCCTGCCCCAGTTTCATGATACCGGAATTTACAAATCCCACGACTGTAACTGTCGTTGCTGAGGACGACTGGATCACCGCCGTTACGCCGGCTCCCAGCAGAACCGCTTTAATCGGGTTACTGGTTAATCTCTCCAAAATTTTTTCCAGACGGCCTCCGGACATTCTTGTCAATCCGTCTCCCATAACATTCATTCCGTACAAAAACAATGCCAGACCGCCGATCAATGTCAGAACCTGAAAAAACAACTCACTTAAACTCATCTCTACCTCCATAAATGTAATTTTTTCTCTACATTTTTTACATTAGCATGGCTAAGTAAAGTTTAGTTTATGTGAATGTAAAATCTATGTAAAATTATATTCTTTTTTGACACCTTCTGGCATAGGCTGCTCCTGCTGCCGCCAATGTGACCGCAAAAAGAATCTGCATTCCAAAGTCCGGCAGTACATTTACTGCCGACATACTGTCCTCTGCCATGGCATCGATCCGCCTGACTGCTTCTACATACCAGTACACCGGAAGAAAATGTGCTGCTTTCACAAGGGTATCACTTAAATACTCAAGCGGTACAAAGACACCTGCTAAAAAGCACATACCCAATCCCACCAGATTGGAGATCATGGACAACAACTGTGTCTTTGCCACCATTTTAGAAATCATATACACAAATCCAAATGTTACCAGCATGAAACAAAGCATATTGACCGCGCTCAACAGTCCCTTGAAAGACCAGATTTTGTTTCCCAAACCAGCGTAAGCAATCAAAAAATACAACGCACACAATCCCACACCGGCCGTCAGCATGCCAAGGAGCAGTTCTGTCTGAATTTTTCTCCGGGAATATCCGGAACAATTCATCCGGTTTTGAAGTTCCTTTTTCTCAAACTGGATCAGGATGGTTCCAAAGGCCATCACTCCAATGGAAAAGAATACATACGGGATGTATACAAAAAAGGAGTACAAAGAAGAGTGTGACTGGGTATTCTCCCCACTTTCCAGAAAGGAAACAGGAACAGACTCACGGCATGTTGCTTCTGTTGTCTTTAATGCCTCCGTTACATCCATGCCCCCGGCCAGATTCATTTTTAATACTTTTTCATATTCTGTACCAAGAGACTGAAACACCTGGCCATATACGGTTCCCGGCACACTGAGAAGTACAGGCCTGAGTTCTTTTCCCGCCTTTAGAGCCTCTCCAAACCCTTTCGGGATACGGATGACAGCATTTACATTTCTGGCAAATATTTCATCCTGGATCAGTTCTTCATCGTCCCGGATTTCCACCTGTTTGTGTTCTTTTCCCATATAGGCTGTAAGACCACGGCTGATCTCCGTGTCATCATGATCCAGCACCGCAAAGGTATAGCTCTCTTTTTGAAACTGTTTTTCCTCATTTTTCTGCCCCTGGCCCGCCACCAGCCACGCTACAGCCACAAAAATGCCCAGGTACATCAAAATCATCCCTTTTTGTTTTTTCAGCATTAGAAAAAATGTTTTATACACTTGCATATCGTTTCCTCCTGACAAATAACAGACTTAAGATGCCAAACACCAAAGTCAGGCACATAAGCAGTACCAGATTCTGGCAAAATCTTCCATATGTGTTGTATACATTCAGCGCATAAAAAGAATCTACGATCAGCGCCGCCGGATTGATGTGGTTCACCAGCGGTGCATGATGGGCAAAATAATTGCGGATACCGCTTATCATCAGATCACTCATCGCACAGAACATCAGATTGGCTCCTACGCAGATTCCCACTTTCACGCCCTCTGTCAGTTTGGGAAGTGCCCCGATAAAGAATCCAAACATCGTTCCATAACAGGTACCCGCCAGCAAAAGGATCAGGATCATTCCTGTTTTTTCTCCCAGCTGGATCCCAAGTGCAAAACGCATGTAACCATACACCAGCAGCACCGATGCATATTCCAGGATTTCACAGCAGATGAAATCTGCCAGTATAACCTTGGCCTTAGATACCGGTGCCACCCCCCGCCTCATTCCCAGAACAGAGGTATCCGCCTGTAACCGTACCATCTTGTCTTCTCCTGCAAAGGAAGCAAACAGGCAGGTCATGGCAAAAATAGCATAAAAGTAGGATACGGTATCGTCCATATTTCCTTCGGTTGTCTTTTTTTCCGTAAATCCAATGGTCTCTGATTTCATCTGCTCCATGGCATCCGCCAGTTTTTGTGGATTCTCCCTGGCCAGCCTCTCCAGCGTATCTTTATAATGAATATACTGGTTCACAATCTGCCGGAGCACCGACTGCTCGATTCCATTTTGTGCCACTTTCAATGTCAGTTTTTCTTCCTGGCACAAAACACCATGAACTTTTCCTTCCTTTAACCACTGGTCTGCCTGTTCCATGGATTCTGCTTTTTTCACATTGATAAATGCCTTGTCCCCCTCTTTTACCTGGCTTAACTGCTGAAGGGTTGTTTCCAGTGCCACCTCTTCCTTTCCTTCATAAAGGGCCACCTGGATGGTGTCCATTTTTTCCGTTGCATCACTGATCTTTCCAAAAGCCATATTCATAAAAGTTGCCAGCAAAACAGGAAAAAGCAGTGTCCAGAAAATCACTTCTCTAGTCCGGAACAATTGTCTGCAGCTGTAGCTCAATAAATGTCTAAACATATCGTTGCCTCCTCCATCATTTTGCTTCCTCGTCTCTTAGAGTTTTGCCGGTAATTTCCAGGAATACATCATTCAGGGTCGGTCTTTCACTGTAGATCCTTCCCAAAGATACTTTTTCTCCTTCCAGCAGGTGCAGCACATTCAACAGATTGTCACTGCCTCCGCTGCACTGTAATGTCATCATACCGTCTTCATACTTTCCCTGATATACATGGGGCAGTTCATAGAGTCTTTCCAATATATCTTCTGAAATCTGCGGTACCTCCAGACGGATGGTTTCTGTATTTTTAATCATGGCTTTCAGTTCATCCGCTGTTCCCTGAGCCAGCACTTTTCCCCGGTCCAAAATAGCGATGCGGCTGCAGATCTGCTCCACTTCTTCCATATAGTGGGATGTATAGATAATGGTGGCTCCCTGTTCATTTAACATCTGAATCCCTTCCAGGATCTTATTCCGGCTCTGTGGATCTACGGCAACCGTTGGCTCATCAAAAAAGATCAATTCCGGTTTGTGGGCAATGCCGCAGGCGATATTCAGCCGGCGGAGCAGTCCTCCCGATAATTTCTTTGGATAATATCTGCGAAACTCTGACAACTCCACAAATTCTATTGCCTCTTCTACACACTGTTTTCTTTTTTCTTTATCCTCTATGTACAGACCGCAGAAATAGTCTATGTTTTCATACACCGTCAGTTCATCAAACACTGCCACATTCTGCATGACTACACCGATCTTTCTTTTCCGGTCATAGGCATTTCCCTCCATGGGACGCCCCATTACACAGATCTCTCCCTTGTCATATTGAAGCAGCGACAAAATACAGTTAATGGCTGTTGTCTTGCCGGAACCGTTGGGCCCCAGCAGACCAAAAATCTCGCCCTTCCGTATCTCAAGATTCAGATGATCCAGTGCCACCCTCTCTTTGTACCGTTTTACCAGATTTTTCACTTCTACCACATTTTCCATAACAATCCCTCATTTCTTCCTTTGATACCACCATTATATCAGAAGAGCTTTCTCTGCAACAGAGACGAATGTCACTGACCGGGTGTGACAAATGTCATTTGACCTTTCCCACGGGTTTCGATATACTTAACTTAATTGCTTTTGTAAGGGGAACTGTTATGCCCAACGGCATAGTTAAAATCGGTTCCAACGGTCTGACGCCAATCAAAACCGAGGGGCAATATATACTATATAAGGAGGGTATAAGCGTGCGAAGTCTGCAATATAAGGGGATTCTTGGTATCCTCTGTCTGCTTTTAACCTGTCAGTATGATATTTCGGGAAAAACAGTCTTTCTTTTTCTTCTGGCCGTTTTTTGTTTCTGTCTGACAGATCTTGGCAGTGAAAAGCCGGCAACCGTGATCTTTATATATGCATTTGGCATCCTTTCCCTTTCCATGCCTGCTGCCTGCTTTTTCCTCCCTCTGGTTTCCTATGATCTTTGGCGGTATCACTTATGCCGCTGGCACTGCCTGTTCTTTTTCTTTCCTTTATATTCCCCGTTCCTGCATCCGTCTCCTCTGTGGTTTTGTCCTTTTGTTTTGTGCGTATTTGTGTGCCTGGCGGCTGTTTACGAAAAAAAACTGACCACACTGGAAGAACAGATGCACAAGTTAATGGATGACAGCCAGGAAGTGCAGAACCTTTTAAAAGAGAAAAATCAGGTGCTTTTAGACAATCAGACCTATCATATCCGAGTAGCCACCCTCAGTGAACGAAACCGGATCGCCAAAGAAATACACGACTGCGTGGGACATCTGCTGATTCTTCTCCCCGTTACCACCTTGTCTATGATGTAGATGGCATCGTACCAAAAGAATATGCCTATACATTTCTGGCCGTTGTCTCCGAAGCGTGGAACAACACTCAGAAACACAGTGATGCCACGGATTTTCATGTTTCCCTGCGGGAACACCCTGGCTTTTTTACCCTGGACTGCCGTGACAACGGAACAAAAAAACTGCCCCCTGACCTGACCGGCATCGGCCTTTCAAATATGAAAGAACGGATTGAGCAATTAGGGGGACAGATCACTTTTACAGATACCCACGGTTTTACCATTCATGTGGTAGTGATGAAAGGAGAATCTATATGACACTTTTGATCGTAGATGATGATACACTGGTGGCACAGTCTCTGCAGGCGATCCTGGAAGCATCCGGGGAAGTTACCGTCCTGGCTGTAGGAACCAGCGGAAAAGAGGCTCTTTCTCTGTATGAGCAGTACAAACCTGATATTCTCTTAATGGACATTCGAATGGACGGTATGTCCGGACTGGAAGCCGGGGAAACAATCTTAACCCAGCATCCGGAGGCACGGCTTTTGTTTCTCACCACTTTTTCGGATGACGAATATATCATAAAAGCACTTCATATCGGCGCAAAGGGATACCTTTTGAAACAGGATTTTAAGAGCATCCTGCCGGCACTGAAAGCAGTAATGGAAGGCCAGACCGTTTTCGGAGACAAAATAACAGAAAAACTGCCGGACCTGATCCAGCCTCATACCAGTCCCGACAGTTTTGCTTCTTATGGCCTTACCCCCAAAGAATATGCTTTGATCCAGCTGGTGGCAGATGGCCTTAACAACAAGGAGATCGCCCATGAACCGTTTCTCAGCGAAGGAACGGTGCGAAACTATCTTAGCGTGATCCTGGAAAAACTCTCTCTGAGAGACCGGACCCAACTGGCGATCTTCTATTATAAACATTTATGATCATTTACCGTAACTTTCGGCCAGTTTCTTGAAAGCCGGCAGTGAATCTTCAATCTGTTTTGTGCTGACACAGTAGGAAATGCGGACAAATCCCGGTGTTCCAAAACTGTCTGCCGGCACAAGCAGAAGTTCAAACTCTTTTGCTTTTTCTGAGAATGCGGCAGCATCCTTTTCCAGACTTTCTACAAACAGGTAAAAGGCACCATCCGGTTTAATGCATCGGTAACCGTACTCTGTCAGTGCATTGTAGAGAATGTCACGGTTTTTCTTATAAACAGAAACATCCGAAACCTGTCCCTGACATCTGGCGATCACTTTCTGGAACAAACTTGGCGCACAGACATATCCTAACACACGGCCGGCACCACAGACAGCTGCATATACATTCTTCCAGTCCTTTATATGATCGGATACAGCGATATAACCAATACGCTCTCCCGGCAGGGACAAAGATTTGCTGTAAGAATAGCAAACCAGCGTATTGTCATAATAGTTCATAAGATATGGCACTTTTACATCTCCGTATACCAGTTCACGATATGGTTCATCTGCGATCAAAAAGATCTCTTTTCCATATTCTTTCTGCTTTTCTTCCAGTACCTGACAGATTCCCTGAATACACTCCTCGGTCAGAACAACCCCTGATGGATTGTTCGGGGAATTAACGATCACTCCCTTAGTATGCGGTGTAACAGCCAATCGGAACGCTTCTTTATCAATCTGAAAATCTTTCGGATCACTTTCTACCACTACCAGTTTTGCCCCTACACCTTCTACAAACACACGGTATTCCGGGAAAAATGGCGAAAATACAATAAACTCATCTTCTGGCTCTGCCAGTGCCTTTAAACTGATGGTCAAAGACGCAGCTGCCCCAACTGTCATGTAAAAATTATCCGCTGTCAGGCTTGTTCCATGCTGTCCGTTTACATACTCTGCAATGGCCTGGCGCACTTTGGCATCTCCCTGGGCAGATGTATAACTGTGAAGTGCCACAGGATCTTCTTTCTGGATCAGGTCAGCCAGCACCTCTTTCACTGATTCCGGTGCCGGTACATTGGGATTTCCGAGACTGAAATCAAATACATTTTCTGCCCCAATCTGGGCTTTTCTTTTGTTTCCATATTCAAACAGATCGCGGATCACGGAACGGTTGGTTCCTAACCGGTACATCTCTTCTGCGTACATATCAATTATCCTCCTTGTCAAATGTGTTGCTTTCTATCTATCATACCTCATTCACGGAATTTTGCAAAGGGTATCTTCTTTTTACGTCCGTGCCATCATTCCCACTACGAACTTTCTCGTACGAACTTCACTCCTTTTCCAATAAAAAACCATGATTTAATGGTCCGCTTCCTTTTCCAAGATCCAATCCATACGCCAGTGCTCCGGATATATAGTCCTTGGCTTTTTCTACTGCTTCTTCCAACCCGGCACCTTTTGCCAGCCAGGCTGCTATGGCACTGGACAGGGTGCATCCGGTTCCATGGGTGTTGTCATTGACAATCCTTTTTCCCTCAAACCACCGGATCTTCCCATTCTGGCAGAGACAATCACTGGCATCCTCCAGACTGTGTCCCCCTTTTACCAGCACGCTGCAGCCATACTGTTTTTCCAGTGTTTTTGCTGCCAGCTCCATCGTCTCTCTGTCCCGGATCCTCATACCTGTCAGTTTTTCCGTCTCTGGGATGTTGGGCGTGATCACCTGGGCCAGTGGCAGCAAATACTGCTTCATGCTGTCAAGTGCCTCCTTCGCCAGAAGATCCGATCCACTGGTGGAAACCATAACCGGGTCAACCACAATATGCTCTGCCTTATACTGTATCAATTTCTCGTGAATTACCCGGATGAGTCCAATGCCGGAAACCATTCCGATCTTTACCGCATCCGGTGTAATATCCTGAAATACTGCATCCAGCTGCTTTTCCAAAAACTCCGGCGGCACCTCCAAAATCCCTGAAACCCCGGTCGTATTCTGGGCTGTCAGGGCTGTTATGGCACTCATGGCGTACACTCCCTGCATAGTCATGGTCTTCAGATCCGCCTGAATCCCAGCTCCGCCGCTACAGTCACTGCCGGCAATGCTTAACGCTGTATTCATCCTTTCGCCTCCCTTATTACATTTTCGTAGTCCGCCATTCCTTTGGACTTTTTTATCTTTTTCCAGAGCCTATCCTGCTCCGGGAAAGATTCTCTCATAAAGGACCATACCTCTTTCATCTTATACAAAGCCGGAATCCCCGGCATAATCTCCTTGTATGCCTCCCGCAGAGCTTTTTCAAAGGCCCAGATCCGGTCCGCATCCACTAGCTCGCCCTGCTGTATCTCCTGTGCCAGTCCCGGTTTTTTCAAAAAACCTCTGCCTATCATGATATTGGCCCTGGGATACTTCTTTTGTATCTGTTCATACTGCTCTTTTGTCTCGATATCCCCATTAAAACACAGGGAAATCCGGCTTGTTTCTGCAGCATAAGCAAACCACTCCGGATGCAATGCTCCCTTATACTGGTCTTTGCGTGTTCTCGGATGGATAATCAGTTCTTTCACCGGAAACTGATTGAAAACTTTCAAAATCTCTTCAAACTCCTCCGGTTCCTCCATGCCCAGTCTGGTTTTGATGGATATTTCCAGGGGACATTTCTCAAAAATTTCAAAAAGGAACTGCTCCAGTTCTTTGGTTCTTCCTAAAAATCCTGCCCCTCTTCCCTTGGATACCACGGTACCGGAAGGGCATCCCACATTGAGATTCACTTCCCTGTAGCCATATTCCTGCAGACAGCATGCCGTGTATAAAAATTCATCACTGTGATTGGACAGGATCTGGGGAACGATATCCATCCCCCTGTTATTCTCCGGCAGGATATCCCGTTTCTCCCTGCTTTTAAAATCATGATTGGATGTAGGGCTGATAAAGGGCGTATAATACCTGTCCACCCCTCCAAAAAAACTGTGATGGATATTTCGATAAATAAATGTTGTAATGCCTTCTAATGGCGCAAAATAAATCATATTTTTTCCTCTTCTGATACGGTTTACTTTTTTATTATACACTGACGCCGCCTTGTTTCGCAAATGCTTTTCCCCTTTACTTTGAAAAATAATTTTAGTATAATGGCATCAGTTGTTTTACGCAACACCATTACGATTGGAGGTTATTGATTTGAAGCAAAAAATACTGGCTGTTCTTTTGTCTTTCTGCTGCATGATCTCAGTGACAGCCTGTGGACAAAGCGGCCCTGCCTTTGATGCAGGAACTTATACAAAAGGCTGTCTGGACGCCTTTTTGAAAAAGACTTTTTCAGAAGAATATCTCAAATACTCAAATTCAACGGAAGATGAAGCCAAACAAGCTTATGAAGATTCTCTGGATGCCGATGTAGAGGCTCTTATCAGCGAATCTGATAATGTCAGCACGGCTCTGAAGAAAAAATACCGGGATATGTTTGTGCAGATCTACAAAAATATGAAATACGAAATCGGCAATGTAAAAGATAACAAAGACGGCACTTATTCTGTTACTGTAAAAACCCACCGTCTGATCGTATTCAAAAACACCATCGGTCCGGTGGAAGATTACTACGCTTCCCTTTCCAGCAAAAAGCAGAAAAAGTACACAGAGGAAAAATTGCAGATGATGATTGTAGACAATGTCATCGACAATATGAAGACACTGGAATACGATGAAACACCTCTGGATGTTACTATCACGGTAGCACCTGTAGAGAACAAAAAAGATCAATATGCCATTGATTCGGAAGATTATCAGAGATTATATGCAGCCATGATGGACGGCAGTGAGTGGGCCGGAGATGACTCAGACGATTCGGCGGAGTCCACCGACAGCACCGAGGCGACTGCTCCCCCTGCTGCCAACTAATCCGGATCTTTAAAAAATCAAAAAGGAAGTTCTTCCCAAAGACTTACACAGGTCTTTGAAAAGGACTTCCTTTTTCGATCTTAAAACATACCGGCAAATGCCTGTAAAAGCAATGCGATCAGCATGATTGGCGCGATCCACCGGATCATGATCTCATACAGTCTCTTTCTTCCAAACTTTACGCCGCCTATTGTCACTTCATCGATCACTGTCTTAGGTTTTACCACCCAGCCAATGAGAATACAGGTAAAGAGTGCCACCAGCGGCATCAACAGGCTGTTACTGATATAGTCCAGAATATCTAAAATCTGTCCGGTCTCTCCATTTGGCAGTGTCACTTCAAAATACCATTTGTTATATCCAAGGCATACCACTACCAGGATCACAGCGCCATAAATTGTTGTTACAATGGCACTTTTTTTCCTGGACCAGGAGAAGCGGTCCATAATACTGGACACGATGGCTTCCATGACTGACACAGAAGATGTTATTGCTGCAAAAGCCGTCATCAGGAAGAAAACAGCACCTACTATGATCCCGAATGTTCCCATGGCATCAAATACTTTCGGCAGAGAAACAAACATCAGCCCCGGGCCTTTCCCCATTCCCTCGATGCCGGAAAATACATACACTGCCGGAATGATCATCATACCCGCTAACATAGCCACAACCGTATCGAAAATCTCGATCTGGTTGATAGATTTCATCAGGTTTACATCTTTTTTTACATAAGAACCATATGCTACCATAATTCCCATGGCCACACTGATAGAGAAGAACAACTGTCCCATGGCATCCATGAGTACTGTTGCATAATCTTTCAGTGTCATGCCGGAAAAATCCGGGATCACATACTTTTTCAGTCCCTGAAGACCGGTTCTCACCACACCGTTCTCTTCATAATGCAGTGTCAGAGAGTACACAGAAATAATAATGATCAGCACCAGAAGGATCGGCATAATGACCCTGCTGAAC
>HF998314.1:16990-39030 GCA_000433735.1 Clostridium sp. CAG:167
GTTGACACCTCCCAGCACAACTGCTGCCGTTACCAGCAAATATGCCAGGCCAAAGATCATCGGAGCAACATCTCCGGTAATAAAATCTGTAAAAAAACTGTCTCCGGCTGATGCATGAGACAAACCGGTAAAATACACCGTACAATACTTAAACACCCATCCGCCGATCACACAATAATACGGAAGGATCAACACCGGCACCAGACAGGCTGCGAAACCTAATTTGCTGAATTTTTTATGAAGCACGCCATAAGCCGTCAATGGGCTGTGTCCCGTCTTTCGTCCAATGGCAATCTCTGTAGTCAGCAAGGCAAAACCGAATGTCAATGCCAACACAAGATAAAACAATAAAAATACACCGCCGCCGTCTTTAGCTGCCAGGTACGGAAAACGCCACAGGTTTCCCAGACCTACTGCACTGCCGGCTGCCGCCAGCACAAAGCCGATCTTTCCACTAAAATTTGCTCTTGATTTTTCCATATTTCCTCCATCACTGTTAATCCAGTGGTTGTTTATAATTTTTCACTACCTGCTCATAAAACATACGGACAGCCGGTGCCATAGCCTCAAAATCCAGGGCCGCCAAACCTATAATGCGATAGGCGTCTTCCTTCAGATGAAAGCAGTCCACTTCATAAGGGATGTCCTGCATGACCATTTCCGGCATAAGACAGATACCAAATCCATGAGCCACCATAGCCACAGTGGAAAGGTCATCCACCACATGATAATTGGAAGTCACATTCAGATCATGTTCTTTCATGAAATTCTGGATATCTGCATCCGTACTTTCTCTTTGTGTAACAAACTGATATTCCCTGAGTTCCTCTACTTCCATCCTTCCCTGCCTGGTGCGGAGCCCCTTGGGTACCACACAGAGCAGCGGGTCTTTGTACAAAGGCACGATCGGAATCTCTCCGGCGCTGGATACGGACAAAAAACCTACATCCACCACACCGTTTTTGATCCAGTAACTTACATCATCATAAGTTCCCTGGAATATTTCCATCTCGATAGCCGGATATGATTTTGCGAAAGCATGTATCAGTTCCGGCATCCAGTTGGTACATACACTGGAAAAACAGCCTATCTTGATTCTTCCCTGTTTGAGTCCATTAAATTCAGCAACCGCCTGCTGCAGACTTTCATCGCTGTTTAGAACGGCGTTTACATATGGAAGAAGACGCTCCCCATAATTGGTAAGCATCACACCATTTTTCCCCCGGTTGAAAACAAAAAATCCCAGTTCTTTCTCCATCGAACTAACAGCATGGCTGACTGCAGAGGGCGTCAGTCCCAGTAGTTCTGCTGCCTTTCTGAAACTCCCCTGGTCCGCCACAGTCTTCAACACCTGATACGATAAAAGCGTCATCTATATCATCCTCTGGAACACTTAAACTGCAGATCCTCCCAGCGGCGGTCTACTTCCGCCTGGAACTGTTCTATCAAATGCTCATTTCCTTTTTTGAATAAATGCTTGAATCGTCCCTGCTCTCTCAGGAAATCTTCAATCGGCAGTTTTTTCTTTGGTTCATAGGACAGGATCCATTTACCATGATCCACCTCAAACAGCGGCCAATAACAGGTTTCCACTGCCAGCTTGCAGATCTTCATTACATCGGACATCTCATAACGCCAGCCTCTCGGACAAGGTGTCATTATATTAAGGAAACTTGCTCCTTCTGTATAAATAGCCTTTTCAGACTTTCTGTGAATATCCTTAAAATCAGTAGTCAGCGTTGTCTGCGCCACATAAGGCACATCATGATCTGCAATAATGCTGGCAAGATCTTTCCGGTTCTGCATCTTTCCTACAGACTGGGAACCTACCGGCGTGGTTGTTGTGTCTGCATACATTGGAGTGGCTGAAGAACGCTGAATTCCGGTATTCATGTAAGCACCATTGTCATAGCACACATACACCATGTCGTGTCCCCGCTCCATGGCACCGGACAAGGACTGGAATCCAATATCGTAAGTACCGCCGTCTCCACCAAAAGTAATAAACTTAAAGGTCTCGTCTTCCGGCAGTTTTCCTCTTTTTTTCAACGCATGATAAGCAGTCTCCACACCACTTAATGTAGCTCCTGCATTTTCAAATGCATTGTGGATATAACTGTCTTCCCATGCGGTGTATGGGTACATAAAGGAAGATACTTCCAGACATCCGGTAGCGTTGCCGATCACTGCATGATCTCCCTCATGAAGTGCCCGGAGAACGGCACGAACGCCAATGGTTGCACCGCATCCGGCGCACATACGATGCCCCGGTGCCAGACGCTCCGGTTTATTCATCATTTTCTTTAAACTATAATCGCTCATGACGGTCCTCCTATCTCAATCGAATGTAACGATGCTGCTCTACTTCTTTTCCTTCTGTGGCAACACCTTCTAATTCTGCAAAAATATCTTTGACATCGCTTACGGTAAAATCTCTGCCGGCCAGACCGTAAATGTAACTTACGGCTTCAATCATTACTTTTTCACGGAACAATGCCGCCGGCACTTCACTGGCAAGAGGACCTCCATGTCCATTATAACTTTCACAGCGGTCCATGATAGCTGCCACTTTGCAGTGTTTTAGTGCCTGTGCAATCTCTTCTGCCGGGAACGGACGGAACACACGGAGTTTCAAAACACCGACTTTCTTTCCTTCTTCCCGCAGTTCATCCACAGCCTGCTTGGCAGTTCCTGCTGCCGATCCCATGATCAGCATGATGTAATCGGCATCCTCTGTTTTGTATTCTTCGAATAATTCAAAACCACGGCCTGTTAACTCTCTATATTTTCTTGCCACTTCCCGGATCACTTCTTTGGAGTTTTCCATGGCAATCTCCTGATTTTTCTTCGCTTCCATGGCATAATTGGACACAGAATACGGACCTACAGCAATTGGTTTGCCTGGATTTAACAAATATTCTTCCGGTGTATATTCCCCTACAAATTCTTTTACCATGTCATCCTCTTCCAGCAGGATATTTTCTACGGCATGACTGGTAATAAATCCGTCCTGACAGATCATAACCGGCAGGTGTACCCGCTTGTCTTCCGCAATGGGATAAGCCTGAATAAAGTTATCATATGCCTCCTGGTTGTTCTCCGCATAAATCTGGATCCATCCTGTATCTCTGGCTCCCATTCCATCGGAGTGATCGCAGTTGATATTGATCGGGCCGGATAAAGTACGGTTTACCAATGCCATCACTAATGGCAGGCGGTTGGACGCTGCCAGTAAAAGTTCCTCCCACATCAATGCCAGACCGGCAGAAGATGTAGCAGTAAGACTTCTGGCTCCTGCTGCCTCTGCCCCGATGGTGGCACTCATGGATGAATGTTCACTTTCTACCGGGATAAACTCTGTGTCCATCTGTCCATTGGCTATATAAGTAGACACCATCTGAGGAATCTCCGTAGACGGTGTAATAGGGAAAGCCGGCATAACATCCGGATTTACCTGGCGGATCGCGTAAGCCACCGCTTCATTTCCTGACATTCTCTCTTTGATCGACATTAGAAATTTCCCTCCTTCATCTCAATGGCATCAAAAGGACATACTTTGGCACAGATGCCACATCCCTTACAATGGTCATAATCAAATTCCCCTCTTTTTCCCTCTGCCACCGGAATACTGCTGTCCGGGCAGACAGGTGCACACAGCAGACACTGTTTGCATAAATCTGCTTTGAATACAGGTGTGTTGGTTCTCCATTCTCCTGTATTGAACAATTTGGATGTGGCACCGTTAAACACCATCAAACCTTCTGTCAGTTCCTCATGAGGAGTGTTTTCATTGATCTTTGTTATATCTGTTCTCATTTTTTCTTCTCCTTACATCTCATGAGCGATAACGGCATCATAGGCAACTTCCAGTGCCTTCATATTACCGTCGATCACTTCTGGTTTCTTCGCAAATTTATGCTGGTAAGAGTTTTTCATTTCCCGGATAAATGTATCTTTGTCCATCACTTTGCTTACCGCCACAATCGCTGCCAGCATAGGGGAATTCGGGAAATTCTTTCCCAATGTCTCCACGGATATCTTTCTGGCATCCACGGTATATACTTTTCCCTTATATCCATTCAACTGCGGTGCGATCTCCTGTGGTGACTTCGGTGTGTTTACCACAATAGCCCCCTGCTCTTTCAAACCGGCTGTCACATCTACGGTGTGCAGCAATGTCTCATCTACTACTACCACATAATCCGGGTGATATATATTGGAATGAACACGAATCTCGTCGCTGCTGATGCGGTTGTATGCGGTAATGGGTGCTCCCATACGCTCCGGGCCATATTCCGGAAATCCCTGTACATTTTTACCTGTTTTAAACGCCACATCTGCCAGTAACAGAGCAGCTGTCTTGGCTCCCTGGCCGCCCCGGCCATGCCATCTGATCTCGATTCCGTTTTTCATTGTATGTAACCTCATTTCTTTCTTTAAATACCGAACATACACTATTATAGCGAACTTTTCTCAATTGTAAAGCGAAAATGATTAAATTTATTCATTTTTATAATGAATATTTTTCATCATTTCAGGATTGTAACTTATTTATATAAATTGACTTGAAACAACGGTGTCCTCTTTGATATAATAAACGCAGATATATGATATAGAAAAGAACCATACAAGGGGGGAAGCGTCTTGGCTAAACGCTATTTTATTAAGACAAAATTTCTTGAGCCGGGAATGCAGATTGACCAGGCTGTCAACAACCGGCTGGACCAGTTACTGGTCCAATCCGGCACGATCCTGGACAAGTCCGATATCGCCTCAATTGAGAGACTGGGAATACCCGGTGTTTACATATTAGATGAAGGAGTGGTGGCTCAGCCAAGGAGCAAACAGGCTGTCACTCCCACCATGCAGGCAGAAAAAAATATCGAACAATACAGGGTGGCAGATCCCCAGAAAGTGACCCTTTCCAACATGGTAAAGGAACGGGTTTCCCAGGGTATCCAGTTTTTGTACAACAATACGGAGTCCAAAGAATTTGTAGAGACTTCTGCCAACATTACCAGTGACTTGATGAAAGCCATCTTTGAAAACCATTCCCTGGCTATTGATATCAGCGCCTTGAAGACAAGTGATGAATATACTTTCAAACACAGTGTGGATGTAGCCACTCTTGCTATGATCATTGCCAAAAAACTGGGCATGTCTTCAAGAAAAGTATACGATATCGGCATCGCAGGCCTTCTGCATGATATGGGAAAAGCCCAGATTCCCAATGAGATACTGAACAAACCGGGGCGTCTTACCGATGACGAATTCCAGGTTATGAAGTCCCATTCAAGACTTGGCTACAATATTTTGAAAAAAAGAAACGAATTTCCGCCTATGATTCCGTTGGCAGTTCTTCAGCACCATGAAAAAATGAACGGCACCGGCTATCCTCTGAAATGCAAGGCGGACAAGATCGTTCCTTTTGCCAAGATCCTGTCTGTCGCAGATGTATATGATGCGCTGGTAACGGAGCGGCCGTACAAAAAAGCTTTTTCCCAGCGGACCGCCGTAGAGATGATCATGTCCATGACCGACCAGTTGGACATCGATTCTATGCGGAGTTTCCTGGACACAGTTATTTTGTACCCGGTGGATTCCAATGTCCGCCTCAGTAACGGCGAAACGGCCCGGGTGGTCGAGAACAAACCGGGCGTCGTTCTGCGTCCTACGGTAGTAGGACTGGAAAGCGGTAAAGTGTATAATCTGGCAGATGACGTAAGCTGCGCCAGTATTCTTATATTGTAGATTGGCGGATGCCTGTTTTTCTTTCTTGGGTTCCGTCTATAAGGAGGATTTCTATGGCATCCGAAAAAGAAGAATTTATCACGAAAAAATATATTCCCACCGGGGCACCTATAGTGGAAAACGACCGTACACTGATCTACAAAGTCCGCTGTATGGAAGAGCCGGGCAGGCCCGTGGCAATTTTGAAAATGTACCGCAAACGGAATGTCAGCCGCCTCTATACCAAACTCATGCAGCTTGATTACAGCGAATATCCACATATCTATAATGTGAAATATTTTGACGACAGTACACTGGTAGTGGAAGAGTGTCTTACCGGCCGCACCTTGCAGGAGGCCATGAACCGAAACCGCGCCGCTGGTACGGGATTCAGTTCCTATCAGGCCGGAGAGATCATGGAGCAGATCTGCCATAATATCGAGACACTGGCCGGCTTGAATCCACCCATTATCCATCACAATTTAAAACCAAGCAACATTTTTATCACCAATACCGGTGCCGTTAAATTTCTGGACTTCGTACCGGTTCCGCCTCGCCGCAGTTTTTCTCTGGGAAAAATCCTGCAAAATCTCGGGGTTATTTTTCACGAGATCGTAACCGGAAAAAAACCGGGAAGTTCTGTTCCCTGTCCGGCTCCTTACCGGGACATTATAAAAAAATGCCTCAGCCGCCAGGACGCCCACAATTACACCTCCCTGGAAGATCTGGAAAAAGATATTTCCTATGCCAAAGATCATCACCGGTCTCCCATTGAGAGCACTTTTGTAGAAATTCCCTATACCCTTACGGTACCATTTCAGGGCATAGTCCTCACCGTGGAATGGATGCTTTTTTACTATTTCCATCAGAGCGGCAGTTTTGCCAACACTCTTTTGTTTGGCAGTATTTTCGTTTCTCACACCCTTATATACATAACAAGACGCCACACTTTCCTTCAAAAATGTGACGCCTCTTTTGGTCTGTTCCGCAGACTCTATCCTTTTCTAATCCTGGCAGCCATCTGTATGCTGGCAGCCTTTCTTTTGAATTTCATCCTGTGATCTTACAGAAGTTTATTGGTCTTCATGGCAATAACACGATCCGTCGGATATTTACAGCTCTTGTAATAAGTGGATGAAAACAATGTATATGTGTAAGTTCCATATACAGCTACTCCTTCTACCATTGGTGGCAGGGTAGTGACTGCTCTGGCTGTATTTTTCTTAATATTTCCCTTGGCGCCTACTGCGCTGTAAGAAGGTATATAGGTACGGATCTGTGAAATATAACCACTCTTACTTTTGGCTGTCCGGTAACTTCTTGTAAGCAGCAAAGTTCCATTGGAATTGAAAGTAATTCCCTGGGTTTTGGCCGGCACAGCCATGGTGTATTTTGCTGACAGAGTTGGCACGGTAGTCTTTCCTACGGTATAACCTACCATAGAAGAGGAAGTCTGTTTGAAACTTCCAACCCACAAAGTACCGTTATAATATCCCATATAGGATGCGGTTCCATTTACCTTGTGGACACTGTTATACGCCGCCAGTTCGGTATAAGAACTTCCTCCGTTTACGGCATCGGTAATAACGGTGTATGGGAAAGATGCCACGCTGGTTCCCTTTGAGATCCAGACATTTTTTCCATCATAGGCAATACCGCCTACTTTGGCCTTACTTGGCAGTACAATGGTAGTTATATACGATTTGGCTGCGCGGCTCACTACATAAATCACGGAATAATCGGTTTTCTTGTAATCATAAGCTGTGATCAGGAAATAACTTCCTGCCAGACACATTCCCTGAGGAACCATTGTGGTACTTCCAAATCCTGCCACATTGGTGTTGATCATACCCGGGATGGCAAAACTCTTGCTATAGTTCATATAACTGCGCATCCTTTTATAAGTCTTGTATGTTTTTGACTTCTGGAATGATGTCTTGGTTGCATATTTTTCTGCCTTCTTAGATGTAGCTGCTACAGACACCGTTTTTACCAGAACGGAAGAAGATAAACTTCCCTCTACATTCGTTCCGTTCACTGTTTTGTACGGTGCAATGCAGAAATAATATTCTACACCCTGCTCCAGACTTTTCTTTGTGTAAGTGGTGGTAGTTCCCTGAGTGATGGCAGCCCCCTTCACATAGGCACTTTCAGATGCTTTGCGGTAGTAAACGTAATAACCGCTGGCACCACTTACAGCGGTCCAGGTCAGACGTACCCGCTTGCTTCCCCCTCTGGCTTTCAGTGTAGTCGCCGGGAGTCTGTAAGCATCCAAATCCGGTGTGGCACTTGGTGTCACAGTAGGAAGCGTGGTCGGCACCGGTGTTGTAGTGCTGACCGCACTTCCGCTGCTGATGCTGCCACCGCTGACAGCGCCTGTTCCCTCTGCCGCCTTACTTCTTTCAGGTCCCATTCCCATCGCTGCCGAAGCCACCATGGAAAAGGCCAGACATAATGATATGTATTTTTTCCAATTTTTCATTTTTTCACCTTCCTTGTCTTGATGAGGTCATTGTAATATCATTCTTTGTCATCCCTTGGCACTTTTTTTGTCAGAAAATTGACAAGTGCATTGCCTGCCCCGTATAATATGCATTGCCCCTTACAAAGGGGATTTCAATGCAAAGGAGATTTTTCATGGACGACAAAACACTGCATATTCAAACTGATTTTATCCAGCAGGATGGCAAAGATACCTTTTATAACCACCGCTACGAACCTACTCCCTATGATGTACTGGACAACCTTTTTTCCGTTTTTGCTCCTGAGCCGGACAGCTGTCTGGTCGACTACGGCTGCGGACCGGGCCGATTGAATTTTTATGTTGAAAAACGATTCGGTCTTTCCAGTATCGGCGTAGAATACGCCCGTGAGTTTTACGAAAAAGCCCTGGATAATCTCGCTTCCTATAAAGGAAGAAAGGAACGAATCACCTTCTGCCACTGTAAGGCACAAGATTATATCGTTCCTTCCTGCGCTGGATATTTTTATTTTTTTAATCCTTTTTCCGTGGAAATATTCCGCCAGGTCATCGGCCGGATCCTGGATTCCTGGGAAGAAAATCCCCGCCCGCTGACTCTGGTTTTATACTATCCGGAAGATGACGCCATCTTCTATCTGGAGCAGCATACACTGTTTCGTCTGGTGGATGAAATGGCAGCCAGTGATGCCGTCTGCCATGACCGGAGAGAGCGTTTCTGCCTCTACCACTTAGAGTGAAATGGCATTGTATTCTTCATCCGTTACCGGTTCGCACCACTCATTGGAAGTTTCCTCCCCCGGCACTTCAATAGCCAGATGGCTGAACCAGCTGTCCGGTGCTGCCCCGTGCCAGTGTTTTACTTCAGCCGGTATGTTGATGCAGTCTCCCGGTTTCATCTCCACCGCTTCTTTTCCTTCTTCCTGATAAATCCCTCTTCCTGCCACGCACACAAGAATCTGTCCGCCACCGCTTTTTGCATGGTGGATGTGCCAGTTATTGCGGCATCCGGGTTCAAAGGTCACATTATATACACCTACCTGCTCTGTGGATACAGATGCCAGATAACTCTGGCCGATAAAGTATTTTGCAAATGCTTCGTTTGGCTGTCCGATTGGGAAAGGCATTTCTTTCGCATGGGCTCTCATGGCTTCATCTTCATACGGAAAATCTCCTTCTGCCACCTGCCATACTTCTTTTGCCAGGTTAAAGACAGCCCAGGCTTTGGGCCATCCTGCATAAAATCCAACATGGGTGACGACTGCTGCTATCTCTTTCTGGGAGACACCATGATCCTTGGCATTCTGCAAGTGGAATTTCAAAGACGAATCCGTGATTCCCTGTGCCATCAATGCCACAACGGTTATGATACTTCTTGTTTTTACATCTATGTCCTGATTATTCCAGTTCTCACCAAAGAGAACATCATCATTAAAATGTGCAAATTCCGGTGCAAATTCCCCTAATGCACTGCGTCCTGCTGTCTGTACAATCTTCGCCATCTTTTCTGACCTCCTACCATGTTTTGATCCAGTTTTCAATTTCCGATTTTCCTGCCTGATTCAGTACCTTGCCTTCTATAAAAGTGGCTCCCGGTGCCGATGGCTCCAGTTCTTTCACGGTGCTGCCGAAACCGCTGCCGCCAGAGGTAGCAAACAGACGAATGGTCTTGCCGGTAAAATCATGTGCTTCTAAAAAGGTGTTAATGATGGTTGGTGCTACATACCACCAGATTGGGAAGCCCAGCACGATCTCATCATATGGGTCAATATCAAGGCTTTCTCCACCCAGTTCCGGCCGGATCTTTTTGTCCTTCATCTCTACACTGCTTCTTGACTTCTTGTCCATCCAGTTCAGATCTGCACTGGTATACGCCACTCTCGGTGTGATCTCATACAGATCTGCTCCTGCTGCTTCTGCCAGTGTCTGGGCAATCTTTTTCGTATTGCCGCTGGCACTGAAAAATGCAACTAATCTCTTACTCATAACAATTGCCTCCTTATCTTTTTTATCATCTGCTATCATTATAGAGCCAATATATGAATATTACTAATACTTATATGGAATACATTTTTATGCCTCGAAGGCCTTGATATTTTGAATCAGCCGTTTTACTGCCACCGAATAGGGAATATTTCTGCGCCATGCTATAATGGTACCTGCCTTGATCTCCGGATACAGTTTTTTCTGCACCAGCAGATCGTTGCGCCAGTATCTGGCTGCCCCCTCAATGGAAACTGGATATCCCAGTCCATGGACCGCCAGGATTCCTGCGTTGGTTCCCAGATTGCTTGTGTACGCAATATTTAATTTCTGAAAATCCTCTCCAAACCAGTTGGCCAGTTCGCTCTGTACTCCCAGCCGCTCCGGCAGGATAAGAGGTTTTCCCATGAGATCTTCCTTTGTGATAAACTCCTTTTCCGCCAGCGGGTCCTCCGGCCTCATTCCTGTCACCCACTGGTCACTTTCCCGGATCCTTATATATTCCAGTTCCTCTGTATTTACCGGCTCCATAAAAAGACCAAGGTCGATGAGCCCCTGGTTCATTTTGGACAGGATGGTATCTGCCGTTCCTGTGTGCAGGGTAATCTGCACCAGCGGGTACTGTTTCTTATACTGTCCCAGGATTTCTGCCAGTGTTTCCACCGCCACAAATTCGCCGCATCCGATGTGAATAATCCCTTCTATCTCACTTTCGTCTGAGTGAAATTCTTCCAAAATCTTATCTTCCAGATCCAAAATCTCCAACGCCCGACGTTTCAGCAAAAGCCCTTCATCCGTCAGAGTAATATGTCTGCCGCCCCGGTCAAATAAAACCGTTCCCAGTTCCTCTTCCAGCGCCGCCAGCTGCCTTGAAAGGGTAGGCTGGGTAATGTGAAGCCGGCTGGCCGCTCTGGTAAAACTCTGTTCTCTGGCAACCGTCAGAAAATACCGCAATACTCTTAATTCCATTATTCATCCACCGGAGAGCAGTATCTCTCCCATCCCGCTTCCTCTTCCTCATAGACCAGGCAGAGCCAGTAAGTATCCACTTCTTCCGGATCCTCTTCCTTGGGGATGTCAATTCCCAGTTCCAGTCCTTTTCCCTGGGATACCTGTGCTTCCACAGTGGTAAATACAGTTCCTCCTGCCACTCTGGCAAGGACAGCGTCCTGGGCCGGCACCGGCACATCCTCATTGGGGATCTCTTCCTGCAGTACGCCGTTGGCATCATAATATTTCATGCCCTCTTTGACAATCTTTACCAGTTTTGCCTGATGCAGCCACAGGGTGATCTCACCGCAGAACATATCCTGGAAACGGCCGTTCTGGGAGTTATCCGCCTTTACCACACCGCCGCTAAACTGCATTTGTATTGTATCTTTTTCTATTTTAAATTCTTTTACCACTGCCTCGTCAAAGGAAAGCAGTGATAACTCGTTTTTACAATGGAACTTCATACATTTTCTCCTCACTTTACTTTTTTGATAAAATTTGCCTCTAAACCTGCCACAAAAAGAATGGAGATCACGGCAAACAGTTCATTCATCACTTTTTTTACCAGATTATAGATCACATACAGATCCAGGCCCACTTCCGATGTGTAGCGCAGGGCATCGGTCAGTTCCAGGCCAAAACTCAACACCAGCATAACGGAGGCAAACAACGCCATAACCTTGGCCCCCATTCCCTGAAAATACAAAAACAACAAAACTACTGCCACTAATTCAATTCCCCCCAGGATGAAAAAACTGGTGGCTGTATCCGCTCCATAATGAATCGGTATATAGACAAGATTATCCACCGATGCCAGGATCAGCATAGCATACGCAAGTACCAGGGAACTTCCTCCATTCTGTCCCTGCACCGTCTTATGTACGCCAAAGGCGGCAAACCATGCCGCCAGCAGCATAAAGGGGGTAAGGAACAAAAACACGATAACTACCGGTATGGAAACCTGTCCCAGATTCACTTCATTTACAAAGATCATAACCGCCTGTGCCATGGAAAATGCTCCCAGAAATAACAATATCCATGAAAGAATCCGCATAGCCGCTTTCACGATCGGATTTTTTATATAATAATTTTCCTGCTGCATAGTCAAACCTCTCCTTATTTACTGAATTTCTCTCTCTATCTTACCATGGAACCCTGACTTCAACAACTATATTTGAATCATATTTGCCCGGGCATCGGAATATATTAGTAAGTATAAAAAGAATCAGGAATGCCTCTGGCTTCCCAAAGGGAGATATTGATTATGTATATAAAAAAAATTTTCTGCTGTATCTGCGTCCTCGCTCTAACCGCCTGTGGAGTATCATCACCCCCCCAGGCAACACCTTCCCCGTCCCCGGATCCCTCTCCGGAAGCGAAAACTCTGTCTGTGGACAAGCACAGGGACGAGCTTTCTCTGCTGTATGATCCCAAAGAAGATGTAGTATACTCCGTAAAAAAAGGCTCACACCGTTCTACTCTTTTTTATATTGTAAAACAGGGTGTCCCAGACAGTTCCCCTGCCTTTCGCATCAAAGCTTCTGCCGGCACTTCCTACCGTACCTTCCAGTTTGATGATAAGGGGACTTTATATGCTGCCGGCGCTCATGGGAAAAAGCACTGTATCTACCGTTTTTCTTCTCGGAAAAAAGCGAAAAAACTGCCCCTTTCTCCGGCACCTGCCTCCCCTGTGCAGCAGCTCTTATTCTCCGGAGTCACTATGGCCGTGATTTGCCGGGACCATTCGGTCTCTTTTTATAACCTGATAGAATATCAGCAGCTGGGACAGACTACACTGAAAGGACAAGCCGACTCTTCTCTTTTGTATGACTGTCATTTTCTCGTCCAGACCTTTCAGTCAAAGAAAAACCTGCTTTTATTTCAGGACATCAACTGGCGCACCGGAGACACGCTTTTACAGTACCCTCTCCTGACGCCGTCACAAAAAACCGACACCCTTCCTATGTGCCGGCAGAACAATACTCTGTACCTGCTGCGAAACCGGACTCTGTTCGCCGGGAAGTGCGGAGATACCCAGTTTAACAAAGTTTTTTCCCTGGAACCCTATGTGGAAGACGGATTTACGCCGATACAAATATTAGTAACAAGAGACAACCGCCTGCTGGTACAGGGCCGGGAAAAAGATTCTTCCCCTGCAGTCTATGAAACAACCTTACCAGCCCGCCAGGAAGGGCCGGCTTCCAGCCTTTCTTCCTGAAAGTCCTCATTTTGCCACTAAAAAGAGAAAAAGGAGAAGACACATGAGAAAATTTTTACAGGAATTTAAAGAATTTGCCATGCGGGGCAATGTAATGGATCTGGCCGTGGGTGTAATCATCGGTGCCGCTTTCCAGACGATTATCAATTCTCTGGTAAATGACATCATCATGCCTTTGATCGGTCTGATCGGGAAAGTTGATTTTTCCCAGAAAGTCTTTGTCCTCCGGGGCGTAGATATCCGCTACGGTGCCTTTCTCACAGCTATTTTGAATTTCGTGATCATGGCCTTTGCTATCTTTCTTTTAGTCAAAGCAATGAACGCCCTTTCCAATCTGGGTCGGAAAAAAGACGAGCCGGAAGTACCTACAACTAAAGTATGTCCATACTGCTGCAGTGAGATCACTCTCAAAGCCACCCGCTGCCCGCATTGTACTTCCATTCTGGAAGAACCGGAAAACACAAAATAAATTTCTGGACAAAAAAACTACGCTTTGCAGCGTCCTGCCACAAAGCGTAGTTCTTTTTTATTTTGTATTCTTCACGATGATAGAATCAGCATCCTCTCCATCTGCTTCAATAGATATCATCGAACCAAGTTCTACCTCATCCAGGGAAATCTCGGTCTTTTCTCCACCGTCTTCCTTGTAGATCTTTGTATCACTGTCAATCTTGTAAGTCTTGCTTTCTCCCTGAGACTGGGAAGAATTCTGTCTTTTACCTGCCGGCGGGGTGCCATCCGGTTTTCCGCCAACTGCTCCGCCACTGACAGGGCCTTTCTTTTTATCATCACCCTGGATCGCCGGGCCGCTGGCAGGTCTTCCTTTACCAATGGCTCCACCACTGGCCGGGCCGTTCTGTCCCGGATCACCGGTCATTTCTTCAATCTGGATCTGCGTTTCCGAAATAGCCGTCAGCCTTCCGCTTGTCTTTGTGGTTCCATCAGAACTGCCACATGCTGTCAGTCCTGCACATGCCATGCATAGTAAAAGTCCTGTGTATAATTTATTCATTCCTGTCTTCTTCATATGGTAACCCTCCATTCCGGGGAATTAATGTCCACCCCTTTTCTTGTTTACGAGCACCATTCTACAAGATAAAAATGAATTGCCTGTGTTGTATTTGTGTCCAAATCATGAACCCATTAATACTGAGGTCTATACAGACTTTCCTTGCTAAAAACCGCTGTCGGCGTCTTCATAGAAGTTTGGATTTCTTTCTGATAATACCATGGATCTTCCGGATGCAGCGGATTTAATATCACATGGAACTGCTGCGCCGGGCTGCCTCCCTGGGCAAGTAAAAACGCTTTTTTGCCCTTGGCATTGACACACACATCTACTACCATGACTACCGAACCATTCTGTATCCACACATCTCCCGGCTTTATCTTACTTAACTTCACAGATTTGCAGTCTTTCAGCAGACTGCGGTATCCACTGGCCGGATATACTTTCTGCTGTAAAAACTTCACAAAATCCTCATAGGTACCGGCCTCCTGTCCTTCTTTTGCAAATTGTACCTGTGTTCCGGACACTGTAAATTTGATACGGTCATACTCTCCCTTGCTCCAGAAGTACTCTCCGTACATTCTCTGCACGGATGCGGTCTGCTGCTGGAGATTTACCTCTTCCATCGGAAGTTTCAACACAGCCACTGCCTCTCCCGAGACACTCTTGGTCCTTCCTGTATAATATTTGATCTTTGTCTTTTTATAAACCGAATAATCCCGCAGGTACTGTGCCAGTTCTTCCTCTTGGGCATCCTGCTCATACCCTTCCGGCAAAGCGACACGGTCTGCCAGGGTCTTTCCTGTTGTATCGATAAACTCATCGATGGAACTTCCACTGCTGACTCTTACCACGGCTCTTACCGCGCCACCGCTGGCTGTGTCTTCGTTGTCTTCCGGTGTGGCCTCGACTGCCACCTTCGTAGCCGGCTGCTGCGAATCGTCTTCTACCACCTCATCACTCCATGCCACGCCACGCCATACTGGGATCAAAAGAATCAATATAACAGCGGCCAGTGCCCCTGCCAAAATAACTGCCTGACGGCTGGTCATATGTCTGTTTCCCATTTTATCCTCCATCTTATACATGCAGTTTCTTCAAAAATGCTTTCGTTCGCTCATTCTTCGGATGATCGATGACTTCCTCCGGTGTACCGGTCTCAACTACCACACCTTCATCCATAAATACAACCCGGTCTGAAACCGCCCTGGCAAAATCAATCTCATGGGTCACGATCACCATTGTCATTTTTTCTGCCGCCAGCTGCTTCAACAGCCGCAGGAGCTCCGCTGTGATCTCCGGATCCAGTGCGGAAGTAGGTTCATCAAAATACAGCATAGAAGGCTTCATGGCCAGCGCTCTGGCTATGGCCACACGCTGTTGCTGTCCACCGGACAACTCACACGGATAGGCCTCTTCTCTGCCTTCCAGCCCTACTTTTTTTAACAAAGTACGGACTTCCTCATACACCTCTTCTTTTTTTCTTTTTTGATTGATGATCGGTGCATCTGACACATTTTTCAACACATTAAAATGTGGGAACAGATTAAAATTCTGAAACACCAGGCCAAACTGTCCGCTGGCCCATCGGATATCTGCCTTACTTCCATACAGGGTATTTCCCTGTTCATCCATTTTTACTACTTCCCGGTCCTTGTAGGCAATACTCCCGCCATCGGCTGTCTCCAGGAAGGTGGCACATCTCAAAAGAGTAGATTTACCCGAGCCGGATGGCCCCAGGATTGATACCACTTCTCCCTGATCCACAGTCAGGTCAATACCATCCAAAACTACTTTATTGTCAAAACTCTTACGAATGTTTTTCAATTCTAAAATACTCATACATAACCTCCGTTTTTGCTGTTCTACTGATAATAATTAAACTTCTTTTCAACTTTTTCCATAATAAAGGCAATAACAAAGTTAAAAACATAATAGAACGCACCTGCTACAAACAACGGAAGTAATGACTTCTGCGCTGCTGAAAGCTGCTGTCCGATATAAAACATCTCTGTAAAGGAAACCACATATGCCAAAGAAGTATCTTTTACCAGCGTGATCACCTCATTGGTAACCGGCGGCAGCACTCTCTTCACCATCTGTGGGAAAAGGATGCGGAAATAAGTATGTCTTCTTCCATATCCAAGCAATGTAGCTGCTTCTCTCTGTCCCACCGGGATTCCCTGGAAACCGGAGCGGTAGATTTCTGCAAAGTACGCTGCATAGTTCAGTGAGAATCCAATAATCACCGCATAAAAACGATAGGAAAAGGAAAGTGGGATTCCAAACACATAATATGGTGCAAACAGCACAACCAAAAGCTGCAGCATCAACGGTGTTCCTCTCATGATGGATATATAAATCCTGGCAATCCACTGCAAAATACGGAAACGGGACATTCTGAGAACACAAAGCAGTAATCCCAGTGGCAGTGAGAATAACAAAGTCAACATAAAGATCGCCAGAGAGGCACCCATACCTTCGCCTAACTGTCCTATTGTCTTCCAGATACTGGAGGAAGATCCAGAACCTCCTGTTGTCTCTGATACTCCTGAGCCCGTTGCCGTTACGGCAGCTGCCGACGCACTCTTTGCTCCTGAAGGTTTCAGACAGACACTATCTGTCAGTTTCCATTTTGCTGCGATCTGGGCAAATGTACCGTCTTCTACCATTTCATTTAAAGTAGTCTGCACTTCATCTCTCAGTTTTGTATTTCCTTTTTTAAAACCTATTCCATAATTTTCTGAAGATAAACGCTCTGAAAGCATTTCCAGTTTATCTTCTTTCCCTTCTAACTGATAATTAGCCACACCGATATCCAGCGCAATGGCATCTACCATGCCGCTTTCCAGATTCATAATGGCTGTATTGTAATCTTTTACCTGCTGCAGTTCACCTAATGACGCCCGCAGTTTTTTATTTTCCTCGGTGGCATCCTCTCCTGTCAAGGCTGCCAGAGCAGAGGAATCTGTCTGTACAACCAGAATCTTTCCTGCAAGATCCGACAAGGAATGAATGGAAGAACCTTTTTTTACAAGTACCACCTGTGAATTGTCCACATAGGCTTCGGACCATGTATAATCATTCTCACGGCCATTCATGGTAAAACCGTTCCAGATACAGGAAATTGTTCCTGATGACAACTCTGCATCTTTCGCATCCCAGTTAATAGGTCTTTTGATCAGATTCCATCCTCTCCGCTGGCAAACCCCCTGTGCCAGATCCAGGTCAAATCCTACATATTCACCATTGTCCATATATCCATATGGCGGAAATTCTGCATCAAAACCTACTATAAAATCCTGTGCTGCCCGGGCCGTTACCGGGAAACTCATTCCCACTGCCAGTAAAAGCAGCATATATCCCACAATTATTTTTATTCTATGTGTCCAATTCTTCATCATTCCAATTTTAACCTTTCCTTAGGCGAGTATCGCATCCGCCAGTTTATTCATCGTTGCAACGGTGTCGTCTTTCATCGTAGAGCGAATCGTAACCACCGGTTCTACCACTTCACATTGTTTGAAGTTCTCTGCATAAGCTTTCATCTGCTTTGCAGCCATAGGCGCCCAGCTTCCATTTTCGATGAAACCAATCTTTCGCTTCTGATAGTTTTTAATCTTAAGATGATACAGAAAATCTTCCATTGGCGGGAACAGTGCCGCATCATAAGTAGCGGCTGCCAGGATCAGTTTGTCATAGCGGAACGCATCTTCTATGGCCTCTGCCATATCGTCCCTGCTCAGATCAAACACCGACACTTTCTGTCCTTTCTGCTCCAGGATCTCAGCCATTTTCTTAGCAACTTCTGCCGTATTTCCGTGGATCGAAGCGTAAGCAATGGTAACCCCTTCATTTTCCGGTTCATAACTGGACCAGATCTGGTATTTTCCAATGTAATGTCCCAGATCTTCCTGAAGGATCGGTCCATGAAGGGGACAGATCTTCTCAATATCCAGTGCCGCTGCTTTTTTTAACAAAGCCTGTACCTGCATGCCGTATTTTCCAACAATATTCATGTAATAACGGCGCGCCTCACAGTCCCAGTCTTCCTCTGTATCCAAAGTTCCGAACTTTCCGAAACCATCCGCTGAAAACAGCACTTTTTCCCGGCTTTCATACTCTACCATAACCTCCGGCCAGTGAACCATCGGTGCCATGATAAAGGTAAGGGTATGAGTCCCTAATTCCAGTGTGTCTCCTTCTTTTACTTCCAATACACGGGATGAATAATCCGTCTCAAAAAACTGCGGCAGCATATTCTTTGTCTTTCCGTTGGTTACGATCTGAAGGTCTTTATACTTTTCACAGACAGCTGCTATATTGGCGGCATGATCCGGCTCCATATGGGATACTACCAGATAATCCGGCGTTCTTCCCTGCAGCTGCTCTTCCAGATTGGCAAACCACTGGCTGCTGACCCGCTGGTCTGCCGTATCCATAATAGCAATCTTATCATCCACGATCAGGTAGGAATTGTATGAAACCCCGTTTGGTACTTCATACTGGCTTTCAAATAAGTCTATATCGTGATCGTCACATCCAATGTAACGAATTGCTTCTGAAATGGTTACTTTGCTCATACAATTTCCTCCTTAACTGAGTTGTTTTTTTCTGAATCATGCAGTAATGTCTTGAACTCATCAAACGGTATCGGCCTGGAATAATAATAGCCCTGATGCCAGGTAGCATGGTATTTTTTCAGATAATCCAGCAATACCTTGTCCTCCACGCCTTCAATACAGGTCTCTTTTTCTGTATTTTGGGCAAAAGAGACAATCGACTGTACCATGGCCTGCTTCACTGGTTTTTCCTGGATGCCCCGGACAAATGACATATCGATCTTTAACTCGTCTACCGGCAGATCCAGTGCCAGAGCGAGAGAGGCATTTCCGGTCCCAAAGTCATCCATAGCCACTTTGATGCCCTTGGATTTAAAAAAGTCGATTTCCTGTTTCAGGAAATTAACATCCAACTCACGACACCGCTCCGTCAATTCCATACATAACTGTTCTGGCTTTAATCCTGATTTTTTCAGCAGCCACAATACTGTTTCACGAAATTCTTTTCGCTCGATCTGGCCCGCTGAAATATTTACATTGACAAAGAAGTCCGGTTTTTCTTTTGAGATTTCTTTCAGATCCCTAAGTGCCTGTGAGATGATCCAGTTGCCCAGATCAAAGATACACGGATCCTCCTCCAGCCATTCAATAAACACTCCCGGCGGCACCACACCATATGGTTCCTTCTTCCAGCGAAGCAGTGCTTCCATGCCCCGTATCTCTCCGTCTTTCGTATCGGCGATGGGCTGATAGCAGAGGAAGAATCCCTCTCTCTTTTCAATGGCATCCCGGTGGATTACACTGATCAGTTCCAGATTGTCATGCATATCGCTGTCAATCTCATCGTTGTAGATAACCAGTTCTCCATGATGCTTATGTCGGGAATGATTCATGGCATAGGTCAGCCGGCTGCGGACGGCAATGGCATCCATAGTATAATTTTCCAGTATAAAAGCTCCTCCTGCAATCCGAAGGGGTACTTTTTTATCATTTATATAAAGTCTGTCCGACAGACTGTCCTGTATGAAATGGTATACTTTCTGTATCTGTTCTTTATTTTTCCGTTTGAATACCAGGGCAAACTTGGCCCCAGAAAGGCGGTACACAAATCCCTGGTCTGCCGCCGCACACCGCAGAAGATATGTTACTTCGGACAATACTCTGTTGGCATATTCCACTCCATACAAAACATTGATACGGCTGAACTGCTCAATTCCCACTTTTAAAATGGCTGCAGGGGTCTTTCTCTGTATCATATCATTGATATGTTCATCAAATACCTCTTCGCTGTAAAGACCGGTTACAGAGTCAATCTCATCCGATATACCATGATTTTCTGCCACCAGAACAAGCAAAGCAGGCTCTCCCTGTTCATCCTGGACAATCTGTCCATAGGCAGAAAAAAGGCTGCAAGTGTATTTCCCTGTCATCAGACGATACTCAAATCGTTCATTCAGGTGCTTTCCCTGCATTCTGTCCGAAAATCCTTTCAAGTACTTGTCACGGTCATCCGGGTGCACCTTTACCGTAGATTTCTCCATGGCATAATCAAACACACCTTTTTCCAGTCCAAAAAAATCAACAACACGCTGAGACCACCAGGTCTGCTTGTTTTTCAAGTTCACAATCCCCACATAGGTTTTGGATGAAAGATTAGTTATGATATTTAAGATCCGCTCCTGATAGTCACCTAATCCACTCCAGAACTGCTCCTCTGTCATTCACCTCACCTCTTTTTCCCTCTGTAATCTTTTTATTTACAGCAGCTCTTCTACAAAAGCTTCGTAATCCTGCATGGTAGTACAGTTTGGCGCGTAATCCACCAGCAGTTTTTTATTTTTCTGTGCCTCTTTTGTTTTCACACATTCACGGATCTTTGTCTCAAACACCCGTGTCCCCATCTGCTCTGCCACAGTTTCTAATTCTTCTTCTACTCTTCTTTCCAAATTGGAACGGCCTGAAAATTTCACCAGCAAAAGCCCTGCCACCTTCAAAGCCGGATTCTGTCTTCTCTGAACAGCCCGAATCGTATCATATAACTGATTCAGTCCCTGCATGGAATACGCATCCGCTGTCACTGGTATGATAACCTGATCTGCTGCGATCAGGCAGTTATATAAAATCACATTTAAGGAAGGCGCCGTATCAATCACCAGATAATCGTAACCATCTAACTCATCAATGGCGTCTTTGAGACGGTACAATCCCTCTACATCTCCGTCCAACATCTTCTCCGCCTTGCTTAACAATGGGTCAGATGCCACAATGTCTCCATTTTCCAACTGCTGGATTGCATCCTCGATGGGAAGTTTGTCTGAATCCACCATAACATCATACAAAGTGGCCTGATCCTCAATCACTGCCTGATATGTACTGGAACTGTTTCCCTGTGGATCCGCATCAATCAAGAGCGTTTTCCCTTTCTTCCCTAAAATTCCTGCCAGTGTGGTGGCTGTGGTAGTCTTGCCAATGCCGCCCTTCTGGTTCGCAACTACATAGGTAACTGCCATATCTTTTTCCTCCATTCTGAAATTCTCTGCCTGGTGGTAGGTCTGCTAAAAAGCAATCTCTCCGTTTATCTCTTTGTTCACCACATAAAAGACTTTCTCTTCTTCCGGTTTGATATATACATTTACCTCCGTAATGTCTGCTTCCGCCACTCCCTGTCGCAGGACATCTTCCTTGATCAGATCCATCAGATTCTGCTCTGAACGCTCTCTGCCCTGGTACTGTATCACGATGTTTTTCTTCGCTCTGGCAAAACCGCCAGCTTCTTTTTCCGCGCGCATGGCGCTGCATTTGCGTGCCATCTTCCGTCCTCCCTTATGTAAGTTGTATCGCCCCCTGTTCATGCAGGGCGGCATTTCTCATCCGATTTTTTCGCCATAGAGTCATTATAACACCGTTGGCGGTTTGTTGCAATCTTTACATAAGCTAAGTATATCAGAGGCTTGCTCCAACTTTTTTTCTGATTTTTAACGGGGCGCAAAAAAAGTTTGTCTGTAACGGAAAAATATGATTTTTCCCAATTACAAACAAACTTCTTATTGGTTTATGCAGTCAAGG
>HF998315.1 GCA_000433735.1 Clostridium sp. CAG:167
GAGGAAAACCAGAAACCGGTCGTGGCGTTTGAAGAGACGGGATGTGCTGAAGGAAGTTGGAAACCGGATGATCATGAAAGATTGATTCCGTCTAATTATTCCAATGTAAAATTCGGAGCCCGGTTAAATGATAAGAAAAAATATATAGAAAATGGCAAATATGTGTTTTATGGCATGAGGCTGCATCCATGGCTCCATGGGTATTATCAAAAAAGCGAAGATGGCCCGATTGAAATGACTAATTATGTCAGTAATTATATCTATTTGACTAAAGTAGCGAACAATCAGAAGTATACGTTGGATATTAAGTTGCCAAATGGATTGACAGCCCAGGCCAAAAAGCAAATCGACAGTGAAATGGCCTATGTGAATCTGGCAGTAAAGGAAGCGAGAGACGGCTCGCCGGGAGTGCGCCGTGCGATCATGTGGGGCATGGCAATTCATTCGCTGACAGATACATTTTCCCATAGTGTATTTATCAAAGGAAGTGATGGGCGGTATCACCATATGGTTCATGATCAGGATAAAGCATATAATAAAGATGTTTATTTTACAGGAGTGCATGATACAGGAAAAATAGAAGAAAGGTGGGAATGTGCTAAAAAGGCCGTACAGGCGGCAATGGCCCAGTATAACAATCCAACCCATCCGTGTGGAACATATAAGGAATTCAATTCCATATTGGAGGCTACAACATTTAAACTGGGGAATATATCTACCTATATACAGGATGTAACTAAGAACTCAGGAATAACAGCGAAATATATGTATGTTAACTATTGTCTTTGATCAGAATGGGGGAATCAGAATGAAAAAGATAGTATTTATGTTATGTATGAGTCTGGCAGTAATCATGTGTGCCAGTCCGTGTATGGCAAAGCAAAAGAAGGTAACCTACAAGTAT
>HF998316.1 GCA_000433735.1 Clostridium sp. CAG:167
CGCTGCCTAAAAGCAAGGCGCCGGAAGTAGCGGCTGACCTGGCAGAGATGGGAGTGAGGGCGTTTTGGAATTTTGCAGCTACCGACCTGAATCTGCCGGAAAATGTAGTGATTGAGAATGTACATCTGGCGGAAAGTCTCATGCGGCTGTCGTATAATATTACCAATCAGCCGTCAGAATAATCAGACGGACAGCTGACACAAAGGGGACCGGAGAGTATCATACATTTTGTACAAGGGAGGATAAAGATGAAAAAAATGGAAAAAGATTTTGAAAATCTGATCCGAAATGCATTGAGAGGGAAGCAGGTGCCGATCCTTGTGTTGGATAACAGGTGGTACACCTTGTTTCCGAAAGGAAGAAAACCGGCAGAGATTGCCTCTATTGAGACGAATCTGAATAACTATCTTAAGCTGCAGGGCAAACTGATCAATGAGATGAAAGATCTGAAAGTAGCGAAACAGCGGCTGATGCAGGGAATCGTGGCCGGCATGGAAGAAGAAGGCGAACGAGGCAACCGGAAAAAAGACAATCAGCAGAGACTTTTGTTGGAAACCAGCAGCCGGATTCAGGAGTGTTCGGAGCAATTGATGTACCTTCCAAAGAAAATCCAGCTGGAAAATGAAAAACTGATGGTTTATACGGCTCAGTACTGCTTTGAGCAGATGACAAACAGTGATGGCCGCCTAAGAGAACTGAAACAGGAGATTCGGGAACTACGCGAAAGACTGGCAGACTGTACCGAAGAAAAAGAGGCACTGGAAGAGGGGCTTCAGAATGGTTATGCCCTGATGCACAATGTGCTGGGACCGGAAGTGATGAATCTGTATGATAAGGGGAAACTGGGATGAATCAGATCATAAATATCGGAGTTGATACGATTGAGATCGACCGGGTGGTAAGGTCCTGCAGAAGACAATATTTTCTGGATCATATTTTTTCGGAAAAAGAGATAGAACAAATGGACTCCGGAAAGCGGAGGGCAGCGTCGGATTTTGCAGGAAAAGAAGCCGTAGTGAAGGTGCTTGGAACCGGTTTTTCCCAAGGTGTGGAGGCCTGTCAGATAGAGATTCTGCGCCATGAAGATGGAAGCCCTTATGTGGTGCTTCATGGCCAGGCAGAAAAAATCGCACAGGATCTGGGAATCCGGCAGTGGAAAATATCCATTACCAACACAAGGACGGAGGCTACCGCGTTTGTACTTGGTCTGGGTCCGGATGGCCAGCCGTCTGGCAAAAGCGGGGAGCGGCATATATTATAAGAGGGCTGAATCGTTATGAAAGGGTTATATAAAACAGAACAGATACTGAAAATAGAAGAGAAAACAAAACAGGAAGCAGGCATTCCGGAAATGGTTTTGATGGAAAGGGCTGCTCTGCAGGTGGCAGATCTGATCTGCAGCCGGTATGAAAGGACAAAGAGAGTTCTCTGTCTATGCGGCTGTGGCAACAATGGAGGAGACGGCGTGGCTGTGGCAAGGATCCTGTATGAGCGGGGATGGCAGGTTTCCTATACCATTGTGGGAAATCAGGAGAAAATGACCCCGGCCTTAAAAAGCCAGGTAGAAACTGCCCGTGTTTCAAATGTAAGATATAAAGAGTTTGAATACATCTGTCAGCAGGATGACGGTTATGATATAGTGGTAGATGCGTTGTTTGGAACCGGCATATCCAGAGAGATTGGCGGAGTGTTTTTACAGGCCATACAGTGGGCCGTGGGACAGACGGAGCATATTGTTTCTGTGGATATCCCATCCGGCGTGTCAGGAGATACCGGACAGATCATGGGAACGGCTGTGAAGGCAGAAGTGACAGTGACGGTAGGCGTGAACAAGCCGGGACTTATTTTGTACCCGGGCAGAAGTTACGCAGGTGAAGTAAAGCTGGTGGACATAGGGTATCCGTCCGCATTGGTGGATAAGGTAACTCCCTTTGCTTATTATTACGAAAAAGAGGATATAAGGAAAAAACTGCCGCCCCGTCCGGCCTATTCCAACAAAGGAACCTTTGGAAAAGTACTGGTAGCAGCCGGCAGCGAGACTATGTGTGGAGCATGTCTTATGGCGGCCGCGGCGGCTTACAAAATGGGAGCGGGTCTGGTAAGAGTATGTACGGTAAAGGAAAACAGAGAGGTGATCTTTGGCCGTCTGCCGGAGGCAGTCTTTACCACCAGGGAAGAACTGGAAGAGGGGCTTGCGTGGGCAGATGCCGTAGTGGCAGGTCCGGGACTTGGCAGGTCGGATGAAGCCCTTTCCTTTATGAACCGGCTGCTGGAGCAGAATAAAAAACCACTGGTAATTGACGGTGACGGCATTTATCTTGCCAGACAGTGTAAGAGGAAACTGCCGTCAGGCACCATTATAACCCCTCATTTGAAGGAACTGGAAGGTTTTGCAGAGGTGTCTGTTATCGGTCATCCGGAGAAACTGCCCCAGATTGTCAGCGGTCTGGCTGCGGACCGGGGAATTATTGTGGTAGGAAAAGATGCAAAAACCGTTGTATCAAACGGACAGGAGTGCTATATTAATGATACCGGCAACAATGGAATGGCCACAGGAGGATCCGGAGATGTGCTGGCAGGCATGACGGCCCTGGCAGGCATGACGGCCGGACTGCTGGCTCAGAAGATGGATTCTTTTGAAGCAGCAAAACTGGCGGTGTATCTCCATGGGGCGGCCGGTGATGTGATGAAAGAAAAAAAGAGTAGTTATTCCCTCCTTGCTACAGATCTTTTAGAGGGAATTTCAGAACTATTATCAAATTTGGAGGCGTAAAAAGTGAAACGATATGATCGTTGTTATGCCCAGGTTGACCTGGGTGCGATCCGGCATAACATTACGGAAGCAAGGAAAAAAATCAAGGATACCACGAAAATCATGGCAATCGTAAAGGCGGATGCTTATGGACACGGAGCCGTTCCGGTTGCGAAAAGTCTTCTGGATCTGGTAGATGCTTATGGTGTGGCGACGCTGGAAGAGGCGGTAGAACTTAGAAAAAATAAGATTGACAAGATGATTTTGATCCTGGGATATACGCCGGAAGGAGATTATGAAGATCTGATTCTGCATGATATTTCCCAGGCTGTTTATACAGAAGAGATGGCACAGAAATTAAGTGACATGGCTGTGAAACTGGGCAAAAAAGCCAAAGTGCATATTAAAATTGATACAGGTATGGGACGGATTGGTTTTCCACCCACAGAAAAGACAGCGGATCTCATCGCAGAGATAAAAAAATTCCCCGGCATTGAATTGGAAGGAATGTTTACCCATTTTGCCAGGGCAGATGAAACAACCACAGAGCCGGTGAAAGAGCCTTTGAAAAAATATATGCATATGGTAGAGATGCTTTCGGAGAGAGGAATTGAGATCCCGGTAAAGCATGTTTCTAACAGTGCTTCTATTATGAGGATCCCGGAGGCCAATCTGGACATGGTGCGCTCGGGCATTACTACATATGGCCTGTACCCGTCGGAAGAAGTGGATAAAAAAGAGATGGATCTGATTCCTGCCATGCAGTGGAAGGCCCATATTTCCTTTGTAAAGGATGTAGAGCCGGGAAGCAGTATCAGTTATGGCGGAACTTTTACGGCGCAGAAGAAGATGCGCGTAGCCACGGTACCGGTTGGGTATGCAGATGGATTTAAGAGAGATCTGTCAAACCGGGGAGCCAGTGTACTGGTTCATGGCAAAAGAGCGGCGATCCTTGGCAGGATCTGTATGGATCAGTTTATGATTGATGTAACAGAGATAGATGGCGTACAGATCGGAGATGAGGTAACACTGTTTGGAAGAGATGGAGACGCATTCATCCCGGTTGAGGAGATAGCAGATGCATCCCATTCCTTCAATTATGAATATGTGTGTGGCATTTCACCACGTGTTCCGAGAAAATATATTTAAAAAAGAATAACAAAAAGAATATTACTCCGTATATTGGTAATAATGAAAGTATCAACAGGTTTTTGAAAGGAGATACCTTATGACAGTATCCAGGGGTGATATTTTTTATGCAGATCTAAGACCGGTTGTGGGCTCCGAGCAGGGAGGCGTGCGACCGGTCTTAATTATTCAGAACGATATGGGAAACCGCTACAGCCCTACGATCATTGTGGCAGCTATTACATCACAGTTAAATAAAGCAAAATTACCGACCCATGTTCCTCTTGATGCAGCTGAAATTGGAATTGTAAAAGATTCTGTTGTTTTATTGGAGCAAGTCAGAACTATAGATAAATCAAGATTAAGAGAAAAAGTTTGCCATATTAATGATCTGGCCCTTCATAAAATTGATTCTGCACTGTGTGTGAGCCTGGCACTGGGAGGCTTACATAGTGAGTGATGGAATCTTCTTTGCCAGAGGATAATAGGCAGAAAGTACGGAATTACGCTGTTTTTTAATACAAAAAAACAACACTCCCGGGAAGGAGTGTTGTTTTCGACACTCGAAAGTGTCAAAGCGTATAATAGGGTGGGAGTAGAAAGTATTTCTCAACTTTCCAAGGCTTATAATAGAGGTTAAACGAGTCACTAATATGTCATAAATGTTAATGAAATGTAAACAAACAAATCCTTGTCAATTTTGATGGGACAAGTGTATACTTATTATTAGTGAGGAGACAGATTATGAAATATACTATATTATGTGTGGGCAAGGTAAAAGAGAAGTTCTTTACCGGTGCCATACAGGAATACATAAAAAGACTTTCACGGTATGGAGAAGCATCCATTGTAGAAGTGGCGGATGAAAAGACGCCGGATACTGCTTCTGAGGCAGAAGAAAAGCAGATTAAAGAAATTGAGGGAAAGCGGTTACTGGCAAAAGTTCGTGACAGTATGTATGTGATCGCACTGGATCTGAAAGGAAAAGAATATGATTCGGTATCTTTTTCCCAGATGCTGTCCCAGAAAAAGACTCATGGAAAGAGCCATATTGCATTTGTGATAGGGGGATCACTGGGACTTTCGGAAGAAGTGATTAAAAGAGCGGATGAGCGTGTCTGCTTTTCTAAAATGACATTTCCACATCAGTTGATGCGGGTGATCTTATTAGAACAGTTATACAGGGCGTGTCGCATTGAGATGAATGAACCTTATCATAAATAAGGAGTTTTGGCGGCCGGTCTCTAAGCGGAGGCGGTGCGCATATATTTATTATACGAGAGAGGTTATAGAATGAGATATCCAAAGAATATACGGCCGGGTGATACCATTGGTTTTGCTGCCCCGGCTTTCGGCTGCGCAACAGAGCCATATTACAGTGCCTTTAAAAAGGCCATCGAAACATTTCATAAGATGGGATATGGTACCAATCTGGGAGAGAACTGCCTGGTAGACCAGGGAATCGGTATCAGCAACACTCCGTCAAAGTGCGGAGAGGAATTAATGAAGATGTATCAGTCGGATGCGGCAGACTGTGTGATTTCCTGTGGCGGCGGGGAATTGATGTGCGAAACCATCAGCCATGTAGATTTTGGTGCCATAGCGGCAGCCAGACCGAAGTGGTTTATGGGATATTCTGATAATACAAATTTTGAGTTCCTGCTTACTACGCTGGCAGATACAGCATCTGTTTACGGCCCCTGTGGGGCGGCTTTTGGCATGGAACCCTGGCATGAGGCCATAGAGGATGCCTTTGGAGTGCTGACAGGAAAGGTAACGGCGGTGTCAAATTATCCAAAATGGGAAAAAGAATCCCTTAAAGATGAAGAGCATCCTTTTGAACCATATCATGTAACAGAACCCTTTAAAATGGTATCAAACCGTCCGGGAGAGGATGTAAAGATGCAGGGAAGGCTCATTGGCGGCTGCCTGGACTGTCTGAACAATCTGGTGGGGACCAGATTTGACCATGTGGCAGAATTTGCCAACCGGTACAGAGAGGATGGTATTTTGTGGTATCTGGAATGTTGTGACCTGAATGTGTTTGATATGCGCCGTGCCCTCTGGCATTTAAAAGAAGCAGACTGGTTCCAGAATGTAAAAGGATTTTTGATTGGACGGCCTATGCATTTTAACGAACCAATGATGGGGCTGGATCAGTATGAGGCAGTGAGAGGTGTGCTGGATGAATTTGATGTGCCGGTTTTGATGGATCTGGACATTGGCCATATGGCTCCTATGATGCCTTTGATCAACGGATCTGTGGCTCATGTAACAGCAGGAGAAAACTCGATTCGGATAGAGATGGAGAAAAGAGCATGAAAAAGAAACTACAGGTGAATTTTTTTACCATTGCTGTTATTTTTATTGTGGCAGTGGTGGGTTTCTCTACGATCATCTTTTATAATATATTTCAGAAAGAAGTCATGGAAAATCTGGAAACCTGTGCCTATGTGCTGGCAAATGACAACAACCTGCAGGAAAGTGTAGATAACAAGGAATTAAATATCAGTGACATGAACCAGGTGCGGGTTACTTTGATCCGACCGGATGGATCGGTGCTGGCAGATTCTGTTGTAGACAGCAATTCCCTGGGAAATCATAAAAACCGGCCGGAAGTGCAGCAGGCCATGAGCAGTGGAACGGGGGAGGCGGTCCGGACTTCCACAACCCTGGCCAAAAGTTCTTTTTATTACGCCCTGAAAATGAAAAGCGGCAACATACTGAGAGTGTCTAAGGAGAGCCAGAGTTATTTTAATTTTATCATTCAGATCTTGCCGCTGATCGGTGGATTAGTGATTCTTTTATTTGTACTGAGCGCTGTGTTATCCCGCATACTGGCCAAAAGTTTTGTGACGCCCATTGAACGGCTTGCCGGTAACATGGAATCGGAGCAGCCTCTTAATACATATAAAGAACTGAGGCCGTTCTTGGTTACGATCAAAAAACAGCACGAAGACATTGTAAGAAGCAGTAAAATGAGGCAGGAATTTACTGCCAATGTGTCTCATGAATTGAAGACGCCCCTGACTTCCATCAGTGGCTATTCGGAATTGATTGAAAGTGGTATGGCCACCAATGAAGATGTGACCCGTTTTGCAGGAGAGATACATAAAAGTGCAAATCGCCTGTTGTCACTGATCAATGACATTATTCAGCTGTCCCAGCTGGATGTATCTGATCTATCGGGAGAGTTCAGTCCGGTGCAGCTTGACAAAGTGGCGGCAGATTGTGTTGATATGCTGCAGTTAAACGCAGATAAAAGGCAGGTTACATTGCATCTGGACACAAGCCCCGTGCTGGTTCAGGGAAGCCCGAAAATGTTAGAAGAACTGATCTATAACCTGATTGACAATGCCATACGGTACAACCGTCCGGAGGGACAGGTATATGTGTCTGTAAAAAAAGAGGACGGATCGGTTGTGCTGAGAGTGAGAGACACAGGAATCGGAATAGAGAAAAAACATCTGGACTCCATTTTTGAGCGGTTTTACCGGGTGGATAAGAGCCGTTCCAAAGAGACAGGAGGAACCGGCCTTGGACTGGCTATTGTGAAGCATATCGTAGTACAGCATAAGGCAAAGATTGAAGTGAAAAGTGAGGTTTTAAAAGGGACGGAAATGATCGTTACCTTCAAAGAAACAGATGAATGATTGGAAAAGAGGACTAAAGAAAGGAATCCCTATTGCATTAGGGTATTTATCCGTATCGTTTACATTTGGTGTAAAAGCAGCTCATGGTGGACTGCCGGTGTGGGTAGCCGTGTTGATCTCACTGACCAACGTAACCAGTGCCGGACAGCTGGCAGGACTGGAACTGATGCTGACAGGGGGGACTTATGTTGAGATTGCACTGTCAACATTTATTATTAATATGAGATATATGCTGATGTCATTGTCTCTTACACAGAAGATAAAACCAGGCACGAAAAAGCGCAGCCAGGCTGTCTTTGGGTTTGCCATTACAGATGAGATTTTTGCCGTGGCAGCGACGGAACCGGGAGAAATTACGGCATCCTTTATGTATGGCTTGATCTCTATCCCTATTTTTGGATGGGTTCTGGGAACCTTTTTAGGGGCCGCAGCATCCCATATCATGCCTGCAAGCCTTGGTAATGCCATGGAACTTGGCTTATATGCCATGTTTATAGCCATTATCATTCCACCTTCTAAAAAAGACCAATCTGTCTTTTTTGTTGTGGTTATGGCGGCAGCTGTATCGGCACTGCTGTATTATGTTCCGCTGTTTTCCTTTATATCCGGTGGATTCAGAGTGATTCTGGCAACGGTGTTGGTTTCCGTTGTCGCAGCGGCCTTTATGCCGGTAAGAAGGGAGGAGGAGCATGATTAGAATTTTAATAAGTATTGCAATCATGGCGGTAGTCACATATCTGATCCG
>HF998317.1:0-1189 GCA_000433735.1 Clostridium sp. CAG:167
ACTCGCCCTGAAAATTGCTGTTAAATTTCTGTAAATCGAAATAAATTCTCATCATACTGTGAAACATCCCCAAAAAACTACGCCGGAGGACAAGGGTGGATCTTCTTCTTTTTATCACTTGTTTTCGGGGAGGTTTGGTGGATTTTATGGCAGTTTCTTAACAGAAAAGGCCAGGGCGGCGTGGGTTTTGAGTGCGTCAGCAGGAGGCACTGGTACTTTCAGTGCCCCTGCTGCTACGCGCTCAACTAGTGCAAACGCCCACAAAGCCCTGCCTTTTCTGCTAACAAACTGTAAAAAATTCCTAAAACTCCCCCGAAAATAGATTGTTTTTTCCTGCATTTCATCATATACTTATAAAATAACAAGTAAGGTGGTGGTCTTTATGAGTTCTCAGGATAAAGAGGTGGATGATAATCTTTTTATCTGGTTTATGGATAAATTTAATAAACACCGCATTTCGGTTCATGCTGCCCATGTAACCTTTTTTATGCTGGTGTCTTTTTTCCCGTTTATGATGTTTTTTGTTACTCTTTTAAAATATACACCGGTATCTCTGGAAAATATCCTCTCCCTGTCAAAGCGTGTTATTCCGGCAGGGCTGCAACCTGTTTTGTTTTCCTGGCTGAAGGAAACTTTTTCCAGTGCCGGCTCTACTCTTCTGTCGATTTCCATTATCGGCGCTCTTTGGGCCGGATCCAAGGGCTTTGCCGGCATGACCTTGGAACTTGAAAATATTTACGAAGTTCCCGGGCACCAGAATGCCCTTTTACGCCGGATCTTATCTATTTTCTACACCGTTGTCCTGTCAATCATGGTCATCAGCAGCCTGCTGATACTGATCTATGGCAACCGTATTGTAGATTTTATCGTAAGCCAGTTCCCATCTTTTTCCGGCATTTTGGGCAAAAATTTCACCTTGCTGCGGCCTCTTACCGCCTTTGTGATTTTCTGCCTGTATTTCCTGTGTCTGTATCGTTTCGTACCGGGACGAAGGGGAAAGACTACGTTCAAAAAAGAACTTCCCGGTGCCGTATTCACTGCCTTTATGTGGATCATTTTTTCCTTTTTGTACTCCCTGTATGTAGACTACAACAAAACATACAGCACCCTCTACGGAAGCCTAACCCACAATATCCTGCTGATGCTTTGGCTGTATCTTTGTATGATCCTGGTTTTCACCGGAGCACTG
>HF998317.1:1199-5306 GCA_000433735.1 Clostridium sp. CAG:167
ACTTCTGAACCACTATCTGCAGCTCCACGGAAAACTGAATCTTATTGCTGCCTGTCGGAATTTTGTTCCTTCACTACTTGTGTACCTGGAAAATAATAAGACAGGATCTCACTAGCATTTTTCCCTTTAGCAGCCAGGCAGTTGGCTCCATACTGGCTCATTCCCACTCCGTGACCATAACCTCCTCCTGTGAGCACGTAAGAATCGTTCTCTTTTTCCAGAATGAAAAATCCACTTGGCAGAATCGTCAGTCCTTTGGCAAGACTGCCATCTTTACGCTCATATTGCAGACTGGTATTTCCCAGTACCGCCCGCACAGAATACTGGGAAAAAACCCGGATCACCTGATCTTTATCCACAATCTCCAGGCACTTTACCACGCCGCTTCGCCCACGCTGTATAACAGAAATGCTTTGTATCTCCTGCAATGTTTCCGGTCTGCCGCTGAAAAACTTTCCTTCTTTATTGCGTATCTGCACATTGGATGGCTCCTGTTCATACCGGTCACACAGTTTTTCATACAGCGTATCCATAAGTTCTTTTCCGGAAATTCTGGTCTTCCACCGGTACCAGGGCGAATGGCTGTCTACCAGTTCCGTACCTTCTTTCAAAAAGGCTGCAAAGGCCTTCTCCCCCGATAGATCTGTAGTTGTTTTCTTCTCTCCCTGTATTTCCCCGGACAGATATGAAACATCCTTGGCCGCATTCCACACTTCCTTCATGGTAGAGGACACACCACAAGAAGTAGAATAGAAATAAGTAGCTGCCAGTTTTCCTTTATACATCAACACCTGATCCTTTGTTTCATTGACAGCCCGGTCAGTGGCAGCACTGCGGGGCTGTGTACCATACACCTGAAATGCCACCGTATCATCTACATGGGCGCCATATTCTGCCATTCTTTTACCGGCCATTTGCTGCAAGCTGTAGCTTCTGGCACAGACAGCCTGGGCCTTTAATGCCTCCAGAGACGAAGATGCCGACATCTCTCCGGGAACGACACCGTACAGATAGTTCTGCAGGGGAAGTTCGTTCACAAGATATAATTTCTGGTTTCGGTTTGTAATTTCCATAGTCCCCTGATATCCATAACTGCCACCGTCAATCTTCCATTCATTTCCTCCTTCTCCATACAAAACAAGCCGTTTTTTCACCTGTGCCGGTTCAACGAAAATTTTACTTCCTGCCTTGTGGGGTTCGATTCTGCCATCCTGTACCGTATAGTATAACTTTGTCCCCTGTACCGCGATCCTGCTCCTACCGTACTCTTTTTGAGTTCCTTTCAATAGCACCCGTATATTGGAAACTGCTTGTTTTTTCACAAATGCCCCACAGATCTCTTCCCCGGCTACCACCCATCCATCCGGTTCCATTCCCACCGCCAGATCACTCCATTTTCCCTGGCTCACACAGTCTCCCTGGGTCACATACAGGGCTGCTCCTGTGCTGACAGAAACCTTGCCGTAATTTTGGATGGTTACTGCTCCTTCTTCCCAGGTCAGTAATTTACCGACAATTTTTTCAGGCTTTTTTGTAATTTTTACAACCTTCTCATTTCTGACGACCACATCTGCCAGTACCTTTGTATCCTTGTCTTCTATTTTTCCTGCCAGTTTCCACTGATATGTATTTCCTCCCTGCAAAGCCCTGATGGAACCTCCACTGACACTTTCAATATAAGCATTTGGATAAGTCTTTTCTGCCGCCATCCCTTTGTTTTTGTACCAGTGAAACCAATACATACCAGCCATACACACTGCCATTAAAAGAAACATAATAAAAACTCTGCCTGTCCGTCTCAATCAAAATACCCCCTTGCATTACACATTGTATGCAAGGGGGATACATTCTATGACTGGTATTTAATTTACAGCCAGTGGTATACCACTTTCCATATATATTCCTGAAGATAACGGGCTGTATCCGGATTGAACTCTTCTCCTTTTATCTCATTATTGGAGATAATGCGGAGTCCTACACAAGGGGTTCCCATTTTTTCACATACTTCAAATACTGCCGCCGTCTCCATATCCTCACAACAGGTATGAAAATACTCTGACAGCCAGACGATCCGGTCTGTCTCCCGGCTGAAAATATCACCTGTGGATACATTTCCTTTAACAATGCGGCCATACGTGTATTCCACCTTGGAGCACAACTCCAGCAACGCCTCATCAGATTCATAATACGCAGTATGGAATCCTTCCCAGGAAAAAGGGTCACTTCCCTCTCCAGCCTCTTTCTTCGGCATGGACAGTGCATTGATATTAACCGCCTTCACTACCTGTATCAGATCCCCGGAATGGAGTTCCTTGTTCTGGGCTCCTGCCGTCCCCTGGTTGATCACTACAGTAGGATGAAACCGCATGATCCCATAAGTAGTCGCCATGGCTGCCTTTACGGTACCCATGCCGGTCTGGTTTACTATATAATATTTGTTTGCAAATGTACCACAGTGAAATACAAAGCCATCTTCCTCTACAACTTTGTAGTCCGGTGCCTCCGATACCTGCTTTATAAAATAATCTGCCTCAATATCCATAGCACCCTGTATCAATACTTTTTTCAAGGCCATTCCCCCTTTTTCTACCACTCGATCAGCACAGCCCCCCATGTCAGACCGCCGCCAAAACCTGAAAGCACAATCTTGTCACCCGGCTCCAGCAGATTATTCCGGTTCAACTCATCTAATAAGATCGGAATACTGGCTGACGAAGTATTGCCATAATGGTCCAGATTCATCGGAAACTTATCAATATCTACTTTCAAACGCTTTGCAATCAGTTCCAAAATGCGCACATTGGCCTGATGCAGCACAAAAAACTTGATATCCTCTGTATCATATCCGGTTTTTTTCAAAATCTGCTTGATGCAGCGAGGCACCATAGTAACCGCAAACCGGAATACTGCCTGGCCTTCCATCCTCAGATAATCTTTCTTTCTCTTGGACTGATGGAATGGGTTCTGAATGCCTCTTCCCTTACAGGTCAGCACATCCCCCTGGCTTCCATCTGATCCCGTAACACTGGCAATCAGTCCGCCTTTTCCTTCTTCCTGGCGCATGATAGCTGCTCCGGCACCATCCCCAAACAAAATACAGGAACTGCGGTCGGACCAGTCCACTTCTCTGGACAAAGTTTCTGCTCCAATGATCAGAATGGTCTTCGCCATTCCCATTTCAATATATGCATATGCAGTGTTCATTGCGAATAAAAATCCTGAGCAGGCAGCATTCAAGTCAAAACAGGTTGCCCGGATTGCCCCGATGGCCCCCTGCACCTGACAGGATGTGCTTGGCACATAGGTATCTGCTGAAACTGTCGCCACAATGATCATATCCAGCTCATCTGCTGTGATACCGGCATTCTCCAGAGCCGCCTCTGCAGCATGGGTAGCCATATAAGTGGTTCCTTCTTTTCCATTGGATAAATGTCTTTCCTTGATTCCCGTTCTCTGACGGATCCATTCATCGTCTGTATCTACTATCGTTGACAAAAAATGGTTGTCCGCTACCTTCTTTGGAAGGTAACTTCCTGTTCCTATAATTCGAATCGCCATTTTTTTCCTCCGTTCTTTCTTTTCCCTTTTTCATTCAAACTCAAGTATACCGCTAAAAGCAGAGTAATGTCAATCGTAGCAATCATTACTACGATATGACATTTCCGCAAGTCGCAACACATAGTTTACTTTACTACATGCTTGAATTTTTCGTAAAACCAGCCCTTGAAAGAACCATAAGCAGCATCATAGATCCACCAGAAAATAACACCTGCCGCCACCGCTGCCATAATAAACCATGAAGCATGAACCCACTGGGACAAAGTAGTTCCCTCTACAAAAAGATCCGGCACAAGACACACCATCGGCACATATCCGGCCATAAACAGACACAGACGGATCACTCTGTGTATCCTTTCCTTCGTTCTATCCTTTCTCTTTTCTGTCAGCAGCCGGTATGTTATCTCACTGATCAGAATATACCCGCCAAACAAAACAAACAAAAACACATGAAGTTTGTCAGGATTTAAGAAAAAATCCAGACTCAGGCAGACTGCAAAATACACGCTGCCCTGGACCTTTCCATATAAAACTACAGCAATTCCTGTC
>HF998318.1 GCA_000433735.1 Clostridium sp. CAG:167
CTTAGGATTCATGTAGCGATATACTGCAAAAGCGATTCCGGCTACAGCCGCTACAGCTCCAATAATAGCCAGGATCAAGAGAATACAGGATTTGTTCTCTTCTTCTTGTTTCTTCTTGTTCAGAAGTTCTGTAATCTTTGCATTGTTGATCAATTCATCCAGTTTAGCTGACATAATGACCCATCCTTTCTTTCTTCGCAATTATTAACTATATTGTAACATGTTTTGCAAATATATTCCAGTTATTATTAATTTTTTTTGCTTTTTTAAAGTTTCTGCAGTTTGGCAAAAGAAGAACGGAGTTTCCGCTGTCCAAACTCTTCAAAAGAAACCGTTACTTCATAATCCTTGTCCGTCTTTTTCATATCCGTCACAGTACCTTCCCCGAACTTAAAGTGTTTTACCCGGTCGCCTACGGTATAGTCCACTGTTCCGGCAGAAAGGCCCTTTTGTATATAAGGATTCCCGGCAAAAGGATTTTTCCGGTCTTTGGAGTAAATAGACGCTCTGGAGGCCGGCTTATCAAAGTCAAAAGAAGGTTTTTCTTTGATCACCGCTCCATAAGTCTGCTTTAACAGATATCTTGGTATTTCGTTAATAAAACGGGATGGACGGTTAAACATAGTTTCTCCGTTTTTCATGCGCTGGTTGGCACTGGTCAGTGTCAGCCGCTCCTTGGCACGGGTAATTCCCACATAGCAGAGCCGCCGCTCTTCTTCTCTCTCATCCGCATCTCCTCCCCCTGTCCTCCGGATCTTCTCCAAAGGTAGCCGCCGCTCCCGGAAATACATTGTCTTCCATTCCACAAATATACACGAATGGAAATTCCAGACCTTTGGCACTGTGAAGGGTCATGAGAAGGACCTGCTCTACATCTTCTTCTACCTGGTCAATATCGGCTACCAGGGCGATCTCTTCCAGCAGCCCGTCCAGAGTTGCTTTTGTATCACAGTCTTCTTCGTACTGGGTAATCTTATTTAACAAAGAATCAATGTTTTCCAGTCTGCTTTCTGCTTCTACCGTTTCCTCAGCCTGCAAAAGTTTTACATACTGGGTGGCTTCCAACAGATCATCCATAAGATCTTCCAGTGTATAAGTTTCCCCCTGCAATTTGCTGCGAAGTGTCTCGATCAGACTGACAAAGGAAGAAATAGCTGCCGCTCCACGACTGCATCCAGGGATTTCATCTACATGCAACAGGGCATCGTAAAAAGAAATATCCTGTTTTGCTGCATATTCACTGACCCGGCCGATGGTAGTCTGGCCAATGCCTCGTCTTGGCACATTAATGATCCGCTTGATAGCAATATCATCAGCCGAATTATTGATAGTTTTTAAATAGCACAAAAGATCTTTGATCTCTTTGCGGCTGTAAAAATTGATGGCACCAATAATACGGTACGGAATACCTTCCATTACCAGTTTTTCCTCAAAGACGCGGGACTGGGCATTGGTACGGTACAAAATAGCAAAGTCTGAATAAGATCTGCCGGTGTTTAATACCTGCTTTCGTATGTCCTCTGCCACTCCCTGTGCTTCCTGATATTCATTGTCATAACGGCCATAGCGGATAGGCTCTCCCTTTGGCAGTTCGGTCCAGAGGGCCTTTTCCTTCCGCATGGAATTATGCTGTATTACTTCATTGGCCGCTTCCAGAATATTTTTTGTAGAACGATAATTCTGCTCCAGCCGGATTGTCTTTGTGGCCGGGAAAATCTTCTCAAAGTTCAAAATATTATGAATGTTGGCACCACGGAATTTGTAAATGGACTGGTCATCATCACCTACCACACACAGATTCTGGTATCTGGATGCCAGTAATGACAGTAACTTAAACTGAGCTGTGTTGGTATCCTGATATTCATCTACCATAATAAACTGGAATCGTTCCTGATAATAAGCTAACACTTCCGGATTTTCCCTGAAAAGCTGTACTGTCAGCATGATCAGGTCATCAAAATCCAGAGCATTGTTCTTTTTCAGTCTGCGCTGGTATTCCTTATACACCGTACCATAAATTTTGCGGTTATACTCTTTTGATACTTCTTCGGCAAACATTTCCGGTGTTTTCAGTTCATCTTTGGCACGGGAAATTTCGTTAAGAAAAGATTTTTCCCGGAATTTTTTCGTATCAATGTTTAAGGAACGACAGATGTCTTTCATCAGTGTTTTCTGATCATCGCTGTCGTAGATGGTAAAACTTCGGCTGTAATCCAGAAAATCTATGTACCGGCGCAGTATGCGGACACAGGTAGAATGAAATGTACTGACCCATACAGATTCAGCTCCAAAGGTGACGATCTTGTCCACTCGTTCTCTCATTTCATTGGCAGCCTTATTGGTGAAGGTCAACGCCATAATGCGGTATGGATCCACCCCTCGTTCTTCAATCAGGTAAGCAATGCGGTGTGTCAGTACTCTTGTTTTCCCGGATCCGGCTCCCGCCAAAATAAGCAGCGGTCCTTCAAAATGGAGAACCGCCTCTTTTTGTTTATCATTTAATCCTTGTAATAATTCGCTCATATGTTTCCCCCATTATTTTTTGTCTTTGTCATTTTCCGATAAAGTTTCATCAATGAGCCGCTCTACGATCTGCTTTTTCATATAAGCATCAAAACTTAGAAGGCAGATTACAGCAAAGCGGGATAAAAAGTCTGCCTCTGCTTCATCTGTAACTTCCGGAAAAAGATTCTGGGAAGCCTTGTATCGTCTTAAAATATCCTTGGTCAGATTGTCTGTCTGGATCCGTTCCATTCTGAAAATGGCACGGTAAATCTCTTCCATGGAAACATGCTCTGACTTATTGCTGTAAAACATTTCGGTAAGAGGCTTAAAAATCTTTTGGATATCATTGATAGACAATACATTTTTAAAATAATACAAAAAGATCAAAAGATACATGTGTTCCTTTGAATATTTCTTTTTTACCGGAGGCGGCAGAAAATCGTTCTTTGTATAATTATTGATCATGGTTTTAGTCAGGATCTTATCATCATCCGTCCGTCTGCAGGCTGCCAGATGTTCGTCCATAAATGTAGTTACCTGGTCCATATACAGGTCGATATTAGGAATCTCATCCGGATCTATATAATCAATTTCATTCAGTTTTTTCAGTATATCAATAATACTTTCTTCACTGGATCGTTCCATGTGTGTCTCCATTCTTCTATGCTAATTCGTCTACCACTTTGCTGACAGCAATGGCCAGAGCTCCCGGTCCGATATGACAGGAAACGCTTAATGAAAGCGGATCTACCTGGATATCATGTCCCGGAAATTCAGAAAGGATCTCTTCCTTAAATTTAAGTGCCTGTGTGTCATTTGCTGTGTAAGCTACGGCAATGTGGAATTTTTCACCATTTGGCTGTTTGAAACGGTTCTCAAAATCCTGACGGACCGCTTTGATCATAGTAGCCTTGGCCTGCTTTAATGTTTTTACTTTGCTGTAAGCATCTAACTTTTCTCCCTGGATCTGAAGAACCGGTTTAATACGGAGAACGGTACCAATGGCAGCTGCGGCCGGTGTGATACGGCCTCCCTTCTTTAGATAAGAAAGGGTATCCACCATAATATAAATGCTGGATTCAAACTTTTCTCTCATCAGAATATCCCGGATCTCTTTGCCTGAAAATCCTTTTGCAGCCAGTTCCAGCGCATCTAACACCGACTGTCTCTGAGTGACGGAAACACGCTGGTTGTCAACTACAAATACTTTATCTTCAAATTCTTCTTCAAAAGAAAGCGTCAAAAGAAAGCATAGTTGCGGTACCGCAGGAACTGCTTAAGCCGCTGGACATAGGAATATACACAATCTCATCGTATTCCGCCAGCTGTTCCCGCCACGCTTTCATCAGAATATCCGGACTTGGCTGGGAAGTCATAACCTCAGCTCCCTCTTCCAGATATTTATAAAATTCATCCTGTGTCATACTGATATCTTCAAAAAAAGTTTCCCCATTTACAAAAAAAGGCATTGGCACGACCAAGATCCCCAGTTCTTTGGCCTGTGACTGTGTGATGCCACTATTACTGTCAGTCATAACAGCTACTTTACTCATAAAAAAGTTCCCCTTTCATTTTGAACAATTATTTTAATGATACTATTTTTTGCCTTTTTTGTCAATGAAAGCACCCTGTTACCTTCTTTACAAAGCAGTGCTTTCTTGTTATAATACCTGCTGATGGTATAAAATAATATAAGTTATTATATGGTTCTCTCGCGAGATTAATAGGGAAGGCGGTGTCAGTCCGCCGCAGCCCCCGCTGCCGTATTAGAGTATGATGCAGAAAATATGCCACTGGATCTTTTTCTGGGAAGGTTTCTGCTGTCAGATGATCCTTGAGCCGGAAGACCTGCCATATAATGTGAGACATCCGCCCTCGGAGGGAGGGAATATGTTGTGACTGTATATTGGGTCATCACAGGTTCCGTGTGTCTTTTTCACAGCGGGACTTTTCTTTTGTTATCGCATATACCACGAAAAACATACGCGATACGCGAGAAAGAAGGTTTTATTTTATGAAACAATGCAAAAAACTTACCGCCTTTTTCCTGGCTTTTGCCATGATCTTGTCTCTGGCAGGAAGCACAGGTGCTAAGGCAGCAACATCCATGACCGTTACATTATATGTAGCACAGGATAGCAAAGTAATGATCAAACCAGTAACTGTCACCCTGACAGACGCAGACAAAAAGGATTTTGGTGTTGATCTGGCAACCGACAAACTTACTCCATTACACGCTCTGGCAAAATATTATCAGACAGTAAAAAATGTTTCGGATGCAGATATGAAAAATTATATCACTCCGGCAAAGGGTGCCATCAGTGCTATCAAGCTGGATCCAAAAGACAGCGGAAGTGCTTCTGCTTCCGGTCTTGACAGTGTTTATTGGATGTGGGCAGAAAACGGTAATAATGTTATGGTAAACGAAGAAGAAACAGCAAATAAAGGATACCAGTGGCAGTACACTTCCTATGACTATCCTCTTCAGGACAAAGATACAGTTACATTTTATGGTTTATGGTCTCCTTATCCAGCCAATGATCCAACATTCTTAAGCAGTTTTGATAAAGATTCTTATACAACAGAAGCAGGCAGTGATGTGGCTGTCACTGTCAATGGAAAAGGAACTGAATATGATGCAAGTTTTAATTCTATTTCTTACACAGCCGCTGTCAGTGGTGCCAGCGTAACTGCTTATGACAGCACAAACGACAAGGCTGTAGCAAGTGCTGTAACAGACGCAAAAGGAAAAGCTTCTATCCGCTTTGAAAAAGAAGGTACCTATTACCTTACATCTTCCCGTCTGGCTCCTGACAAAAAACACTACGATGCTTCTGTAGCCTATGCATCTGTCACAGTTACAAAGAAAGCTTCTGATGCCGGCAATTCAAACAAAGGTAATACCACTACCCAGCCTGGAAATACAAACAAAAACAATAATGTAACCGTTACTAATCCAGACTCTTCTGCCAAGAAAACTACATCCACTGTAAAAAAACCTGGCAAAGTAACAAAAGTCAGCTGTAAAGTGAAAGCATCTAAAAAGAAGAAAAAATCCGTTACTGTAAAATGGGCGAAGACAAAAAATGCAAAGAAATATAAAGTATACCTTTCCAAGAAACAGAAAAAGGGATACAAAGCAGTAAAAACTACTACAAAAACAAAAACTGTTCTGAAACTGAAAAAAGGAACTTATTTTGTAAAGGTAAAAGCTGTAAACAAAACAAAATCCGGCAGTTTCAGTAAAGTCTGCAAAGTGCGGGTAAAATAAATAAGGATGGTGTATTATCATGAAGAAAATCAAGGCAGTCACAGCACTTTTCTCCATGCTTTGTACTACAGTTTTTCTCTGTGCCTTTGTTACCTTCCGGGGTGACTTTGACCAGCCATATGAGAATGTAGTAAATTATAAAACACCAGAAAACAGTGAAAAGGGTGGGCCCCTATGGACCCACTCTTTTTCAGATGGTACTCTTACTTATAACTCCACCCCTATTCCGTGGGAGGATCATATTCTGGTAGTAAGCAAGAAAAGTCTATATGAATTGGATCAGAAAGGGAATGTAACAAAAACTCTTTTGCTCTCCTCTTACGCAGATTCCGTGTGCAATATGCTGTTGGAAAAAGACCGGTTATATATTCCCCTGCATGATGGCATGGTAACCTGTGTTGATCTGAATGCATGGAGTGTTTTATGGAACAGTGAATCTTTCGGCGGCCAGTCTCTGTCTACTTTATACTTTTATCGTGGATATTTATACGGAGGAGCAACCACCGTTTATTCTTCTTATACAGACGGAACCTTCTACTGTCTGGATACAGATACCGGCAAAACAGCCTGGACTTATAAAGATGCAAAAAATCCGGGTGGCTATTACTGGAGTGGTGCCATGGTCTGTCAGGACCGGTTGTATTTTACAGGTGACAATGGCACATTGGTAGGCCATGATCTGACAACCGACAAAGTATATGAGACAGTGAAATTGTCTCCCTATCCTATCCGGGCCGGCCTTACCTGTGACAAAGAAAACAGTGAACTTTACACCGTGTCCAATCACGGAACACTTTATAAGATTCAGATATCGGATACGGGAATCAGACAGGTAAAATTCTGCCAGCTGCCCTTTGAATCGTATATAAACTGTACCTCAACACCTACATTATACAATGGCAGATTATATACAGGATGTCTGGCAGATGGTTATGGTGCTCTGGATGTGGTTAACAGTGACACAATGACATGGATTTACCGTGCCAAAGGAGAAAAATCCGCCGAAATTAAGTCCTCTCCTCTTCTTACTACGGCATATGCTTCAGCAGAAAATAACGAAAAGGTGATCCTTTACTTTTCTTATAATGCCCCGCCCGGCGGCATCAGTTACCTGGAGGACTCAAAAGGGCAGACTTTTGGTGTCATCAAACCACTGTTTATTCCGGATAAGGCCAAACAGTTTTGTCTTTCATCCGTTACTGCTTCCAAAGAAGGTGTATTGTATTATTCCAACGATAGTGGTACACTGTTTGCAGTTGGTGCCCCTCAGAAAGCAATTGTTTCTCCGACACCAACTTTAGACACGGCATCGAAAACGCCATCTCCTGCCGGAACGACTTCA
>HF998319.1:0-7523 GCA_000433735.1 Clostridium sp. CAG:167
AATTACTTATTTTTGCCAATGAAAATTATACACTAACCACATACAGTTCTTTCAATCCAGGGCTGAAATCAAGCCCATTTAAAACAGCCAATCTAAAAACCGCAGGCGGAATTGTACATCCTCGCCGCCATCTACCAAGGACTGATATTCACTGGTAGAAAGAACTTGTTTCAACTTGTCTTTGGAATTTTCCGGCACAGTCTGGTATACGCCGTCTACCAGACACAGAGAAGGATACATGACACACCACCAGTTACGCCCCTTGCTTTTGCCGATCTGAACCCGGAGTGCCTCGTAATCACCAGCGGGAAAAGCCATATCACCGTATTCTTTTACAGGAAAATATGTAGTCCCAAGAGATACCGTCACGGGATAATCATATCCCTCCTGTCTAATTTTCTTTTCAGCAATCTCTTTCAGTGCGTCCATTTCCTGACAGATTACCTGACGGGCTGCCTGGATGGATGCGGCTTGGTTCATCTTGCTCCGAAGATAAGTGACAACCTGGTCTTTTACTTCTTTTTTCAGGGTCTGATCCGCCGTTTCATCGCTGTTAGCAATAACATGAAGCCTTATGATCTGACTGGCAATATGCTGCTGGGAAAGAGCCTGCTGCCTGCGGATCCTGAGACCTGCTATGGTACAGATGGTCAAAATAGAGAGACATATGATAAAACTGATCTTTTTCATACAAAAATACCTCGATTTCAAATTTGGTACTTAGTAGTATCCCCGCTACAGAAAAAAATATTCAATCTATAAACGAAAGAGCCGTGTCAAGTATTTACTGTTCGCTTTTCATATTCCAGTAATGAGGCAGAAAATTTCTGCGGGGAGTGGGTTTTAAGTGCGTCGGTATGAAGCACTGGTATTTGCAGTGCTCATACCGCTACGCACTTAACCAGCGAAAGCGGCCCACGGACCGCCAAATTTTCTGCCTCATTACGGAAACTATCGAAATTGACAATGAACACTTGACACACTCCTTTTCCCCTATGCTATAATAGTATAAAAATTTGTGCGAAACACTTACAAAGGGGAGTGAACAGATGAATTCTATTTGGATCAATGCACCGGCCAAGATCAATATCGGCCTGGATGTACTTCGCCGGCGGGAAGACGGCTATCACGAGGTTAAAATGATCATGCAGAGTATCCGGCTTTTTGACCGGCTGACACTGACGAAATCCGACAAACCGGGCATCCGGCTTACTACCAATCTGCGATTTCTTCCGGTAAATGAGGACAATCTGGTTTACCGCAGTGCCAAACTGCTGATGGATGAGTACAAGCTGGAAGGAGGACTGGATATCCAGTTAGATAAACGGATCCCCGTAGCTGCCGGTATGGCAGGGGGGGGGGGGGGGCAGGCGCCAGCACCGACGCCGCATCCTGTATGCTGGCACTGAATGACCTGTACGAACTGGGTCTCAGCAAACGCCAGCTCATGAAACGAGGCGTTCGTCTGGGAGCTGATATTCCTTATTGTATTTTAAAAGGGACTGCCCTTTCCGAGGGAATTGGCGAAAAGATTTCCACCATTCCAAAAATGCCGGACTGCTATGTTCTTATCTGCAAACCCGGGATCCATGTGTCCACCGGTTTTGTGTACACCAATCTGGTATTAGATGAGAATACACCACACCCGGACATTGATTATATGATTACCTGTATGAAGAAAAAAGACTTAAAAACACTGTGCCAGAATCTTGGTAATGTACTGGAGACAGTTACAATCCCGGCTCATCCGGAGATTGCAAAGATCAAAGAAACTATGATGCAGGAAGGTGCCCTTGGCTCCCTCATGAGTGGCAGCGGCCCTACTGTATTTGGTATTTTTGATGATCTGGACAAAGCCAAAGCCGCCAAAGCAGTCTGTCGCAAACTGCCTTTTAAATGCTTTGCCTTTGTTACAGATCTCTACCGGTAAAGCAAAAACCCCTGAGGGAAACGGAACTCTCATCCATTTCCTTCAGGGGTCTTTCATATCTCTTTCTTTTCTTACAGGTGCAGTACCCGGTCCTTGATCTCCTGGGTTCTTCCCTGATTCCAGAACTGTGTTCCTATATATCCACAGGTCCTTCTGGCTACAAACAAAGTATTCTGGTCACGGTTTCCGCAGGATGGACATTCCCACACCAGTTTTCCTTTCTCGTCCGTTACGATCTTGATCTCGCCGTCGTAACCGCACTGTTCACAGTAATCACTCTTGGTATTCAGCTCCGCATAAATAATATTGTCATAGATAAAACGCATCACGGCCAGCACCGCGTCTGTATTTTCCTGCAGATTTGGCACCTCCACATAACTGATGGCTCCCCCTTGAGACAATTTCTGAAACTCAGACTCAAACTTCAGCTTACTGAAAGCATCTATATTTTCCGTCACATGGACATGATAACTGTTGGTTATGTAATTCTTATCCGTAACGCCCTTAATAACGCCAAAGCGCTTTTGCAGACACTTGGCAAACTTATAAGTGGTAGACTCCATCGGTGTTCCGTATACGGAATAACCAATGTTCTCAGCTTCTCTCCACTGGGCACATTTATCATTCAGATGCTGCATCACACTGAGGGCGAATTTTTTTCCTTCTTCCGTCGTATGGCTGGTACCTACCATCCGGTGGCACATTTCACACAATCCGGCATATCCAAGAGAGATCGTGGAATAACCATTGTATAAAAGTTCATCGATCTTTTCGCCCTTTTTCAAACGGGCCAGTGCCCCATGCTGCCACAAGATCGGTGCTACATCCGAAACCGTTCCTAACAATCTTTCGTGGCGGAATCTCAGTGCTTTGTGGCACAGTTCCAGACGCTCATCCAGTATCTTCCAGAACTTTTCCTTATCTCCCTCCGATGAACAGGCTACATCCACCAGGTTGATAGTCACTACCCCCTGGTTAAAACGGCCGTAATATTTGTGGCTTCCATCCGGATTACGCTGTCCGTCTTCTACCGTCGGGAAAGAACGGCATCCCATACAAGGATAAACATCCCCCGACTTTAACTCACGCATTACCTTGGCAGAAATATAATCCGGCACCATGCGTTTTGCCGTACATTTGGCTGCCAGTTCCGTCAGATACCAATACTTGGAATCCTTGTCAATATTATCCTCATCCAGTACATAAATAAGCTTCGGAAAAGCCGGTGTAATCCAGATGCCTTTTTCATTTTTAACCCCTTTGATACGCTGCACAAGGACTTCATGAATGATCATAGCCAGATCATCTCTGGTCTGTCCTTCCGGCACCTCATCCAGATACATAAACATAGTCACAAAAGGTGCCTGTCCATTACAAGTCATCAAAGTGATCAACTGGTACTGGATGGTCTGTATTCCGCTTTTCACCTCGGATAAAAGTCTCTTCTCCGTTACCTTTTCAATGATCTCAGGATCCAGCGATTCTCCACATTCTTCTCTCTCTTCCTGCACCTGCTTGCGGATCTTTTTCCTGCTGACATCTACAAACGGTGCCAGATGGGACAAAGTAAAGGACTGTCCGCCATACTGGTTACTGGCCACCTGTGCTACGATCTGTGTAGTCACATTACATGCCGTGAAAAAGCTCTGTGGGGTATCGATCATAGTCTCGCTGATCACGGTTCCATTCTGAAGCATGTCCTCCAGGTTAATGAGGTCACAGTTATGCTCTCTCTGAGCAAAATAGTCCGAATCATGAAAATGAATGATCCCCTTTTCGTGTGCCTCTACAATATCCGCTGGAAGCAGCAGACGGCGGGTCAGATCCTTGCTGACCTCTCCTGCCATATAATCTCTCTGGGTAGAGTTGATCACCGGGTTTTTGTTAGAATTTTCCTGGTTTACTTCCTCGTTGATGTTATCGATCAGTGCCAGGATCCCGTTGTCAGTAGTGTTGGATTTACGGGTAAGTTCCCTCTTGTACCGGTAACGCACGTACTTTTGTGCTACTTCATATCCCCTCATCTCCATGATACCGGTCTCTACCATGTCCTGTATATCCTCAACATGGACGGCATGAGTCATGGCCTCAATCTGTTTTGTAACATTTTCGGCTACCGCCTTCACCTGGTAGTCATTCATCTGGTGCAGCCTGTCAACTTCCTTGTTGGCTGCTGCGATAGCATTTTCGATCTTTGACAGATGAAACGCGACTTCTTCTCCATTTCGTTTGATAACCCTGATTTTCTTTGCTGATCCCATTTTACCTTGCCTCTTTTCTTGTTTTTTACCTGGTTTTCGTCTTTTCCCTTTATTTTTGTCATTACGATATAGTGTTATATCCCCTGCACACATACACTATATATGGTGCTATTTGCCATTATATAACACTTGGTTTCAAAATAAAAGAGGGAATTTTTTTCCAGTATTATCATTTTCCCCACAAACGCCGATATATAAGGTAACAGAGAACAAAAATTTTTTTGACCAATAAAGGAGGATTTGTAATGAGTGTAAATGGAATTACCAGTGGAGTTTCAAATTCTTATCCATCCACATCTTTTTCCAGGGAGACCGCTTCCAAAACGGAAACAAAAAAGACTGCGGATACCGGCGTTGTATATGAGCCATCCTCATCTGCTAAGGACAGCAGCACCAAAGTAACCGACTATTCTTCTATTGTTGCCAGCATGAAAAAAGAGTTGTCCAGCAAAAATGAGCAGCTGCAGAATCTGGTAAACAAACTGTTATCCAATCAGGCAAAGAAATATATTTCTCTTTCTGATATGTTTAAGGACATCCAGGTTGACGAGCAGACCAAGATCCAGGCTCAGAAAGACATCAGCGATGATGGTTACTGGGGCGTAGAGCAGACAAGTGATCGTCTTGTTTCTATGGCCAAGGCATTGAGCGGTGGCGATTCCAGCAAAGCAGATGCTATGATCTCTGCCATCGAAAAGGGATTTGATGAGGCCACCAAGGCATGGGGCGACAAGCTTCCTGACATCTGCCAGAAGACCATTGACGCTGCAAAACAGAAACTTCAAAACTGGCGTGACGGCGGTTCGGATGCTGCAACAGAAGCTGCCAACTAGTTTCCAGACCGGTTTTATACTGGTTTTAAAGCCGCATCCGGGAAGAGACAAGTCTCCTTCCCGGGTGTGGTTCTTTTTTATCTCGGTACGACTAAAAGCATATCACCGCTTACCACTTCTTCCTCATTCATTTTATTGATCTCCAACACCTGATCCACCGTTGTGTGGTATTCTTTTGCCACATCCCACAGAGTATCCCCGGGCTGCATCACATATCCTACCATTCCCGGCTGGCTGTTCATGGATTCACTGTCTCTCGGCACACACTCATAATCCACCACCATAGGCTCTGTAGATGGCCAGAACGCAATGAGTTCCAGGCCCACCACTGCTTTGACCAGAACTTTCTCATCCCCTGCCAGAGAAGCACTGATCTGCTCTATCCGCCCTTGCAGGTTCATAAGGCAGCCCTCTTTTAACTCTCCCCCTTCGATGGTATAGCGGAATGGGATTACCCCTTCTGCCATGTTGACAGGCATACTGCTGTCGTCTCTGCGGTAGACGATCTTTACCGGTATCACTCCCTGTACTTCCAGATTGCCCTCTTTTAACTCCTTATTGTCAATCCGCAGTGTGCCACACACGTCCCATATCTGCAGTGGTTTTTTCCCGGGGATCCCGATCTCCCCCTGCACCCGCTCCAGACACTTATTGTCCGTGACCAGCGTTTTAAATCCTGCATGCTCCACCACTGGTTTACACTCCATGGCAGTACTGTAAAGATCGGTTACCAGATTCATCCTTTCCTTGCTGTAGATCCGCAGATTGAACCCAAGGACCAGTTCTGCTTCCAGCATACGGTTTTCCCCGTCCTCATCCTGTTCCACACCAATATCTTTGCTGACGATGGCGGAAGTGATCCTGGATGCCATTTCCGGTTTTGCCCCGCTGCAAGGCAGTTTTCCCTCGATAACCAGTGTATTTTCGTAAATATTAGGCACAGGATCCTCTCCTTCGGAGGCATATACCACAAAAACCTTTGCCTGGCCATTTAACTGGATCTCGTCCTCCAGACTGCGGTAATCCAGTTCTGCTAACCGGATATCCCAATACAGGATCTCTCCAATGCTGTCCCTGGTCCCCGGCAGCCTCCACTGCTCCCGTACCCGGTATGTGTCCTTTCTGGCCGCCTCCAGGGCCGAGACTTCTACTTCTCTGGTTTTGATCTGAAGCCCCTCCTCCGGCTCTACACCAACGCAGATCATATTGTCACAGACCTTCTGATCCACCAGATCGATTCCCAGAATAGCTGTTATGTTTGTCTTGCGGGAATTAATAAGACGCACATTTAATTTTTCCACACGGACCTGCACTTCGTAATCCTCGTCCCGTTCTCCCATCTTTACTGCCAGGGTTTCTTCAAAGGGAATACTGCCCCTCAGGCATGCAAGCTGTCCGTTTTCTTCCGCTGTATACAGAATCTGGAACGACATCTCCCCCTTTATGCCAAACTTTTCTCCCATACTGCGGCACTCCAGATTTACAATATCTCCCTGCTCCCGTATGATCATTTTGGCATCCGGCTTCATATCCGGAATATTATAATCCTGATCCAGTGAAATGGTTTTATTTTCATGACGGCAGCCATCCATGTGAATATTTCGTTTTATCAGACCCATGGCCATATCCTCCTTGTCTGTCTCATCTTTTTTCTACACTATATGAAAAAGGGCAAAAAAAAAGACTACTCTTTCACAGAAACCACGGTTCTGTGAAAAAATAGTCTCAACTTGTCTTATTTTTAGAAAATTGTCAAAATATCTTCCGGTGCTTTACGCTTTGGCTTTTCAGCACCTTCTGAAGCGTATCCCACAGCGATCACTGCTACGATGATCTCTGTCTCAGGAATGTTTAATACCTGACGGATGGCCTTTTCATCACGGATTCCCATGATCAAAGTGTCTAACCCCATATCTTTGGCTTTCAAAACCAGATTTTCATTGTGCAGACCACAGTCATAGAATCCCCAGCCGTTGCCTGCTTCATTATCCGGTTCACCCTGACGGTTAAATCCGGCACGATTTGCTACAAATGTTGTAACGATCAAAGATGCTCCGGCAGAATTTTTTGCGTTAAACTCCGGCAGTCCCTTTTCAGATAATTCTGCCAGTTTGTCTTCGGACAAAACAGCATAATATCTGGCTGTCTGAGAGTTTTTCCAGGATGGTGCCTGAATGGCTGCCTGCACCATTTCCTCAATCTGCTCTTTCGTTACTTTTTTGCTTTCATCATAGTGACGAATACTTCTTCTTTCCTCAATCAACTGCGAAAATTCCATAAATTCATACCTCCTTGTGCTTAATAAGCCTTAAAAATCACACTGCTGTTCTGGCCGCCAAATCCAAAAGAATTGCTCATAGCAGCTTTCACTTCTTTTTTCTGTGCCTCTTCCGGGACATAATTTAACGGTGCGCACGCTTCGTCCAAATGCTCCAGATTCAGAGTCGGCGGTACAATGCCCTCTCGGATCGCCTGGATACAGGCAATCGCTTCTGTGAT
>HF998319.1:7562-14764 GCA_000433735.1 Clostridium sp. CAG:167
CGGTGGCTCCCTTAGTAGAGGTAACTGCCATATCCTTTGCATGCTCTCCGAACACCTGGGTGATAGCCGATGTCTCAATGGGATCGCCCATTGGAGTGGATGTTCCATGGGTATTGATGTAGTCAATATTCTCTACGGAAAGACCTGCGTTTTTGATAGCCTGTTCCATGCAGAATACCGCTCCGATCCCGTCCGGATGCGGACTGGTCACATGATATCCATCGGTGCAGTTTGAAAAACCTGCCAGTTCACAGAGAATCCTGGCTCCCCGCTCTTTTGCATGCTCTTCTGTCTCAATGATCAGGGCACCACCGCCTTCACCAATAACAAATCCATCCCGGTCCTTATCAAAAGGACGGCTTGCGCCTTTCGGGTTGTCATTGTTGGTAGACAAAGCATGGGCCGACGAAAGTCCCAGAATAAAAAGTGGAGACAAAGCAGACTCTGTTCCCATAGCGAGAACAGCATCCGCCTGACCGGATAAAAGCATCATGCAGGCAGTACTGATCGCATCGCCTCCGGATGAACAAGCCGTACTAACGGTCAGACTTGGTCCCCGGTATCCTTTCTGGATCGCCACCTGGGCAGCGGCCTCATTTCCTATGATCTTAGGTACAAAACGCGGGCTGACCTTTTTGTGTAATCCGGTGCTGATACCATCCTGCGTCTCCCCGATAGGTGCAATGCCGCCAAGGGCTGTACCTACTGTAATACCCATGCGCTCCGGACTGGCAATATCGTCGCCGCCTGCCATATCAATCGCCTCCATGGCTGCCGCATAACCATACTGCATAAATACATCCATCTCGCGGGTCAGTTTTTTGGGCATAAACGCAAGGGGATCAAAGTCCTTCACCTCAGCTGCAATCTTTACCGGCAGGTTTTCCGTGTCAAAACGGGTAATGGCATCCACGCCGCAGACACCCTGGACCAAATTGTTCCAATAAGCATCTACGCCGATACCAATCGGTGTCACAGCACCCATACCGGTCACAACCAGACGACTATTCTTCATCTGCATTTTCATTCCAGTCATTCTCCTTAATTTCTTTTCTGCGAATCTTACCGCTGATCGTCTTTGGTAATTCCTTTGTGAAATCAAGGATCTTAGGCCATTTATAAGATGCAATATTTTTCTTAAGAGATTTCATGATCTCGCTCTTTAACTTATCGGTTCCCTCCTGACCGTTTACAAGTACAATACTTGCCTTGATCGCCTGTCCTCGGATCGGATCCGGCACGGAAGTAACCGCACATTCCAATACATAAGGAAGTTTCATGATCTCATTCTCAATCTCAAATGGTCCGATACGGTAACCACTGGACTTGATCACATCATCTACACGGCCCACATACCAAAGGTATCCATCTTCATCATAATATGCGGTATCACCTGTATGATAGTATCCATCATGCCAGGCATTGTTTGTTTTTTCTTCATCCCCATAATAACACATAAAGAGGCCGTTGGGAACACCTTCCTCGGTGCGAATTACAATTTCTCCCTCTTCTTCCGGCTCAGCCAGTGTGCCATCCGGCAGCATAACCTTTACATCATACTGTGGCGTAGGTTTTCCCATGGATCCCGGACGCGGTGTGTCTCCTACCAGATTTCCGATCAGAAGTGTTGTCTCTGTCTGGCCAAAGCCTTCCATGATAGTAAAGCCTGTTTTTGCCTTAAACTTCTCATAGATCTCAGGATTCAGAGCTTCTCCTGCGGTTGTTACATTCTGCAGGGAAGACAGATCGTATTTATCTAATTTCATATGAACCATTACACGGTATACAGTTGGCGGTGCACAGAAAGTCGTGATTTTGTATTTCTCGATCATCTGCAGGATCTCTTTGGCATCAAAATTATCAAAATCATAGGTAAAGATGCATGCTTCACACAACCACTGTCCGTAGATCTTGCCCCACAGTGCCTTGCCCCAGCCGGTATCGGAAATAGCAAAATGAATGCCGTCCGGGTCTACCTGGTGCCAGTATTTGGCTGTTACATAATGACCCAGAGGATACTTAAAGTTATGTGTGGTGATCTTTGGATAGGATGTAGTTCCTGAAGTAAAAAACATAATGGATGGATCGGATCCACCTACTGCATTTTCACCGGTTGGACGACGGAAATGACTTGAGAAGTATTTTACTTCTTTATTGAAACTGTGCCATCCCTTGCGGCTGGCTCCTACCATGATCTTTACTTTCAGATTTTTGTAACTTTTTGCTGCCTTATCGATCTCTCTGGAAACCGGGCCATCAGCTGTACAGATCACAGCATCTACATTGCCGGCTTTGAAACGATACTCAAAATCAGATTTCAGCAAAAGATTGGTAGCCGGAATTACAACTGCTCCTATCTTGTGCAGAGCCAGGATTGTAAACCAGAACTGGTAATGTCTCTTCAAAACCAGCATAACTCTGTCACCCTTACGGATTCCCAGATACTGAAGATAGTTGGCTACTTTAGAAGAATAGCGGGACATATCATGGAATGTAAAAGAACGCTCTTTTCCATCCTTGGAGATATGAAGCATTGCCCGTTTGTCCGGACATTTCTTTGCCAGTTTATCTACTACATCATAAGCGAAGTTAAAATTATCGTCATTGACAAATTTAATGTCTTTTAATACTCCATCCGCTGTTTCCTCCACCTGAATAAAAGGTTCCGCGATATCGCCTTTTTGTAAACTCATGTAACTCTTCCTTTCTGCTTTGATTTTTCTATATTTCTGTCTGCCATACCTGCCTTACCTCGCAAATTTACAAAACAGTGCAGGCACAACGATTTTTCGACATTTTTCCGCAAGTAGTTTTCAAAACCACTTGTCGAGGTTCAGAATACATCATGCCTACTGTTTTGTCAATAAAAAGTACGAAAAAATGGCTTTTTTTACATTTTTTTAATAATTGAAATTGCTTCTCAATTATGATAAAATAAAGTCTGCTATGAATTTTTTAGAATCATGTGTACCTTTTGTGTATGCAGCAGAATGGAGGATTACCGTATAATGTTCAAAATTGTAGAAAAAAAATCACTGAATCCGACGGTTTCCAAAATAACCGTGGAAGCACCGCTGATCGCCAAGAAAGCGGAGCCGGGACAGTTTATTATTTTCCGCGCCAAAGAAGACAGTGAGAGAATTCCTCTCACCATCGCCGACTTTGACCGTACAGCCGGAACTGTTACGATCATTTATCAGATCGTAGGTGCTGGCACCATGGAACTCGATACTCTGAATGAAGGGGATTACATTCATGACTTCGTAGGTCCACTGGGCGTTCCGACTCACACAGAAGGATTAAAGAAAGTGGCCGTTGTAGGCGGCGGTGTAGGATGTGCTATTGCCTATCCTATTACTAAGAAACTTCATGAGATGGGTGCAGAAGTCCATGCCATCGTAGGATTCCGTAACAAGGATCTTGTAATCCTGGAGGATGAGTTCAAAGCTGCCAGCGACAAACTGGTGATGATGACAGATGATGGAAGCTATGGCGAAAAAGGTCTCGTAACAGACGCTTTAGAAAAACTCATTGGGGAAGGAAACCAGTATGACGAAGTAATCGCCATCGGACCTTTGATCATGATGAAGTTCGTCTGTCTTACTACAAAAAAATACGACATCAAAACCGTTGTCAGCATGAACCCGATCATGATCGATGGTACGGGAATGTGTGGCGGATGCCGTCTCACCGTAGGTGGCGAAACAAAGTTTGCCTGTGTAGACGGACCAGACTTTGATGGTCATCTGGTAGATTTTGATGAAGCAATGCACCGTGGCACCATGTACAAAGAATTTGAAACTCACGCCCGGGAAGAAGCATGCAATCTGCTTAAGAAAGGAGACCAGTAATCATGGCTGAAAGAAACATGGATATGAACAAATGTCCTATGCCTGTTCAGGATCCGGACATTCGAAATAAAAACTTTGACGAGGTAGCTCTTGGCTACACATATGATATGGCAGTCAGCGAAGCCCGCCGCTGCCTGAACTGCAAACACAAACCTTGTGTCAGTGCCTGCCCGGTACGCATCGACATTCCTGCTTTTATCGAGCGGGTTGCCAATGAAGACATGGATGGTGCCTTTGAGATCCTTTCCAAATCCACTTCCCTTCCTGCCGTCTGCGGCCGTGTGTGCCCACAGGAGTCCCAGTGTGAAGGAAAATGTGTCCGCGGTATCAAGGGTGAGCCGGTTGGTATCGGCCGTCTGGAGCGGTTTGTAGCAGATTACCACCGTGAGCACAGCACAGAAACTCCTGTAAAGCCAGAGCCAAACGGACACAAAGTCGCTGTTATCGGTGCCGGTCCTAGTGGTCTGACGGCTGCCGGAGATCTGGCTAAACTTGGTTACGAAGTGACTATTTTTGAAGCACTTCACCTGGCTGGTGGTGTACTGGTATATGGAATCCCTGAATTCCGTCTTCCAAAAGCTATCGTACAGAAAGAGATCGACAACCTGAAAGCCATTGGCGTTTCCATTCAGACCAACATGGTCATTGGTAAAGTTCTTACCATTGATGAGCTGTTTGATATGGGATTTGAAGCTATCTTCATCGGATCCGGTGCCGGTCTTCCAAGATTTATGAATATTCCGGGCGAAAGTCTCAAGGGCGTATACTCAGCCAACGAATTTCTGACCCGTATCAATCTGATGAAAGCATACAAAGAAGGAAGCAAAACACCGATCCAGCACGCTAAAAGAGTGGCTGTTGTCGGCGGTGGTAATGTAGCTATGGATGCTGCCCGCAGTGCCAAACGACTGGGTGCGGAAGAAGTTTACATCGTATACCGACGCGGCATGGAAGAACTTCCTGCCCGTAAAGAAGAAGTAGAACATGCCGAGGAAGAAGGTATCATCTTCAAGACATTGAACAATCCGGTAGAGATTCTTGGCGACGAAGAAGGTCTTGTATCCGGTATCAAATGTATCGAAATGGAACTGGGCGAACCAGATGAAAGCGGACGCCGTCGTCCGGTTGCCAAAGAAGGCAGTGAGTTTGTTCTGGATGTAGATTCTGTTATCATGTCCATCGGAACCAGCCCGAACCCATTGATCCGTTCCACCACACCAGGTCTGGATGCCAACAAATACGGCTGTCTCGTAACCCGTGATGATTCCGGACTGACTACCCGTGACGGTGTATATGCCGGCGGTGATGCCGTAACAGGTGCTGCTACCGTTATCCTCGCGATGGGTGCCGGTAAAGATGCAGCCAAAGCCATTGACGAAATGCTGAAAAATAAATAATCTTCCAAACACAGGTGCTTGTAATACACACTCGTACTTTTAGATAACTATTTGGTGTCGTATATGAACCATAAAAAACTTCCAGCCGGGATAAAAATCCTGACCGGAAGTTTTTATTTTACATGATTTGTTTTATGCAGATTATTTTGTAGCGGTTTTTCTGGCCATCTGTTCTGGATTTACCGCTCCCTGCAAAGCCGTCTCCCCGGATATTAGTCCTTTTTGATACAGGTTCAGTATGTACTGATCCATGGATATCATTCCCTGGCTGCCGGAGGTCTGGATGATATTGTCGATCTGGTAATTTTTGCTGTCGCGGATCAGATTCCGAATGGCCGGAGTGTTCTTCATGACCTCGAAAGCTGGGATCATGCCTCCTTCCCCTTTGTGAAGCAGCTGCTGGGACACAATAGAATCCAACACCAGTGACAACTGGATCTTGATCTGATCCTGCTGGTCTGCCGGAAAAGAATCCACAATACGATCAATGGTGTTGACCGCCCCTTTTGTATGAAGGGTGGCAATAACCAGATGTCCTGTCTCTGCTGCTGTCATGGCGGTACGGATAGTTTCTGCATCTCTCATTTCTCCCAGCAAGATCACATCCGGTGCCTGTCTCAGGCAGGCCCTCAGCCCAGTCAGATAATTTTTCGTATCAATGGCAATCTCTCTCTGACTGATAATAGACTGTTTATCTGCATGAAGGTACTCAATCGGATCCTCCAGCGTAATGATATGCGCCTCTCTCGTGCGGTTAATGGCATCAATGATGCAGGCCTGGGTCGTAGACTTACCACTGCCGGCCGTTCCGGATATGATCACCATACCATGCTTCAGTTCTGCCAGTTCCATGATGCCATCCGGAATATCCAGTTCTTTATAATCCGGTATGTCAAAAGCAACCACGCGGATCACCGCCGCCTGGGAACCACGCTGCATATATGTATTTACACGAAATCTGGCAAGTTTTCCTATAGCAAAGGAAAAATCATCATCTCCCTGCTGCAGATAATACTCCTTCGACCGTTTGGCAAAACTGTATATTTCATCAATAAAATAACTGGTCTCTGTAGGGGTCAGCTTCATGGATTCATCCATAGACCGGATCTCTCCATCCACCTTGTAGCTCAAATAACCTCCTGCTACAATAAAAATATCCGATGCACTGTCTTTTACCGCTTTACTCAGTACCTCTTCCAAACTTGTCATGCTTTTTTCCCTTCTTTCTTAATCATCAATCTGCACCCCGCCAAAAACCTCAATGGAGTTATCCCCCTGCCAGTCTCCGGTATACACTTTTTTCCACTGTTTGATCCGGTAATCTTTACCACTTATTTCCACAACCACCTGTAACTGTTGGTTGTCATCAATCGAGCATTTATAAGAGTATTGTTTTCCATTTTTTGTAACGCCTTCCGGTACTTCTCCTGCCCGCAGTCTGCCAAGGATCTCCTCTGCTTCCCGGTCTGCCTTGTAATAAGCTTCTTTTGCCTGCCAGGTCCGGTCTGCCAGATTTCGGTCTGCCTTGGCAGTAGAAAGTGACAGCAAGGCAAATACGATCAGCATCAAAACACCAAATATAGTAAGAATTGAACTGCCTCCTACGGAGGTAAGATTAAATTTCTTTTTCATAGTCCCCTCACTTCTGCCAGACAATGTCTCTTTGATACACCGTCTTCTGTCCTTGGTTCTTTGCTTCCAGGTGCGCCCTGCCCACCTGTTCATCCGAATCTGTCTCTGTAGCCGTCACCACGATGCCATCCTTCTCAAAGGAAAATTCATACCGGCCTTCTTTGATTTCTTTCATGGAAAGATCCTCTGACAAAGCCTGCCAGTTTCCTTTTTCCGCCTTCAGGCACTCCGTTAGGGTCTGACAGTCGTTTTGCGCCAGCTGTCTGTCACTGCCTTCTTTGGACAGCTGGCTGGCGTACACAAATGCCCTCACGCATACGGC
>HF998319.1:14807-33934 GCA_000433735.1 Clostridium sp. CAG:167
GATCAACTGTTCCATCAGCGCCAAAGGCGCCTTACTTCTTGTATATGCTTTCACCTTATCGCCCCTAACTGTTTCCATGGAGAGTCACACTGACCTGCTGACAGCTACCATCCACATCCGTTGCTTCTACAATGATCCGGTTCCCTTTCCTGGAAAAAGCCAGCCCCTTTGCTTCCATGATCGGTGTTCCGGCGTTATATTCCAAAGAGACCCCTTTCAATGTGGCCAGTTCATAGATCTGACCTTTATAATAATAAATCCGGGTATCGTATACCCCATCCTTATGTTCCTCATATAAATGCAGTGTCTGGATACCATCCGGCGTTTCTGCCTTCTGAAAACCTCCGATGGCTACCCCCTGCTCCACATCATTACTCTGGATCCTGGCAGAAATATAGGTAGTCAGGATCTGCTTGTTATAATTATCTGTATCCCGTTTTACCAGTTTTTTATAACTGCCGGCTCCCAGTGCCAGCACCCCGGTCACTCCGGCTGCGAACAGGACAAAGAGTACCAGTACAAATACATTTTCTATGGTATGACCTTGTTCTTTCCATTTCATCCTGATTCCTCCTGGTTCAATCTGTATCGCCCCCTCCCTTTCGCTCGGCGGCAGGTCGTCGGAACCGATTTTTAATTATGTGCTTCGCACATAACGATTCCTCCTAATGTAACTGGGATTCCATCACCGTAATGCTGGGCATGAGATTTTTGCCTTGTACCTCATAAAAAACTGCGTACTTATCCTCGTCGATCTGGATCCCATAATGGTCTTTTAAGTATTGCAGATCCGGCGGGTACACCCCTTCCGCGGCATAACACAGCATAGTGGCCTTACGGATGGAGGTTTCCAGCTGCTTTAAACTCTCTCCAGCCTCTCCCTTTGTCAGGGAAATACTTCCCCTCCAGAGAAAGAGCCCCAGTGACACCAGCACTGCCAGAAGCACTATGATCTTTATTCCGTTAAAAACTATCTGTAATTTCATCTCATCCGCCTCATTTCACTATCCGATGGAAGACATAATATGAATCAGCGGAAGCATCACAGCCATCAGGATCACTCCTACCAGAATGGAAGTAAGGATTACAATGGTAGGCTCGATCCGGCCCACTTTCTGCTGTAACTGCTGATCCAGCGATTCTTCCATTCTCCTTGCAATCTCTTCCATAGCCGTGTCTGCTGTACCGCTTTTTGTTCCAAGATCCAGGATACGGCAGTACTTTCTGCTAAGCATATGATTCTGCCGGAAAGCCTCCGCCAGTGATTCTCCCTGGTCCAGCATATTGAGACATGCATCCTGCTGCCTCTTTATCTTTTTATTTTTATTCTGAAATCTCACTGCGTTGCGAAAGGCATCCTCCGTATTCAGCCCACTCTTCATCCCCATAGCCATGGCTGAACAAAATCTGGCCTGGGACATCTTCCTGCCTATTCCCCTGCTTCCAAACAACTGCTGGTACAAACTCACCACAAATCCTCTGGTAACCGGACACAGACCGATAAAAAGTCCCAGTGCCAGGATCACTCCCAATACCACACAGATCACAGGCATTACCGTTCCCAGTCTGTCCCCCAGATTCAACAGCACCGCTGCCGCCCCTGTCATGGTACCTCCCAGCTGTTCATACACCTGGTTAAATACCGGCAGCACCTTAATCAACAGCACCAGAATGATCACCAGCATCAGGAGCATTAAAACTACCGGATATAACAGCGCACTGCGGATCTCATTATTTAACTGCATCTGGCGGTCATAATACGCCGAGAGCGACCGGAGACTTTCCTCCAGCCGGCCTGCCTGCTCCCCTGTCTCTATCATATCTCCCACATAAGCTGGGAAAACACCGGCCCGACGGACAGCCTGGGACAACGGTTCTGCCTCACCAAGCACTTGCGCCATCTCTGTCAGCATTTTTTCCTCTTTTGCATCTGCCGCATCCTCTGCAAGCAGATATAAACCGTCTTCTGCTGATATTCCGGCATGTACCAGCAATGCCATTTCCAGGCAGAATGCCGATACACTTTCATGACTCATGACCTTTCTTCTCATCTTTCCCCTCATTTCCTGCTTAGTAACTGTATTTCTTCTTATAATTTCGTCCGTTTCCAATGTATTTCATAATACTTTTGCTGGATTTACTGGTAGATGCAAAGGTAGGATCCATTAATTTCCATTTTTTCCCGTTAAAATAAATAGCTCCGGTGATCCAGCCCTTTTTCTTTGAATACACATTTACCCAGGCATGGTAGGCATTGCCGGTGTAACCAATCACAAGTTTTGTAGGAACCCCCTGGCTCCGCAGCATGGCTGTCATGACGGCTGCATAATCAAAACAGATCCCTTTTTTCTTTTTGTAGATCTGATCCAGATTTGGCAGATAGTCATTTTTTACGGTTTTCGCCAGCTTGCGGTCATATTTATACTGGGAAATCACATATTTGTAAACCTTCCTTACTTTGGCCAGTTCTGTCTTGCTTTTCTTTGTAATCCTGGCTGCCTTTTTTACCACTTTTGTCTTCTTATTATAGTTTACATACTGATTAGGACGAATATAAGGAACAAACTGGTTTTTCAGTTTTACCTGGATGGTCTTACTCATAACGACCAGATAGGTATTTCCCTCTGTCTGGGTATTTACCGTAATCTTATAAGTCGTGTTTCCTTCCGTCAGCGGGATCACCTCGTAGCGCCCCGGCTTTATGTTGTACTTATAACTGTCCGTGTTTTTTCCTGCAAAGACCTGCACTTTAATGGTTTTACTGAAACTCTGTTTGTACTTTATCATTACATAGCCAAGATTTGCATGGGAATAATCTATGATGCACATTTCATTTTCCTCTACTGCCGTTCCTGACGCCTGTGTCGGCTCGATCACTGTTTTGGCGGAAATGTCTTCCCGGGGCTGTAAAAGCATCCCTACGGCAAACAGACAGATCCACACTCCTATCCTTTTCAATTTCATACGCTGCCACCTCTCTTCCACTGATATGATAAATTATAAACGCTGCCAAAAGCTTTGACAATGGTTAATTACGGCCTTCTTTATGTATAAAAAGAAAATGAAGATGCCTTGTAAATCATTTAATATTTATTTAATGCATAGTTTCTTGATTCTCTAATACAATCGTGTTATTATAGACCCATCTTAAGAAGCTTGCTAGTTTAATTTAATCATATATCCCTTTAGTGTGGCAGGAGTTCCCCTAGACTCCTGCCTTTTCTTTTGTCTTCTTTACCGATAGCGAGGCATGTCGTAGAGATATTTTGCTCCCTGGCTATAGCACACGCTCATTTCCTGATATTTTCCCCCGATTTTTTCCGCATAAAACGGATCCGATGCATACTGATGCCACAGACCTTTATTGGGCGTGTAGCGAAGCTTAAAAATGGTATTCTGTTTGTATTTGCTGTGGATGTAGCCACTGGACAGATAGGCAGCCGCTCCTTCCAGCGCCTTGCTGATGCTGGTCCAGCCTTTTTTCTTTGCATAGCGGAATCCGTACTTCTCCGGATTATTGTCATATGCTTTGATTCCATATAAATTATATACTTTCTTTTTGCCAATCTTATGTCCCTTTGCCAGGGTACTGGTTCCGTAAGCAGACTCTAAAAAAGTCTGACAGGCAAAATAAACCGGATCCAGATTGTATTTTTTTGCCGCTCCTAAGAGGGCCTTTGCATTTTTTCTGCCATATAAAACACTTTTCTTCTTACTCATTTTATTGATCCGGCAATAGATCTCGATCTGATTGTTGTAATATCCGTAGAAAACTTCCGGATCGATCTCCCGGAACGTGTCAACCCTCATATATTGAAAACGGTCCGTTACATCCCCACTGCTCTTTAACAGTCTCTTATATTCCTTTTTAGAGGCCTGGTTAGTCCGCTTATACTGTTTTTTTATGTAAGTGGCAAAGGAATATTTATAAGTAGTCCGGGTGGTTTTGCCATGATAATCGTATTTTCCCTTTTTCAGCACTACCTTCCTGCCGTTTTTTTCTGTCCGGCACTGTATATTCAAAGCCTTTAAGAGTTCTTCAAAAGGGACCAGCATGATGCGGTTCTTTTTGTTTGGCAGTTCTTTGGCTGCCTGGCTTAAATGCACCTGTTTACCATCTACATAAATTCTTTTTTCTCCGTCAAAAACCGTGGCCACATGATTCTGACTCTTGATTCTGACACAAGGTGCCTGTTCCACATACTCACATCGGATCCCCGGCAGTTCTTTGCAGTTCTTTTCGGAGACAGCCAGACACAGCATTCCCTTATAGTTCCTCAATACTCCCTTGGAAAAATGTAATGTCTCTCCCTTATAAGAGTACTCTTTTGCGTCACTGGATACAGAACACATAAGGGACAGCACAAATCCTGTCAGTATCAGCAGAAAACTCCATTTTCTCATATATCTCTTCCTCCTCAATTTTAAAGGTGGCCAAGTTTCCTCAGCCACCTTATCTTCTTACTCTTTTCGTCCGGATTGGGACAATCCCAGTCGGATAATGGATTTTTTTAAGGCAAGTTCTGCCCGGGCTATATTGATCCGGTCATCGGCATGCTGCAATCGTCGCTCTGCACGCTCTCTGGCCTTCTGGGCCCGCTTCTCATCGATCTCATCCGGCCACTCGCATGATTGGGCCAGGATCGTGATCTGATCCGGCATGATCTCAATAAATCCTTCCAGCAAAGAAGCTTCTTTCACCGAATCCTTGCTTTCTGTGATCGTAAGGATTCCCGGTGCCACAATGGCTGTCATAGGAATATGCTCTGCATAAATTCCCACATCACCTTCCGTAGTGGTAAGTTCTACCATCTGCGCCTCTCCTGTATAAAAAATCCGGTCCGGGGTGATCACTTCCAGCTTAAAAGTATTTGCACCCGCCATTCAAACACTCCTTTCCGTTATGCATTATGAGCATTTTTATAACGCTCAACCACATCTTCGATGCTGCCTGCATTCAGGAAGTAGTTTTCCGGAATATCATCATGACGTCCTTCCAGAATTTCTTTGAATCCCTGGATGGTGTCTTCAATCTGCACATACTTACCCGGCAGTCCGGTAAACTGCTCCGCCACATTAAATGGCTGTGAAAGGAATCTTTGTACTTTACGGGCTCTGTTTACAAGAACTTTGTCGTCTTCCGAAAGTTCATCCATACCAAGAATAGCAATAATATCCTGCAGTTCTTTATATTTCTGAAGGATCTCCTGTACACCTCGTGCTACCTTATAATGCTCTTCACCAATGATTCTTGGATCCAGCATACGGGATGTAGATGCCAGTGGATCTACCGCCGGATAAATACCAAGTTCCACGATGGAACGATCCAGTACGGTAGTGGCATCCAGATGGGCAAATGTCGTTGCCGGAGCCGGGTCCGTCAAGTCATCCGCCGGCACATATACGGCCTGTACGGAAGTAATGGATCCATTTTTCGTAGATGTGATACGCTCCTGCAGGGCACCCATCTCTGTCTGCAGGGTTGGCTGGTATCCTACGGCACTTGGCATACGGCCAAGCAAAGCGGACACCTCAGATCCTGCCTGGGTAAAACGGAAGATGTTGTCAATGAATAATAACACATCTTTTCCTGCTTTATCACGGAAATACTCTGCCATGGTCAGACCAGTCAGAGCAACTCTCATTCTGGCTCCCGGCGGCTCATTCATCTGTCCGAACACCATGGTTGTTTTATCGATTACACCGGATTCGATCATCTCGTAGTAAAGATCGTTTCCTTCTCGGGTACGCTCTCCAACACCGGTAAACACAGAATAACCACCATGCTCTGTAGCAATATTTGTGATCAGCTCCTGGATCAGTACGGTCTTACCTACACCGGCACCGCCAAACAAACCAATCTTACCACCTTTCTGATAAGGACACAGAAGGTCGATTACTTTGATACCTGTCTCAAGGATTTCTGATTCTGTAGACTGTTCACTAAATGTAGGTGCTTTTCTGTGGATCGGGCTGTATTCTTTTACTGCGGGAGCCTCTTTTTCATCAATAGGATTTCCCAGCACATTGAACATGCGGCCCAGTGTTTCCTCACCTACCGGCACCCGGATCGGTGCCCCTTCTGATACCGCTTCCATGCCGCGGACCAAACCATCTGTCGGTCCCATGGCGATACAGCGGACTGTATTGTCTCCCAGATGCTGTGCTACTTCCACAACCAGGGTATCACCGTCTGTTCCGTGGATCTCAACGGCATCGTTGATCTCCGGCAGCTGTCCATTTTCAAACTGAATATCCAGAACGGCGCCTACAATCTGGGTAATTGTGCCGAGACTTTTACTTTTGTTCTCTGCCATTATCTACCTGCCTTTCTAGCTGATAGCCGATGCACCAGCTACGATTTCTGTCAATTCCTGGGTAATCGCTGCCTGTCTTGCACGGTTATACTGTAATCCCAGGGTTTCTATCATTTCCTCTGCATTACTGGTAGCGGAATCCATAGCCTGCATACGGGCACCATTTTCACTGGCAACCGCCTCAGCCATGGCTCCAAAGATCAGACTGTTCATATACAGCGGAATAATATATCCGAGAGTTTCTTCCTCTCCCGGTTCATAATTCATCAGCACTTTCGCATTCTTTGTTTCTTCCTCTTCCGGTTTTGCCTGCTCTGGATCCACCGGCAAAATCTTCATAAGAGTAGGAATCTGTGTCACACTGTTTTTGAATACGGTGTATGCCAGATATACCTCGTCAATGTCACCTTGTTCCAACGCTGTCATCACTGTCTTGCCAAGAGATACAGCATCACAAAACATAGGTTTGTTAATCACTTCGGAATAATCCCCTTCACAGTGGTATCCCAGCCGTTTCATGGCATCCAGTCCCTTGGTTCCTACCGGGTAGATGACTGTTTGCTCCTTGTCAAAATCTCCTCTGGTAACCAATTTTACAATGTTGGAATTATAGCCCCCTGCCAGCCCCCGGTTGGAAGTGATCAAAATGACTCCCTTCTTTATCGGTCCGTCTTTTTCCACTTTCCGAAGCAGCGGGTGGCTGCACTGGTCACCAACACTGGCTAACATATGGGAAACCGTCTCGTACATCTTCTGAAAATACGGTTTGGTCTCCTCTGCATGATCTTTAGCCTTCTGAAATTTTACGGTAGAAACCAGTTTCATTGCCTTGGTAATCTGTGAGGTGCTGGTTATACTCTCTTTTCGGCGTTTAATGTCTCTCATAGAAGCCATAACATCACACCTCTCTATTTATTGTTTTCTTTCAAAAAAGACTCTTTAAATTCTTCAATTGCCTTCTTCAACTGTTCCTCAGTTTCCTCTTTGATCTCCTTGTCATCGCGGATGGCAGCCGGAATCTCCGGATGTTTACTATCCAGATAGTCAAACAGTCCTTTTTCAAAAGCCAATACATCTTCTACTGCAATGTCAAGCAGATACTGCTTGGTTGCCGCATAAATGATAATTACCTGATACCATACCGGTAACGGTGCATACTGTCCCTGTTTCAGGATTTCGCGGATTCGTTCACCCTGATCCAGCTGGCGTTTTGTCTCTGCATCCAGATCGGATCCAAACTGGGAAAATGCTGCCAGTTCGCGATACTGTGCCAGTTCGATACGGATGGATCCGGCAATTTTTTTCATTGCCTTGATCTGAGCTGAACCACCTACACGGGACACACTCAGACCCGGATTGACTGCCGGACGGAAACCGGAGTTAAACATCTCTGTCTCCAGGTAGATCTGTCCATCTGTAATAGAGATTACGTTGGTTGGGATATATGCGGATACATCCCCTGCCTGAGTCTCAATAATCGGCAGAGCTGTCAGTGAACCGCCGCCCAACTTATCTGACAATCTGGCTGCACGCTCCAAAAGACGGGAATGAAGATAAAAAACATCTCCCGGATAAGCCTCTCGTCCTGGCGGCCTGCGCAACAGCAAGGACAGGGTACGGTAAGCAGCTGCATGCTTGCTCAGATCATCGTACACGATCAGAACATCTTTGCCCTGCTCCATCCATTCCTCACCGATGGCACATCCACTATATGGTGCAATATACTGCAGCGGAGCCAGCTCACTGGCAGTAGCTGCCACTACTGTTGTATAGTCCATTGCGCCGGCTTCTTCCAGCGTTTTTACCAGGTTGGCCACAGTAGATGCCTTCTGTCCGATGGCCACATAAATGCACAGCACATCCTGGTCTTTCTGATTAATAATGGTATCAATGGCGATGGCTGTTTTACCAGTCTGCCGGTCACCGATAATAAGTTCTCGCTGGCCTCTTCCAATGGGTACCATGGAATCGATCGCTTTGATTCCTGTCTGTAATGGCGTATCTACGGATTTACGGGAAATAACACCGGAAGCAACACGCTCGATGGGGCGGAGTGTCTCTGTCTTGATCGGACCCTTGCCGTCAATCGGCTGTCCCAATGCGTTGACAACTCTTCCCAGCATAGCATCTCCTGCCGGAACCGTTGCTACACGGCCTGTGGTCTTAACCACATCCCCTTCGTTAATATTGGCACTGTCACCCAGAAGAACCGCACCAACATTGTCCTCCTCCAGGTTCATTACCATTCCATATACTTCATGAGGGAACTCTAACAGTTCTCCCTGCATTGCTTTCTCTAAACCATGAATACGCGCAATACCATCAGCAACCTGAATTACGGTACCAACATGATCTACTTCAAATTCGGTACTGTATTTTTTTATTTCCTCTTTGATCACAGAACTGATCTCTTCAGGTCTTAAATTCATGTAAATGCACACCTTCTTTCTAACTAGACAATTTTATCTGATTGATCTTTCTTGCCATATGTTCCATTTTACTGCGGATACTGTTGTCTAAGATCTCGTCCCCGATCCGGATAACCATACCCCCAAGCAGAGACGCATCCGTCTCCACATGCATTTCCAGTGTTTCATAGGAAGACACTTCTAAAATCCTTTCGCGGATCTTATCCTGCTGGGCTTTCGTCAGTTCCATTGGTACGGTGACATACACCACACCGATCTTTTTATATTCTTTGGCACTGCGGTCAAAATATTCCAGTACGGCATCCAGTTCTTTTAAACGTTTTTTATCCGCTAAAACATGGAAAAATCCCATCACTTCGTCTGATACTTTTCCCTTGAAAGCATCATCCAACAGTTTTATCTGATCCTGTTTTGTGATCTCCGGATGACAGATGGTCTTAACAAAAGTCGGATTCTCCGAAAGGATCTGCCGGGTCATACGCACCTCTTCCCAGATGGTGTCTAGTTTATCGTTCTCTAATGCCAATGAAAACAAGGCATCTCCATACACTTTTGAAATTACTTTTGCCATGTTTCATCACCCATTTCTTCCAATGTCTCGTCGATCAACTGCGCCTGCATCTCTTCTGTCATAGACTGGGATACAAACTTACCAGCCATAGCAGAGGCAATCTGTACCATCTCCTGCTTCATATCGTCGCGGGCCTTGTCTTTCTCCAGAGAGATTTCCTTTTCCGCCCGTGTCAGGATCCGGTGAGCCTGCTCATTGGCCGCCTCTACGATCTCGGTCTCTCTGGCTTTTGCCTTTTTCCGGGCTGCTGCCATCATTTCAGCCGATTCTTCCTCCACTTTGGACAAAGCTTCTGTATACTGTTCTTTCTGCTTCATGGCATCTGCCTTTGTCTCAGCCGCTTCATCTAACTGGCTTTGAATAAACGCTTTTCTTTTCTCCAGCATTTTGCGGGCCGGATCAAACAAAAGATAGGACAGCAGCACAAACAGGAAAAACATGGCTACCAAAGTCACGCCTGTGTCAAACAGAAGCTGTGGGTCCAGGTTAAAAATTCTATCCAAATCAACAATCCTCCTTTCTCATTTATCTGGAATGGACTGTCGATTATACTACGAACAGCAGGATCATGGCTACGACCAGACCATACAAAGCGGATGTCTCGGCTACGGCCTGTCCTAAAAGCATAGTTGACATGATGTTTCCTCTTGCGCCCGGGTTACGGCCTACTGCACTGGCACCATAACCGGCAGCGATACCCTGTCCAATACCGGTTCCAAGTCCGGCAATAACAGCAAGTCCTGCTCCAATATACTTACCTGCTAAAGCAATCTGTGTAAAATCCATATTCATTTCCTCTCTTTCTGTGCTCTTTTGGCACTGTTTCAATTTGTGATTCTTCTATTCCTCTTGAATATCTGCAGCATTAGCAATAAATACCATGGTCAACATGGCAAATACATATGACTGCAACACTCCGGCAAATACATCCAGATAAGCATGTAGTGCTGCCGGCCAAATCAATGTGGCAATATGCGGAAGCAATCCGTAGATCAGTGCCATCATCATCGTTCCTGCCAGAATATTGGCGAAAAGACGCAGTGACAAAGAAATCGGCGTTGCAAATTCACTGATTACATTGATTGGAAAAAATAAAAAGATTGGTTCAAATAAACCTTTGAGCCTTCCCCACTTCTGCCATTTGATTCCCTCATACTGAATGATGAAGAATGTAATCAAACCTAATGGCAGCGTCACTCCATAATCTGCGGTCGGAGGTCTGAGACCAAACAGCCCCGCCAGGTTACAACTAAGTATCACCATAAAAATAACCCCAATGTAATTCTGGAACTTTGGCGCCAGGGTTTTGCCCATGTTGTCGTGAACAAGGTTGTCCAGCATCTCTACCAGCATTTCCATTACATTTAGTATCCCCTTCGGGGGCTTGGTAGGATCTGCTTTTGCAATCTTCCGATTCATAACGATCGCAAATATAACCAGGATCGCAAATACGATTGCCAGACAAACATGTGTAGTAGTAAGATATACGCTTTTTCCACCGACTTCAAAAAGCTTTTGATACCCATACACATAAAAGTCTATCTTGTTTTCCACGCCATCACTCTCCTTTCTCTATTTTATCATTGCAGAGTCTCCTGTCTCATTTCTTAGTCGGAACCGTTCCATGACCGGAACAAGAAATGGGGCGAATTTTCTTCCGAATAACCCAGCCAAAACAGTATATGGCATAATCCACTCTGCTATATAAAAACTGCCTAACAAAACGACAATTTCTATCAATGCTCTTAAAAATCCATTCCATCTGGAATGATTCACCGCGCTTTTGCGGTTCAGATCCATCTCATGATCCAGACAGTGATATAGATGGACCATCATCAAAGTAGCAACCAGACTGCCTGTTACTTCTCCCAGTACATAGGGAATTTTTGATGGAACGAAAAAAACACCGGCCAAGATCACAACAACCGCCAGAAACCAGATACCGATGATCACCTCAATCAGACTTCTTTTTGCTTCCTTCATCCTCACTCTCCTTTGTTTCATCCTGTGACGATCCTGGGGTATACACCCCGGTCAGCACCAGCATACTCCGCAGAGCCGCCAGGATTCCTATAACCATCATGATGATAATGATAAAACGGGTTCCAAGAAGCTTGTCCAAATAGTATCCGATTCCCAGACTAACTGCCAGGCAGGTCATCATGCTGATGCCAATCTGGCCAAACATGGCCAGCGCCTTTGCAATCTCCCGATGTTCCTTTTTCTTATCTCTTTTTCTCATAATTCTCTTGCTTTCCGGACGCAGGCTTTCTGACCTTCGATCACCGCACTGCGCAGTCCTTTCTCTTCCAGCACGCGCACCGCCTCAATGGTGGTTCCCCCCGGAGAACAAACCATATCCTTTAATTCTCCCGGATGCCTGCCGGTGTCTAACACCATTTTAGCACTTCCCAGCACACTCTGGGCTGCCAGTTTGTAAGCTTTATCTCTTGGCATGCCATCTGCCACTGCCGCATCTGCCATGGCCTCAATAAACATAAATACATACGCCGGTGAACTGCCACTGACACCGATCACTGTATCGATCATGTTCTCGCCGACTACTTCCACGATGCCAAAACTCTCAAACAGATTAATGGCCATCTGCTTTTCTTCATCCTGCATCAGCTCGTTAAAACACATACCGGTGGCACCTTCCAGTACCAGTGCCGGTGTATTGGGCATCGTCCGCACCAGCTTGATCTCTTTGCCGAAGAATCCTTCGATATCAGCAATACTCTGTCCGGCTGCAATGGAAATAACCACTGTGTTCATGTTGACAAATTCTACGATCTCCCGGATCACCGATTCAAACTGGAATGGTTTTACAGCCAGCACCAGCACATCTGCTTTTTCAGCCACCTTCCGGTTATCCGTCGTAGTCTCAACACCCAGCTGCCTGTGGATCTGTGCCAGGGCCTCTTCGTTCCTTCTGGAAACAATGATCTGATCCTTCTGATACAATCCTTTTTGCAGAATCCCTTTCAGCATGGCCTGCGCCATATTTCCACAACCTATAAAACCTAGCATTACCATCATCCTTTCTGATTATTCTTCGATCATGTCTACTCTCCGCTTGTGTCTGTCAATTCCGGAAAACTGTGTTTCCAGAAATGTGTCTATAATTTTGATAGCCAGACCGGTTCCTACCACTCTGGCTCCCAGTGCCAGCACATTGGCATCATTGTGAAGCCTGGTGGCTTCCGCGCTGAAACAGTCGCTGCATACCGCTGCCCGCACACCTTTGATCTTATTGGCCGCAATGGAGATACCGATTCCGGTTCCGCAGATCAAAATACCTCTGTCACATTCACCATCTGCCACAGCTCGTCCCACTTTTTTTCCATACACCGGATAATCTACCGGTTCCGGGTCGTAACTGCCGTAGTCTTTGTAAGAAAGACCTCTTTCTTCCAAATGTTTTTTTATTTCCTGTTTTAATTCATAACCAGCCTGGTCGCTTCCCAATGCAATCATAGTTTCCTCCTATCCGAATAACTACTGCCATTCTAATTTTTTCTTAACCTTATACAATAAATCTTTCAGTTCTGCGTAACACTCTTCGTAGGCATCTTCGTCTCCCCCATAAGGATCCAGCACATCACCTTCCTCCCCTACAAATTCTTTCAGTGTGTACACATTTTCTTCTAGTTCATAATCCTCCACGATCTTTACCTTCTCCGGGAAATTCATGGTCAGGATCAATGTATGCTCATCCACTTCTTCTTCGGAAAACTCCCGGGAAAGTTTTTCTTCACAGGGAATTCCGTGAACCGTAAGCAGATCTGTCACTTTTTTGTTCTGAGGCTCTTCAAACAAAACAACCAGCCCTCTGGAAAGGATCTCTTTGGATTTGTCCATGAGAATACTTTTCATGATCCATTCCGCCATAGGACTCAATATGGTATTTTCTTTGCTCAAAAACAAGATTCTTTGAAAATCCATGGTAAACCACCTGCCTTTGTATTTCCTACAAATATTCTATATGCTGCCCCGCTGCCTTCAATAAACGGTTCATAACCGCCTCACTCTTATCTTCTCCTGCAAAACTCTCTGACAAAATAACCTCTACACCCAATCTGTCAAACTCTCTCAGTGCCCCATACAATCCATGGGCAATCGTTCCATCTTTTCTGGATCCTGCCACAACTACCTGTCCGTAGGTATAGGCATCTTTCGTTTCCTCTGTGGCAAGGATCCCCACTTTATCCTCCGGATATCCAGCCGCTTCCCGGCAGATCTTTTTTATTACTTTTTCTCTGTCTCCCTGATACACTGCCATAGATGCTTTCGGTGCATAATGACGATACTTCATACCGGGTGCTTTAGGATGCTTCGATGGGTCCTTTCCTGACAGTCCCGGATCCATACGGACCTCTCCTACCACCTGCTCTGCCATGGCTTTGGTAATATATCCCGGCCGCAGGATCACCGGTACATCCTCCGTAAGATCGATGATCGTAGACTCGATTCCAATCCCTACCTGGCCTCCGTCTATGATCACATCTATCTTGCCATCCAGGTCTTCTTTTACATGCTCTGCCCTGGTAGGACTCGGCCTGCCGGATGTGTTGGCGCTGGGTGCCGCTACCGGAACACCGGCCTGACGGATCAGTTCTCTGGCGCCCGCATGAGATGGCATCCGTACCGCTACCGTCTCAAGCCCTCCTGTGGTCTCAAGAGGAACCTCCGGTGCCTTTTGAAAGATCAAAGTCATTGGTCCCGGCCAGAAAGCCTCCATCAAAGCTTCTGCTTCCGGCGTGATTCCCCGGACAATAGGCTCCAATTCCTGTCTGCTGCTAATATGGAGGATCAGCGGATTGTCACTGGGACGTCCTTTGGCCTCATAAATCTTCACGGAAGCTTCTTTCATCAGACCATTGCCTCCCAGACCGTATACGGTCTCCGTAGGGAAAGCAACCAGGCCGCCTTCACGCAGCACTCCTGCCGCATATTCCAGTTCATCTTTCTTATAACCGAGGGCTTCGTCCCAGGATATATATCTCGTCTTCATTTACCAATTCCTTCTATTCTCAAGTTGTAGAATCATAATAAATTATCTTACCATAATTTTACCACTTATACAAGAAATTTTCCACTCCCTCTGCCACACATCGAACGATTGTATCCTGATATTTTTCTTCACTGAGTTTCTTTTCCTCCTGCGGATTTGACAAAAAACCACACTCCACAATAACAATAGGCTGTTTGGACTCTTTCAGCATAAAATAAGACATATCGGATTTTGCCACTCGTTTATTCCCCGGATCCAGACCTGACCGCAGTAGATCCTGAATCGTCTCTGCCAGTTTTTTTCCTTCTTCCGATTCCTTGTAATAAAACACCTGGGCTCCCTGGATATCTTCCCTTGGATAACTGTTCTGGTGAATCGATATAACAAGAGCCGGATCCCATTCCTTGATTTTTTCTGCTCTGGCAGTCAGATCCTGCATCTTTTTGCTGCGGATCCCCTCTTTTGTCAGCATATCGTCCCCTTCTCTGGTCATATATACGGTATAACCGCTTTTCTGCATATACCGGGCAAGTTTTTTTGCGATGGCAAGATTCACATCTTTTTCCAGACTTCCGCCCACCCCCACTTTCCCCGGATCGTCCCCGCCGTGTCCCGGATCGATAACGATCACCTCTTTTGAACCGGCTTTGGTGAGATTCACCGTTTCCCGGTGATGGCCATACAGATTCAGGCACCACACAACACCGCCAAGCACTGCCACTGCCAGAAACATGACCCACCATCTGCCCCGGATCTTTTTTATTTTATCAGCCATTTTTCAATACCTCCTGTGGTCTATGTATATGTGACATTTCCTCAGTTCATGCGGCTTCTTTTAGCTCTGTCTTGACACAATCCGGGCAAATCATTACAATAAATGTAAAATTTTTTCCAGAAATGAGGGAGATTCATGGATAATCGCAATTTTACACTTCTGACTGATTTTTATGAACTGACAATGATGCAGGGATATTTTGAAAATCACGCCAATGAGACTGTGGTATTTGATCTGTTTTACCGCCAGAATCCGGACAACGGCGGCTACGCTGTCTGTGCCGGCCTGGATCAGGTCATTGATTACATCAAAAGTCTGCATTTTGATTATGATGATATTGACTATCTCCGGGGACTTGGCTGTTTTTCCGAAGACTTTTTGAATTATCTGGCAAGTTTTCATTTTACCGGCGACATATATGCGGTCCCTGAGGGCAGTGTGGTATTTCCTATGGAACCACTGGTAAAAGTGGTAGCTCCCATTATGGAGGCGCAGCTGGTTGAAACAGCTATTCTGAACCTGATCAACCACCAGTCCCTGATCGCCACCAAGGCAGCCAGAGTCTGTTATGCAGCCAGGGGCGGCGGCGTCATGGAGTTTGGTCTGCGCCGGGCTCAGGGTCCGGATGCCGGAACTTTTGGTGCCAGAGCAGCTGTCATCGGAGGCTGCATCGGCACCAGTAATGTGATATGCGCCAAAGATTTTGATGTTCCGGCCCTCGGCACCCACGCCCATAGCTGGATCATGAGTTTCGGAGATGAAGTAACGGCCTTCCGCAAATATGCGGAGCTTTATCCACAAAACACCACTCTGTTAGTGGATACTTACGACACCCTGCGTTCTGGTGTGCCCCATGCTATCCAGGTTTTTAAAGAACTCCGTCAGCAGAACAAAATGCCGGAGAAGTACGGCATCCGTCTGGACAGCGGAGATCTGGCCTATCTGTCCAAAAAGGCAAGAAAAATGCTGGATGACGCAGGTTTTACCGATGCCGGTATCTGCGCTTCCAGCGACTTGGACGAATATTTAATCGACTCCCTCCTCTCTCAGGGTGCCTGCATTGATTCCTGGGGTGTGGGAACCAATCTCATCACTTCCAAAAACACTCCCGCTTTTGGCGGTGTATACAAACTGGCCGCCATCTGCGGAGAAGACGGGCAGTTTATCCCTAAGATCAAATTGTCTGAAAACCCGGTAAAGATCACCAATCCGGGCAACAAAACCGTATATCGCATTTACGACAAAGAAAGTGGCAAGATCCGGGCTGATTACATCACCCTGGCAGAGGAAACCTTTGACCCGCAGCAGGATCTTACTCTTTTCGACCCTCATGCTTCCTGGAAAAAAACCACTTTAAAAGGCGGCACTTATTCCATGAAAGAGATCCTGGTTCCTGTTTTCAAAAACGGACAGTGTGTCTACGAATCCCCTTCTGTTATGGAGATCCGGGCTTACTGTGCCAGGGAACTGGATACCCTCTGGGAGGAAACCCGCCGCCTTGTAAATCCACAATCGGTATATGTAGACCTTTCCGACCGTCTCTACGAGATCAAGTCAGGTCTTTTACATCAATTCCAGATCTGACCCCTTACTTGGAAGTCAGATCCGGTAGTTCATAATCCCAGGTACTATAGGCATCTTCCGCTTCTTTTGGTACGGTTACCGGGTTATCCAATACCATATCTTCACCGGAGAAAGTCTGCTGTTCTCCGGTTTCATCTTCTTCGGAAAATTCCTCATACAACTCCACGGTCGGCGGTTCCTCAGACAGAAAACGAAGTTCAACATCTTCACAGTGGCTGCACAGATATAATGACTGCCACCCTTTTTTCAGTTTCTTAACCGACTTGGGGATCAGAATGCGCTTGAGACTTCCCCTCCTGCCCATAGATATTCCTGCCTCCAGGGATGTTACCTTCTCCGGGATGCTGATAATACCGGTTTCCGATGCTACTGCCACCAGCCGTTTTTCATTGGATGTAACAATACATCCCATTCTTTCTTTGTATTTTTTGTTTCCTTCATCCAGAGAAATAGACTCCAATTCCGGTCCATCCAGTGCATAGTTTCCAATACTTGCAAGAGACTTAGGAAGAGAAATCTTTTTCACTGAGGAATAGCGGAGAAAATACTTTGGCAAAGTCCGGACACCCTCCGGCACTTTCATATTTGAAAGCCCCAGTGGTGCGTACAAAATATCTCCGGTACTCTTTTTAATGATAAAGTCATTTTCATTTTTGTAGTGACTGTTGATTCCTCCCAGACCAAACTCACAAATATGGTAGCAGCCGTAGAATAAATACGGTGTCAGACTCTTGATGCCGTCCGGCAGATTGATCTTCTCTAAGTTCTTAAATCCGCTGAAGGATCCTTCCTCCAGCCGCTCCACTGTGTCCGGAAGAACAATCTCCTTTACATTTTTCATCTTGGATGCACTTTTCAGATCCTCTCCATCCAGATCCGAATATTCACCGTCTTTGTTATTATCAGGACATACCGTAGTTCCCACTACCGTATAGTATTCATTACCTTTGCCCGGCTTTCCGATCCGCACTACCGGCGCATCATCAAACTCCTCCGGAATCTGGATCTTTTCCACACTATCTCCGGAAAATGTAATTTTTGTGATCCACACTTTGTTAGCGTCCTGGGACATGCGAATGGTATAAGTGAGATCTCCCTTTTTCACATCCGACTCCATCTTCTCCCATTTGACCTTTTCCACCGGTTTATCCGCATCTGAAGTCACCCCGTTTGAAATGATCTGTTCAGCCTTATCGGTCTTTCGATCCAACTGGTTCTTCAGTTTCTCTTCTTTTTTCTTCTTTTTTTTCTCTTTCTTTGCCTTCGGGACAAAATCATCATCCTCCACCGAAACGATGCGGGATGTGTCCTCCTGGCCGGTTTTGTTTTCCCCGGACTCTTCCTGCTTTCCAAAAAAGGAAAAAGACTCCCATGGATGGAAATGGAATACTCTGGCGCTGACCTGGCCGGCAACTACCAGACTGGTTAAAATAATGGCGATCATGGCCACTTTGCGCATCACCAGTCCCAGAGTGATCCGGGAACCAAAATACCGCTCACTCCAGAACAATTTCTTGATCCGGCGCTGGAATCTAGGCGAAAACTCATGCTCCTCCATCTGATCCACCATTTCATCGATTTCCTTCAGTTTTGCTTCCTGGTATTTTTTCAAAGCTTCTTTCAATTCGCTTTCGGTCATGCCCTCACCTCCTGTTCCATTACCATCTTCCTTGCCCGGGACAACCGGCTGGCTACAGAGCCTTCCCTCAATCCCAGGGTGGCGGCAATTTCTTTTATACTTAATTCGTTGCAATAAAACAAGATCAAAACTTCCTTGTACTTTTGTGGTAGTTTGTCAATCATTTCCATAGCCTCCATTGTTTCGTGCGCTGTCACATCACTGTCCACGGCTTCTACCCCTTCTAGTTCGTCCAGCGAAACTTCACCCATTTTCTTCTTTTTGCGACACATATCGATGATCGTATGTTTCACGACCACCACGAGAAACCCCTTGGTTTCCGGTGCATCTACCTCTCCGATCTTGTCTATGTTCTTGATCACCTTCTCCCATGACGAAAATACCGCGTCCTCTGCATCATATGAATTTCTCAATGATTTGTACGCGATGCTGTACATAAGCCGGTTGTATTTTTCATACAACTGCTCGATTTTTCTCTTTTCCTCCGGTGCGTCCACCGAAGCAATCAGTAAGCATAACATATGTTTTCCCCTTTTATCGTTGTTTTGTCCGGAACTTCCGCCTGCAAAAAAAGTCCCTCATCCTGTCTGTCTATTAACTATAACGAAGCGGATGAGGGAAACCTTGCACTTTATTATATAAAGTTTTAATTAAATCCATAAATTTTCTGTGAAATAGAATATCCCCACACCACTATTTTGCGTCCCGCTGCACTGCGGATCTGCATCGGCTTGCTTAATGCCATTTTATTGACCATACGGTACATGCCTTTATTCTGCGTTTTCAGATAATTCCATA
>HF998319.1:33998-58236 GCA_000433735.1 Clostridium sp. CAG:167
AAAAGACCGAACTGACCGTCATCATCATAGTCAGATATTTTACCATATAGTTTCTCAGTTTTCTATTCCTGATCTTTGTCAGATCGTATGCATCAATCATGATCTTTGTGACCCGGATCTGCTGATCGATCCTTCCTATCATTACTTTTTCATTGACTGACTGGTCCTCCCTGCCGATAAAATACCGATACAGATCCACATCGCAGTAATACATGGTCTTTACATATGGCAGTGGATTGTACACAAAAATATTATCTACATAAAAAGTATGAAGGGGCAGCTGGAGTTTGCAGTCACGGAGCAGCTCTGTACGGTAGATCACCGAATGCATCAGAATGTTTTGGCTCATTTTGAACCGGCCTACATCACTCCATGTAAAAATCTCATTCTGTGGGAAAACGCCTCCGTAACGGATAGCCTTGTGTTTCTGGAGACTTGGTTTTTCGTAGACATAGTTCGCCAGGAACATGTCCACTCCCTTTCCGTCTTTCACAAACCCTTTCAAAATATCCATTACCTTGATCAGTGCCTGCTCATCAAACCAGTCATCACTGTCCAGCACCTTATAATAAATGCCGGAAGCGTTGGCAAGTCCTGCATTTACGGCACTGCCGTGGCCGCCGTTTTCTTTGTGGATTGCCTTTATAATGGTAGGATGTTCTGCTGCCAGACGATCTGCGATCTCGGCTGTCTTGTCCGTCGATCCGTCATTGACCAACAAAATCTCTATCTCCTCGCCGCCACACAAAGCTGTTTCTACTGCGTGTTCCATATAACTTTCTGAATTGTAACAAGGTATCGCTACTGTTAATAGTTTCATAGAAACCTCCCTTTAATCAATATCTGCCGCCAGTGAAAGTGCTCTCTCCACAATAGCATCTATATTATAATACTTGTACTCTGCCAGACGGCCCAAAAGATAGAATCCAGGAATCTTTGACACCAGTTTTTCATACTGCTCAAACCGCTCCTGGTTTTCCGGATTGTTGATGGCATAGTATGGGATCTCGCCCTCTTTGCCGGAATACGGCATCGGATACTCTTTCACAATGGTGGTATCCTTTTTATCTAATTGTCCTGAAAGGTACTTAAATTCCGTAATTCTGGTGTAGTCCTCAGACACTGTATAGTTTACCACACCATGGCTCTGATAAAAGGGCTTATCATAGTGTTCAAAGTCAAACCGCAGTGAGCGGTATGGCAGTCTTCCGTAGCAGCAGTCAAACAACTCGTCCAACGCTCCTGTATAGATTACATTGCCCTCAAACACAGATCCGTCCAGTAACACCGGTGTGTCGCTGTCCGGCTGGATCGTCAGGATCTTTTTTGCATCACAGTCCAGTCTCAGTTCAATCCCTTCGTAATCTAACATCTGCTCAAAGATCTGTGTATAGCCATCCTTTGGCATTCCCTGATAGGTATCCTGAAAATACCGGTTGTCCCTGGACAAAAGAACCGGCACTCGTCCGGAAACCGCCGGATCGATCTCTTTGGGCGATTTGCCCCACTGTTTCATGGTATATTTCAAAAAGATATTCTCATATACATAATCTGCAATTTCCTTTAATTCCGGATTCTCATGGTTCATAAGCTGTAAGATCGGCACTCTGGCACCCTTCCCAAACTCACGGATCAAAATTTCTTCCAGATGAGGTGCCCGCTCTCCGAATACCATGGACAAGGTATTGAGATTAAACGGAATCGGCAGTTCCTTTCCATAAATATTGCCCACTACCTCATGCCGGTAATCATACCACTTTGTAAAGCGTGACAAATAGTCATACACTTTCTTGCTGTTGGTATGGAAAATATGAGGGCCATACTGATGGATCAAAATCCCATATTCGTCTTTTCTGTCGTAGCAGTTGCCGCCTACATGACTTCTTTTATCTATTACAAGTACCTTATGTCCTTTTTTTTCTGCCAATTCTCTGGCTGCAGTTGCTCCTGCAAATCCACAACCAATGACAATGCTGTCATACATTTTACTGGTACCTCCTTTTCTTTGTTTACACTTTCCTATTCTAACAAATTCAGCGGATAATATCTACTATTAATTGTGGCAATTCCGGCTTTACTTCATCAATCTGGACACTTTCCAAATACAGTTCACCGGCAGTATCCAGTGACTCTTCCCGGTTTGTGTATAAAACAGCCATCACATCTCCCGGTTCTACATAAGCGCCAATTTTTTTATACACCAATATACCGGCACTATAGTCTACCTTGCTGTCCTTTTTCTCTCTTCCGGCCCCCAGCACCCCGGCCGCTACACCGATCTGTTCCGTCTGCATACTGGTAATATAACCGGCTTTCGGTGCCCTTATTTCTCTGGAAAAAGCAGCTACATCAAAGCGGTCCGGATCCTCTATATAGGAAAGATCTCCCCCCTGATTTTCTACCATGGTCTTGAACTTTTCCCAGGCCCGGCCTTTGTTGAGTGCCTCTTCTGCCAGCATTTTCCCACATTCGTAGGTCGTATCTCTGCCCAGCGAGATCATCATGCCTGCCAGTGCCGTGGCCACTTCCCTAACATCCGCCGGTCCTCGGTTCTGCAAAACTTCCATAGCTTCTTTCACTTCCAGATTGTTGCCTACCGCCTGTCCCAGCGGCTCATCCATACTGGTAATGACCGCCACCGTCTCCTTTCCGGCCCCATTTCCGATCGCTACCATCCGTTTGGCCAGTTCCCGGCTGTCTTTCAGATCTTTGATAAACGCACCGCTTCCCGTAGTCACATCCAGCACGATCTTATCACTGCCTGCTGCCAGTTTTTTACTCATAATAGAAGCTGCGATCAAAGGAATACTTTCTACTGTAGCTGTCACATCCCGCAGTGCATATAAAAGTTTGTCTGCCGGCGCCAGATTCCCTGTCTGGCCAATGACACTGAGCCCCTTTGTCTTGACCGCTTCAAAAAAGTCTTTCTGGCTCAGGTCAATGCGAAAGCCGGGTATAGATTCCAGTTTATCCAGCGTGCCTCCGGTAAAACCAAGCCCCCTGCCACTCATTTTCGCCACCGGTACACCACAGGCTGCCACTACAGGCCCCAGAACGAGCGTGATCTTATCTCCTACCCCTCCTGTAGAATGTTTGTCCACAATGATACCCGGGATTGGAGAAAGATCTACTACATCACCGGAATCCCGCATCACCAGTGTCAGAGTGGTCAGTTCTCTATCATTCATTCCCTGAAAATAAATAGCCATCAGCATCGCTGCCATCTGATAATCCGGTATCTGCCCTGACACATATTCCTCGATCATCTGCTTTATTTCGGCGTCACTTAATTCTCCTCCCTGTCTCTTCCGGTGAATCCAGTCTACAAATCTTGCGGTACCCATAATGATCCCTTCCTTCCCATCGAATATAAACCCTGATACACAGAAGAGCACCTTCTATGAAATCCATATCTGGTGCTCTCCTCCATCGTTTCTTTTAATCTTCATCCGGCTTTACTGTAATAACACAAACTGCCTTCTTCTTGCTTCCATCTGTGGTTTTTACAGTTACCTTTGCCTTACCGGTTCCTACCATGGTAACAGTACCATTGGCATCTACAGTAATGACTTTCTTATTTGAACTGCTCCATTTTACTTTCTGATTGGTTGCATTGGATGGTGTAACTTTGTAATCTAACTGATAGGTGTTATCCGCATCTTCATACAATACTGCGTCATCCTCGTCCTCATCACTATCGTCCTCATCCGAACTGGTATCCATATACAGTGTGAGTTTTTTCTTCATAGAAATCTTTTTCACCAAAATATTTTTCTTGGCTACTACAACGGTGATGGTCACTTTCTTTTTCGGGTTTGCCTTGGATTTCACGGTAATCTTGGTTTTCCCCAGTTTCTTCGCCTTGATCACACCTGTTTTGCTGACGGATGCAACGGCTGACTTCGAACTTTTGAAAGTCACTTTTTTGCTGGCTTTGCTTCCCTTTTTCAGTACAAGCGCAATAGAAAGTTTTACTTTCTTTCCTTTACCGATGGTAATCTTTTTGGATTTGACGTTGGTAATTTTTACTGCCTTTACACCAGTGTCCTTTTTAGCCTGCACCGGCACAGTAAAAAAACCAAACGAATAGGTCATCATCACTGCCAGAGCCAATATACAGGCAATTCCTTTTAATGCGTTTTTCTTCATAGAAAACCCCCTCTCAAACGGTCTAAAATTACTGCTTTTATTGTACCATTAAGATCGAGGTTTTTCAACCACATTAAGGCATTTTTGTGGCAGTACGAGCCGCACCCGAAAGACTCCGCCGTCTCCCTGCCATTCCATCACGCCATTCCACTTTTCCACCACCAGTCTGGCAGATCTGGTTCCGATCCCCATTCCTTCATGTTTGGTAGACCGGAATCCCTTTTTCTCTGATAAAAGTTGCTGATCATAACTGTTTTCAATGCAGGCTATGATCTGGTTTCCCTGATCCTGGATCTGCACCTTTATATAACCATCCTCTTTCCGTTTTCTGGCTGCCTCCCAGGCATTTTCCAGAAGGTTTCCAAACAAAATAGTAAAATCTGTGTCCTCCATCTCGATCTCCTCCGGCAGGTCTGCCGCGCACTCAAACCGGATCTTATGCCGGCCGCACAAAGACTGATAATATTTTAACAATGCGTCGGCTAACATATTCCTACACAAAATGATACGCCCCTTCTGTTCTTCTGCCCCCATATACTTCTGCAGGTATTCCTTGGCAAGGGATATATCCTGCTGCTGGAGATAGGAAGCCAGGGTCTGCATATGATGGCGGTGGTCATGGCGCATCCGTACCATTTCATCAATTCTGTCGTTCAGTTCTCTATAATGGGTCTTCTGCATCTCAATCTGGGTTGCCAGATAATGTGTTTCCTGCCTCAGGATCAGACTGGCACGGTAAGTCCCGGCCAGATCCTTCGCTAGTTCATAACCAATGGAAAGCACCAGCATAAACAGACCGATTTCCTGGAACCATCCTCCATAGATAGGTTCATAGCCCGGATACATCCGGTCTGCCACCAAAGATGCACCAAACAACACTGTCCCCACAAGCAGAACCGGCGTCTTGCACACCTCGTTGCGGTACGCTCGGAAGGCCTGATACAGCAGACAGAGCGCACAACCTGTTTTATATAAGAATAAAAGAAGGGCATAGATCTGTCCAAATCTGGCATTTCCCGCACCAAACATAAAAAACACACCGGCAAGCACCATTCCCCCGGACAAGATCACTGTTTCCACCCGGATCAGTCTTTGAGGAAGTTTCACAATTTTTCCCTGAAGCCTTGCGATCAGAGGATACACCCCCATAAGGCACACTACTTCCAGCACATACCAGGGCCGTACCGGCCAGGTTCCGTATGAGAAAAACACCGGATAACAGGAGACAAGAAAGCACACACCGCACACAGCCGCAAATCCATAAGCATATGTCTGCTTCAGCTGCCATGCGAAAAATAGAGAAAACACACCCAGAAGTACCATGATGGTAAGGTAAGCCCCTGTCATCAAAAGCCTGGTAGACAGGTATTTTTCTATCACCGGCGTCTTCCCAAACGCGGGCGGATACACCATACCGCTGTAAACATGGGAATAGTTGGTAACGATCATGGTGATATGAAGAGTTCCGCTGGCCGTAAAGGATATGGTCTGGTTTCCCACTTCATCCCGGTAGTTTTCCGGATCCGGATTTCCCAGGGTCAGTGCCTTGGTATCATTCAGATACAGCGTGTAGGCAGAAAAAACTTCCGGCATATACAGCGTGTATGTAGCCGGTGTCTCCGGCAGGGACAAGGTCAGACGGTAGGTACAGCTTCCCTGGGTCTCCCTTTCCGGATCCCCATAACTGAAATTGGCATAAGACCCCAACGTGATATAACTGCCGTTTTCCACACTGCCCTTTTCAAAATCCTCCGGCGTATACTGTTTATCCGGATAACAGTTCCACTGATGGGCCAAAAACAAAGGTTTATCCTGATTCAGGGTTCCTTCGTCCAGAAAAACCACGCCTCCCATAGGATAAACCATTGTATTCTCATATTTGTTGTTGTAATGATATAAAAAAGCAGCCACTGCTATAAACAATCCAAAGGATACAAGCAAAAAAGCCGCCGCCTGCACAAGTCTGGATCTCATATCACAGTTTCCTTTCTTTTCTGCGGTACACAAAGCATCCCAGAGATCCCAGGGCAATTCCCGCCAGTATGATCATCACCGGCAATGGCACGGTGTTGCTTCTCAATTTCTGAGGAGAAACGGAACTAGGGATCTTGTAATTTCCTGTCTGGCTCACCGACACCGGAACCATATCCACATTCTGCTTCCATGTAAAACGGCTGCCGGGGATTTTTGTAATTTCTTTTTCTCCTTTAAAGATCCGGATAGAAACACCGTCTCCCTGTCTTCTCTCTATCACAACCCGGAGCAGTTCCGTATCTTTTAGCCCGAGCGACAAAAGGAATTTAGTCGGTATCTCCAGTTTTACCATATCCTGATCAAAAGGCATCCACACCGGATGGGACGCAGCCATCAGCCGCAGTCTTTTTCCTGTAATGGCTGTCGTATCACCCCGGATCGTCTCCACCTTGGTAGTTTCCTCCGCATGCACGATCTTGCTATCGTCCTTTTTGCTGTAGGAAGTTACTTTGCCGGATTGTTTTTTTGCTGCTGCCGTTTTCTTTTTCTCTACTTCCACTTCCTTGGTAGTAGTGATTCCCTGCACTTCGCCTTGCTCTTCGACTTTCGTCTGCCGGGTCATCTTCTGCTTTTTTTGTTTCTGGCTGTCTGTTTTTTCTTCTGTCTCTGTTTTCTTTGTCTCGCTCTTCACAGAAGGAGCCACTGTCTGTGAAACTGTTGTGTCAACTTTTTTCACATTGTCCTGCTTCTGCTCTTCTGTCTTTTCCGGCTCTGATACCACCGGACTAATCAGCACCCGGTCATCTTCTTCTCCTGATACAAAGTCTCCGCCATCCCGGTCTCCTTCAATCGGACAGGTGCAGACACCCCTTTCTTCTCTCGCCAGACAGAGGATGTTGGACTCTACGCCCTCATTCACAAATTTAATATACAAATACTCCTCTTTCCGGCAAAACTCTGCTGAGAGCATAATTGCATCCGGTGCCGGGTTCATCTCTCCACAGGCTTCCATGATCTGCCAGTCGGCTTTTCCCAATTCTTTGTATGTAAGAGGAGTATCGGAATAACAATACTCCGCCTTCATGCTTTCAAGGGTAGTAAAGTTGTACAGATAACTCAATGACACCTGAAATTGTGAATTATAAGTAGGAAACACCTCAAATTTTGCCGGATCCGACACACATACCGGGATGTCATACTCTTCTTTATACTCTTTGGACAACATATACTGTGTATGGTCATACTCAAGGACTGCCTTCATTACATAAGTTCCTTTTTTTGACATATCCACCTGAGAAAAATCATAAGACACATAGATCTCAGTGCTTTCATCTCCATCCCGGCACACTGCGTACATAGGGTATCCGTCAAATCCTGTCACCCAATCCTCCAGTTCATTGGATCCTTCTCTGACCATCACAGGCATCGTCAATATATCCAGATCATAAATCTCTGTAATGCATCGCCTCGCGTCTTCCATTGCTTCTGCTTTGTTTCCCATTCCGGACAAAATCCACATAACTGTCAAAATTCCCAGTAGTGCTATATGTTTTATACCATTTTTCATCAAACTTCACTCCTTTGATCCCAGGGAAAAATCTAAATACTGCCGTTTTGCCTGAGCCATATTCCGTCTGCTGATAGGAACCGCCTCGCCATTGTCCAGAATAAACGCATCCTTTTCCATCCCCGTCACATGGGAAAGATTTACAACAATTCCCTTGGAACAACAGCAGAATCTAGAATCATTTTCCAACGGCGCCACCGTCTTTTGAAAATTAATGGCTGAAGACTGCTTCCACACTTTGTTCTTCATATGTACTTCTGTAGTTCTCATCACCGAGGATAAAAAATACAGATCCCTGTAGGGTACAAATACCCTGGTCCGGTCTACCATCAATGGCAGTTTTCTCTCTCCCTTCTGAAACCGGTCCATAAAAACAGAAAGAGTCTGCTCTAATTTGGCCTGATCCACAGGTTTTAACAGATACCGGAACGCACCTACTTCATATCCCTCCAGCGCATAGTCCATACTGGTAGTAAGAAAGATCACAGGACACCGGCTGCCATCTGCTGCCATCTGTCTCGCCACTTCCATACCTGTCAGTTCTTTCATAAAAATATCCAAAAAAACAAGGTCATACTCTGAATCCGTCGTTCTTTGTAAAAAAGCCTCTCCCGACTCATACACATCCATGGCCAGATCCATTCCGACCGATTCAAAATAACGCTCCAACAAATCCCCTAAACTGCACCGATCCGACTCCAGATCATCTACAATGGCAATATGCATGGCATCCTCCTTGTCTCGCTGCTTCAACATGTATTCCTATAGAAAATTTTATCAAACCACCTCCGGACGGTCAAGCAATTTTTCTTTTTTCTTAACAATTTTGAAACAATTCTTGTATTTTTCTCTCATCACTTTATAATAAAAAGCAAAAAAGGAGAATTAAATGAAAAGAAAATTTTGGCGAAAAAAACTGATGGCAATGACTGTACTTATGTCACTGCTTTTGTCTGCTACCGGTTGCTCTGAAGATCCGGATGCTCAGACTTCATCCACAAAAAGCGGTGGATCCGGCGACAGCTGGGTTATCTATTGGTATCTGTGCGGAAGCGATCTGGAAAGTAACGCAGCAGCCGCTACCACAGACCTGCAGGAAATGCTTCAGGTCACTTTACCTGAAAATGTAAAAGTAGTGATCCAGACCGGTGGTGCTAAAAAATGGCAAAACGACCAGGTCAAAGCGGACCGTCTGCAGCGATACGAATACTCCGGCAATACATTGGAATTAAAAGACGAAGCCGACCAGGCCAGCATGGGTGATCCTGCCACACTAAAGGACTTTTTGAAATATGGGGAAGAAAATTATCAGGCCGATCACAAAATGCTTTTGTTCTGGAACCACGGCGGCGGCAGTGTCAGCGGTGTCTCCTTTGACGAGAACTACGATGCGGATTCTCTGACACTGGATGAACTGTCCCAGGCCATGAAAGAAGTGTACGGAGACAAAAAAGCATTAGAGGTTGTTGGTTTTGACACATGCCTTATGGCTACACTGGACACGGCAAATGTTTTCCAGAAGTATGCCCGCTACATGGTAGCTTCGGAAGAAACGGAGCCGGGTAACGGATGGCTCTACAGCGGCTGGCTTGGTTCCCTTGCCAAAGATCCTTCCATGGATGGTGCCAAACTTGGAAAAGCCATCTGCGACAGTTTTGTAAAAGGCTGTAAAGAAGTAGGCACCGATAAAGAAATCACTTTATCCGTTACCGACCTTTCTAAAACCGTTGCTATTACCAGTGCCGTGCGCAACATGGGTAAAGTAGTTTTACAGAAGGCCGAAAAAGATACCTCTGTCTGTGCCAAATTTGCCCGAAGCGCAGGAAAAAGTGAAAACTACGGCGGCAACAACGACAAAGAAGGCTATACCAACATGGTAGACCTGGGCCACCTGGCTGACAACGCCGAAGGTATTATCGGCTCTGCCAGAGATGAGATCAAGAAAGCTCTTTCCGATGCCGTTGTATATAAAGTAAACGGTGACTACCGCCGTCATGCCAGCGGACTTTCCATCTACTACTCTTACGACGGAGACGAAAATGGTGCCAAAGCATATCACCAGATTGCAGCAGATTCTTTGTATTCAGATTTTGTCAACTATTCCATCGGTCTGGGACTTTCGGAAGAAGCCCAAAGTGAAGCAAGTGTCAGCGAAGTTCCGGAGGTTTCCGGATTTAACGGAGAGATGCCAATTTCCATTACAAAGAATAACTATCTGCAGTTAAAGATTGCCAGCGACCAGATCGACAGTATCCAGGATATTTCCTTTAACCTGGCTTACCTCAGCGATGACGGCGATGCCATTGTTTTCCTTGGAAAAGACAACGATCTGAACTGTGACTGGGACAAAGGTGTGTTCCGGGATAACTTCCGTGGCAAATGGGGCTCTATCAATGGTTCCCACTGCTACATGGATCTGGTTTACCAGGGTGATGATTACAACCTGTATTCTGTTCCGATCAAGCTCAACGGCGAAAAGAGATTCTTAAGCGTTGCTTATGATTATGACTCCGATGCCTTTTACATTCTGGGATCCAATTCCGGTGTAGATGAATCCGGTCAGGCAGGAAAGGACATAACACCTCTGAAAAAGGGCGACAAATTAACTATTCTTTACTACGCTCAAGATCTTTCTTCCAACGCAGAAGTGGAAGAAATCGAAGGTGAAAAGATCACCTGGAAAGACAGTTACAAATTTACTGAGGAAAATCTGCCGGATGGAAAATATGCTTTCCTCTTTGAAGTAACAGACATCAAAGGAAAGAGCACTTTATCCGATGCCGCATTTATCAATTACAAGGACGGTGAGATCACACCGGAAATGTAACCGTTTACGCCTTTTATTTATAGAAGAATGCAGAAGTTTAACCGCTTCTGCATTTTTTTGTCCGCTTCTACAAAAATCGTAGTAAAACAGGAAAAACTATGGTATTTTATAGCCACACTAATTCTTTGAGGAGGGACTATGATATGAAGATTTACCTTTGTAATGAATCTGTGCGTGAACTGCAAAAGCAAAAAGACTATCGTTCTCTGTTTGCAGCAGAGGACAAGGTTTCATACATGGTGAATCGGAAAATGAAACAATTTTTCCTAAAAGACATTATCTATATGGAAACTTGCGGTCATGGAACTATGGTTCATACAATTCATGGATCCTACCGGACAAACTGCTCTTTGACCCGGGCCATTCAGGCATTGACGGATCAAACAGACTTCATTCCCTGTGGCAAGAGCTATTTTGTTCATCTGAAATACATAGAAGATGTGACAAAACAAAGGATTGTCGTAAAGGGAGGTGAATACATTTTTATTCCGGTGCGCCTGCAAAAATTAGTAACAACTCAAATAAGTAATTATTTTATTAAAATCAATGGAGGATTGAAAGAATGAAAAAGTTTTTAACAATGGCACTTGTATTTGTAATGATGTTCAGCATGGTTGGATGTGGTATTTCCTACAGCGACATTACCGGTGACTGGACCGCTAAGACCATCAACGGCAAAAGCATCGATGAGTATGCCGCATCTCTTGGATGTGATCCAAGCCAGGCAACTGTTAATGTAAACATCACAGACAACGACAAACTGACGATCACCAGTACAAATGGTTCTCAGAAATTTGACTATGAGCGCCGTTCAAACGGTATCGAGTTGAAAGAAGAGGGAAAAGATACTGTTTACATGTCTATGTCTTACAACAAAGATGACAAAACCCTTTCTTACAAAATGGATCTTGGAAACAACAACATTATGGAAGTAGTCCTTGAAAAAGGAAAAGCAGATATCACTTCTGCAAGCCAGGATGCAACTGCTCAGGACGGTACTGCACAGGATGACGCAGCTGCCGCTGACGATGGTACTGCTGTAGATGACGGTACTGCTGCTGACGACGGTACTGCTGTAGATGATGGTACCGCTGACGATGGTACTGTAGATGACGGTTCCGACTATGTGGATGAGTCTGCTGCTGAATAATCAATAATTGCATTATGATTCCTTATGTGGTATAATCCACAAGGGCAATGTTGTCCAATACGACAGCATTGCCCTTTTATTTTTTACCTAAAGAAAGGGGATTTCATATTATGAGTGGAAGCACCATTGCGATTCTGATTGCATTTGTATGCTACTTGTTGTTAATGATCGGTATCGGTGTTGTGTCTATGAAAAAGACCAACAATACTGAGGACTATTTTTTAGGAGGCCGTGGACTAAACGGATGGGTTGCCGCCCTCTCTGCCCAGGCTTCTGATATGAGTGGATGGCTCTTGATGGGTCTGCCCGGTTCTATCTATGTAGCAGGAACCGGTAAAGCCTGGATAGGTATCGGTCTTTTCATCGGAACCGTTTTAAACTGGCTCCTGATTTCTAAAAGGCTGCGCCGCTACACCATCGTGGCCAACAATTCACTGACTCTTCCTGAGTTTTTCCAGAATCGTTTCCACGATAAGAAGAAATTGTTGTTAGGAATCTCTTCTGTTGTGATCGTTATCTTTTTCCTTGTTTATACTGCCTCTGCCCTGGCATCCGGCGGTAAATTGTTTAACACCGTATTTGGTATTGATTATCATGTTTCTCTTCTGATCGGTGCCGCTGTTATCCTTCTCTATACCTTTATGGGAGGATTTCTGGCAGTCTGTACGACGGATTTCGTCCAGGGAATGATGATGTTAGTGGGCCTTCTGATCGTACCGATCTTTGCCTACGCAGCTGTATCCGGTGATTTTACCAATGCACTGACAGCATCCGGTGTCACAAATTCAGACTATTATCTGAATCTGTTCTATGACATGGAAGGCAACAAACTCTCTTTTGTCAGCATTATCTCCGATATTGCCTGGGGTCTTGGTTACTGTGGAATGCCACACATCCTTGTACGCTTTATGGCTGTTAAGAGTGAAAAAGAACTGAAAAAATCCAGCAAGATCGCTATTGTCTGGATTGCCCTGTCCTTATTTGCAGCCTGCTTCATTGGTGTGGTAGGCCGTGCTTATCTGGTACCGGCTCTGGCAAAAGGATCTGAAGAGACTGTATTTATCTCCATGATCAAAACCATTTTCTCAGGCAATGGTCTGGTGGTCTTTATCGGTGGTCTGTTCCTCTGCGGAATCCTGGCAGCCGTTATGTCTACAGCGGATTCCCAGTTGTTAGTCTGTGCGTCCTCTGTATCCAAGGATATCTATAAAAACATCCTGAAACCGGATGCTAAGGATAAAAAAGTTTTGCTTGTAACTCGTATGACGGTACTTGTAGTAGCTGTTTTAGCAGCCTTGATCGCCTGGAATCCGGACAGCAGCATCATGAATCTGGTATCCGACGCCTGGGCCGGTCTTGGCTCCGCATTCGGCCCGTTGGTTGTATGTTCCCTCTTCTGGAAGCGGACTAATCTTCCTGGTGCCGTAGCCGGTATCGTCTCCGGTGGTCTGTTTGTTATCGTATGGGATTACTTACCGATCGTCGGTGGAAAAACACTGTATGATACAACCGGTATCTACTCCCTCCTTATCGGATTCTTCTTAAGCCTTGCCTGTATCTTTGTTGTCAGCCTGCTGACCAAGGCACCGTCACAGGAGATTCTGGATGAGTATCAAAAGGTAAATGAATATACGGAGTAGTAGTAGAACTACAAAAAATAACCAATCGACTCAAAACGGGATTCGCTCCGCGAACCAGATTTTTCGCTGATTGGTTATTTTTTACTTATTTTTGTTATACTACAAGGATATGTATTTCCCTGTCTTTCCAAATTCATCTTTATATCTTACATAAATCTCATACCGGTCTTTTGGCAGCTGATCCAGCTGGATACACAGATAATGCTGGCTGCCTCCAAAATATGCACCGTACACCTGCTCTGTGTCTTCAAAGTTAATGCCGTAGTCTTGTTTTTTCCCATGAAAATATACATCTTTCAATTCATGGTCCAACTCTCTTACAAAGAAACAGCTCTCCCTCATCTGATATTTCAATATGCTTTTCATGACCCGTCCGCAGCCATCAAAGGACACTTTTTCTTTCTCTTCTTCTGTCAATACATGAGGCCTCTTTAACTGTCCCAGAAGATATTCTGTCTCCTGCTTTTGAGGCTGGCACAAATCTTCCATCTCCGGCTTGAATTCATAGGCTCTGAAAAATCCTGGTTTAATCAGGATCTCACTTACCTTTTTCCCGGTATCATAGTCATATTCATACACACCGCCTACCGCATCTTCGTATTCCTTGGCAAAAGCTCCTTCCATAGAATACAATCTGTGTCGGTCCGCCACATAAATACCGTTTCCGCGGATCTTGGATTTACGGCATGGGAATCGTTTCCACAAGGATACGGTACGCTCTTTTTCGTTAATGGAATAAATAGATATATAACTGTGCTTCATATCGCCGTCAAAAGATGGAGCGTGGCGTCGTTTTTCCCAATGGTTATCAAACAGGATCATCTGCCTTGTATCCGGGTTTCCATCCAGATCTTCTTCCATCCAGAATGCAGAATGCTGCTGATAGAACCACGGTATATCCCCCTCCGGTTTCAGCAGTTTATCCTCCACCGGTGTCCCCTGCCAGAAAACAGGATCCGATAAAATCCATTTCAATTCCTTCGTGTCATAGTCCACACATACTACTCCATGCACATTCCGCAGGGAACAAAGCATACTGTGGGTAGCCGGATCATACTGGGCTGAATTTATGTGGGCCCAGTCTGTAATATCCTGGTGGGCTCCTCCAAAAAGATCCTCAAAATGCAGCTGCCACACTACCTCTCCGGTATTGCAGTCAACCTCTTCCATGGCATCCTCGCAATACTGTGTCCCCACAGTATTGGTTCCCACCAGAAGGTTGCCCCCCTGCTTTGCTTCCACCGTATGATGCAATCCGTTGTCTGTCAGAAATGTCTTGTGAATCCTTCCCAGATAATCCATATCTTCATACACGGCACACTGCGGATTAGTCCAGGTGGTGTTGCACATGGCCTTTTCCATGTAGACAAAATGGCCTTTCTCCGTTGGAAAAATACCATATCCTTTTACCTGTCTGCGCAGATAATAGCGGATCTCTCCCTGGCGGTCAAACACCATGCTCTTCAGATTTACCCCACCTGTAATAAGGATATTTTTAAAACCAGGATTTTTGTCCATTTTCTTCACTTCTACCACGCCCCGCAGATCCCTCGGCAGTGCCCTGGTGCGTATCTCCACGATACGGCTTTTTGTCATCTGACCCTCTTCATCCAGCAGTTCGATCCGCACCGGATTTTTCCGCTTAGGATACAGGCCGAGAACAGGTACACGGTGCTTTTTCTGCTCCGGCAGTTCATAGGAAAAATCCGTGCAGGCACTTTTGCCGATCACCGTTACCCGGACTCTGCAGGCCTTTTTCGTCTCAAACAAAAGAAGAGCTGTCAGCGGTGCCTCCCCATATGGATTTACCATCATAAACAAATCCGGGAACTGGTATCTTCCACTTTGCAGGATTTCTTCCAGACAGGCATCCACACAGCGGGATTTCAACGCCGGCACCGGCAGCACCGGCACATTGGTCTTTTTCCACCAAAACTGTGCCTTTTGCTGTTCCTGCCACATTTCTTTTACTCTTTTTTGCAGTTTTTCTGCCTTCCACTGAGTCAGTGTACCGCCTTCTGCAAAATGGCTGATAAGAATCTTTTTGCTAAACTTTATATCTGCCCATTCCCACGCTTTATCCCATGCTCGTTGTATTTTACTCACGGACAACTATTCATTCCTCCTTTGAATATAAAAGGATCTGGTCTAATACCTTTGCTGCACATTCCTCTACGGTCTCATTTACGGTATCCAGTACCAGTTCCGGATTATGTGGTTCTTCGTAAGTGGAATCCTTTCCGGTAAAATTCTGGATCTGCTTTTTATACAATCCCTTCGGATCTCGCTCCATACAAGTATTGATATCAGCTTTCACATAGACTTCCAAAAACCGTCCTTCCGGAACCCGCTCTCTGGCAAACTGCCGTTTTTCCCTGAATGGCGAAATGCAGGATACCAGGGTGATCATGCCTGCATCCTGGAACAATGCTGCCACCTCTGCAATACGGCGCACATTCTCCTGGCGGTCCTCATCTGTAAACCCTAGATCCGAGTTAATGCCAAACCGCAGATTATCTCCGTCCAGACGATAGCATGCCTTTTTTCTCTCCGTCAACTGCTTCTCAACTTCCACTGCAATGGTGGATTTACCGGCTCCCGACAGACCGGTAAACCAGACTACCAGACCGGACTGTCCAAGCACCGCCTGGGTTTCCTGTTTTGAAACCTTGCCATCATGCCATACAACATTTTCATTCTTAGCCGGTGTCTCAGGCAGCTGGTCTGTAACAATACCGCCGCCGGCAATCTCATAATCATCCACAATGACAAACCGGCTGGTTCCTGCATTGTCTTTTACCACATCATAGGCAATAGGACGGTCTGTTTTCAACACACACTGGGCCACTTCATTTTTACCTACATAATCTTTTGTCTCCTGAGAGTTCAGATTGGAAGAATCAATGACACGGAGAATGGATTCTACCTCCATCCGCACCTTTTCACTGCCAATCTTCAAAATATAGGATTTGCCTGTCACCAGATTTTCCCTGCCAAGCCAGAACAGATTGGCCTGGATCCGTGTACCCTTCTTCGGTTCCTGCTGCCCTGCAATACACATCAGTTCTCCCCGCTTGATATAAATCTGCTCCTTCAGGGTAAAACCGGTGGCCATTCCCGGCACCGCCTCTTTTGGCGTTTCGGCATGGAACACCTCAATATTTTTTACATGGCTCCGTTTTCCGGAAGGATAAAAGACAACCTCATCTCCGGGATGGATCTTCCCTGTCTCTACTGTACCTGCCACGATACGCCGGTCATCTCCGTTGCCGGTAAACTTGTACACATCCTGCACCGGCATACGAAAAGCCTGGTGTTCATGCGGCTTTTCACATTCAAAATGGTCCAGTACCTCCAGCACACAGTCTCCCTGGTACCATGGCATTTTGTCACTCTTTTTCACGATATTTTCTCCCATAAAAGAACTGACCGGGAGAACAAATTTCGGTTCGATATGGATCTGTTTCAAAAATTCCAGATATTCTTTCTTTACTTTCTCATATACATCCTGACTATAATCCACCAGATCCATCTTGTTGATAACAACGGCGATCTGATGAATCCCCAGCATGGAAAGCATATACGCATGGCGTCTGGAATTTTCCTGGACACCCTCTTTGGCGTCGATCATCAGAAGAGCAGCCTCAGCTCTGGAAGCTCCTGTGATCATATTTTTCAAAAACTCAATATGTCCCGGTGCATCCAGAATAATATAATCTCTTTTTTCTGTCTTGAAAAAACAGCGTGCCGTATCAATGGTAATACCCTGAGCCTGCTCATCTTTCAAAGCATCCAGCAAAAACGCATACTCAAAAGGTTTGGCGTTGCGCCGGCAAGTCTCCTTTACCTGCTCTAATTTACCTTCCGGCAGAGAATCTGTATCCGCCAGAAGTCTTCCCATCAAAGTACTTTTTCCGTGATCCACATGTCCTACAATTACTATGTTCATATCTTCTTTTTTCATCTTGTCAGCCAGACCTCCTCTACATATAACCATTTCGTCGAAGTTCTTCCAGACCACCGCCGCCTTCTTTGTCCTGGGCACGGCCGGAACGCTCCGCAATGTTTGCGAATTTGCCGGTCTTCAACTCTTCGATCACTTCATGGACATTTTTAGCCGTTGACTGTACCGGTGTGGTACAAGGACCGCATCCAAGAGAACGATAGCGGGTTCCATTTCCCTGATCAAAGTACAAAGGAACTACCGGGATGTTCTCTCTCTCAATGTATTCCCACACATCTAACTCCGTCCAGTCAAGGAGGGGATGCACACGCACATGAGTGCCCGGTGCCCAGTCCGTCTTATACTGGTTCCAAAACTCCGGCGGCTGGTCTCCTACATCCCAGTCGTTGTTCTTATCTCTCGGGGAAAAATACCGCTCCTTGGAACGGCTTCCTTCCTCGTCCGCTCTGGCGCCTACGATCACACCGGTATAAGGCTCACAGTGAGTATCCTTTTCATAAATGCCCTTTTCATGGTTAAAACGATATCTCGGCCATTTTGCATTCAATGTATTGGTCAGGGCTTCGGTCTTTAACTTCATGCAGCAGTCAATATGTGACGCATTTCCCTCCGGGAAGGTAGCGTGGCAGGACAACGCCTCTGTATTTTCTCCATAGATCATATCCAGATTCCATTCTGCTGCCAGACGGTCTCTGTATTCAATCATCTCCGGAATCTTAAAATGAGTATCTATATGTACAAGAGGAATGGGTACATGACCAAAAAACGCCTTTCTTGCCAGCCATAAAAGAACCGTTGAGTCTTTTCCGATTGACCACAACATGCATAAATTTCCTAACTGACTATACGCCTCTCTTAATATGTGAACACTTTTGTTTTCCAACAGGTCCAAATGATCCATTTTCTCTTACCATCCTTTCTTACAAGACACTTTCTCGTGCCATCATTGAAAGAATACGAAGAGTTTTTGTCATTTTTTTGTTTCAAATTCGACATTTTTAAGGACAGTAACATACATGACAGAATAACAGGCACTTCCACCAATGAAATTAGAAATCGGTTCCGCCAGGAAAACTCCCATGACACCAAGGCCTGCCACATGAGGCAGGATCAGGGTCAGAGGCACTACAATGATCACCTTGCGGAAGATAGAAAAAAAGATTGCTCTGCGGCTTAGGCCCAGTCCTGTAAAAGTAGTCTGGCCGGTAAACTGCAGTGCCATCATAAAGAATCCAAAGAAATAAATGTGCAGACATGTAACGCCGGCACTGATAACCGATGCATCGGTACTGAAAATTCCCAGAAAAAATTCAGGGAACAAAAAGATCACACCCCAGGCAAGGGCCGTATAACCAAACAAAGTAAGGGTCATAAAATGGATACTTTCCTTTACTCTGTCAAATCTGCCAGCGCCATAATTATATCCCATGACCGGCTGCGCTCCTGCACTGATACCGGATACCGGCATCTGCGCCACTTCCCGGATAGAGTTGATAATAGTCATAACACCTACATAAATATCCCCTCCCATATTCTGAAGGGTGGCGTTACACACCATCTGCACCAGGGAATTCGTCACTCCCATGGTAAAACTGCTGGCTCCCAGTCCCAGTATACGGCCTATCCGCTTTTTCTGCAGGGGCATATATTTTTTCTGCAGCCGGACTACCGCCCTTTTTCCCAAAAGAAAACGAAGGGTCCAGACCGCCGAAACAAACTGGGAGATCACTGTAGCCACCGCAGCTCCCCTCACTCCCATATGAAGCCCGTAAATAAAAACAGGGTCCAGCACAATATTAAGTCCTGCCCCAATGACGATAGTAAGCATTCCTGTGGTACCAAATCCCTGGGCACTTATAAACTGGTTTAATCCCAGACTCAGCATCACAAACACCGTTCCAAACAGATAGATGGTCAGATATGCATCCGCATATACATAGGTCTGGTCACTGGCCCCCAGTAAATACAGCACCGGTTTTTTCACTGCCATGATCACCACCGTCAGAAAAACACCGCACAGTAAAAGCATGACAAAGCAGTTTCCCAGGATCCCGGCAGCTTCCTCGTCATCCTTTTTCCCCCGTTGTATAGAAAAAAGAGGAGCTCCTCCCATGCCGATCAGATTGGCAAAGGCAATGATAATAGAAATGACCGGAAGACATACGCCAAGACCTGTCAGTTCCAGGGCATTGCCCTGCTCCAGCCTGCCGATGTAGATCCGGTCTACAATGTTGTACAGCACATTAATAAGCTGTGCCAGTGTCATAGGCACAGCCAGTCGTACAATATTTTTCTTTACGCTTCCCTTGCTAAAATCCGTTATTTCCAATGAGCCTTATCCTTCTTTCCCTGTACCTTCACCACATGCTTGATATAATAAAAGGTCTCGTCTTCCCCTTTATCCCGCAGCATCACAAGAAGTTCCTCTAATTTACGGGATGTCTCCGGATGCATCCACCGGCGTTTCCGTCCCTTGTCAAAGTATTCAAAAGGCTTGGCCTGGTCATAATCCTTGCCATAATATATTTTACTTGCCGCCACCCGGTCGCAGAACATTTCGATGAAATACTTGGTGGGCATCTCGATAGGCTCTTTGCGGTTTAACTCCTGGCTGTAGTCCACCCAGTATTCAAAATGATGCTTATTCCTTCCCTGGTGGTGCAGCCATGCCCTTGAGAAACCGTAACGCTCCCGCTCTTTTTCATTGGGACTTTTATCTCCCAGATAGTTCTTTACCCCGGCAATAAACTCTGTGGGCGAATATTTTGACAGATCATGTCTGAGTCCCTGCCAGAAAATACCTGCCTTGGCACAATGAATGATTACCTTATGTCTATGTCTCGTAATAGTGGAAAAATGTTTCCAGATATGCATTTTTTCAACCTCTTATCTTTTTGTCATACCCCTAGTATATTACAAAATCCCATAGAAAGCAAAAGAGAAACAAAAAGAAGGACTTTTGTCCTGCACCGGAAGCAAAGATGCAGGATGAGATTTACACCGTAAATCCCCAAAGTAAGCAAAAGAACCGTGCACCGTGGAAGGGCCTCATTGGCATTCATTTCCATACTGGAAAAGATAAGAGACGCCATGACTGTAAGCAGCAGGCCTGATACCACGATCCTCAGTGTCTTCTTAATAATATAAAAAATACGTTTTCCTGAAAGCCAGTCTCCCAGCAGATACATCACCTGGAACACACCGCCGGATGCCGCCACACTGGCCCCAAATCCAAGAAGTGCCAGGCTGATGCCCCCTGTCATGCCTCCAAGCTGACTTCCGAAGAAAAAACCGATTCCTGCCATGGTTTTGCACAGAATGGAGCCGGGCAGTATATTTACAAGCAGTACCAGGTGGTTATAAAACTCATTGGAACTTATGTAATCCGGTACAAACATTCCGTCCGCAATAGTCAGATACGCATCTCCCCCGCCAAAAGAAAGAAGGGATGAAGCAATGCCTTTCAGACCAAACCACACACTTTCACCGCCAAAAAGGTACATGGCTGGAATCCACAACGCCAGCACAAACGCCACCCAGACGCCCAGTGTTTCCAGTATATTTTTAGCCGGAAATTCTCTTTTTCGGGTGCTTTTTCGCGGCTTGCCCCGTTTCAGAGAGTACACGGCACTTCCTGCCAGTGCCAGTACAAGGATCTGTATGGTAGAAAAACGAGGCACAAAATCCCCGCTGTATCCGGCAATCCTGGCCACAGTCTTGGCTCCTGTCAAAGCAAATACAAGCAGGATACTCACAAAGGCCAGGCACTTCTTTTTCTTATCGTAACAGCTTTTGAAGGTTTCCAGAATATACTGGGTCAAAAGGCACATGATCACAGCCGTGACTCCCACCGATGCATACTGGATCTGTTCCAGTACACCGGCTCCGGCCTGTCCCATCAGCATAAGTAACAGTATAGTAAGCAGTGCTCCCGGCAGTGCCATGGCAACACTTCCCGCTACCATTCCTTTCTTTCCACAGGATGCGTAGCCGATCCCCGCTGCCAGTTCCACCGGCAGAGCCCCCGGTGTCAGGGTAGCTGCCAGAATGGTCCGGTCATACTCCTGACAGGATACCAGTTTTTTATCTTTTACAGCTTCTTCTTCAATCACAGGGATCAGCGCATTGCCTCCCCCAAATCCCATACATCCCACTTTTATCATAGAAAAAATCAATGTTTTCAGTTTTTTCAACCTTTTCATCCTCCAGATCATAACTTGTCTCCTATTATTTACCGCAAAAAATGGTCTATTTTTTTGTCAATAAAATGATAAATATTAGAAAAAATATGGATTTATCACAGTTTTGGTATTATAATATGGTTGAGTTGTTGTGCAAAGAACGAATCAACAAATCCGATTTTGACCGGATATATGAATAAAAAACGATATAATGATTGGAGATTATGTATGATTGAAACTATGACATCCAAGCTTAAGTCATGGGCCAGCGCACATCTGTCCCCACTTAAGATTGATTTTATGAGTTTAAACCGCCTTAGACTGAACCAGTCTGTAGAGAGTATTTTTGAAACAAACATTCCTTATACAGAACAGGCAAGAAAAGGATATATGGATCTGCGTGCCTATCTGCCGGATCTTTCCCTGACACTGGATAATCCTAAAGTTCTCTTGAATCCTTTTGGACGAGCTCCTTTGTTTGCGCTGATCGTATTTCACAGTGAAACACCCTGCCATGTATCTTATACGGTTCACGGCCATCAGGAGGAAAACTCTTTTTCCCGTACTTTGACAGAAGAAACCACCGTCCATGTTGTACCGGTTTTCGGACTGTATGCCGGGGAGGCGAACCAGATCACTGTATCCCTTCTGGATAAAACAGAGACAGAAACTGCTTCCAGAGAGATCATTATCACCACGGGATCCCTTCCTTATGATCTGTACCGGGATGATGCTTTGCAGTATCTGGCTGTCAAAGACCATGCCGGCGACATCCGCTATTATCTGGATCTGCCTGCCTCTATGGATCAGACAGCCGACCTTTCTAACGGGTTCCTTGCCGTTGTGGAAAATGTCTATATGACACCGAATTACCTTTCCAAGGCACCGACCCATTTTCATGTGATAGACCTCTATGGTTTTACTTACTGTACCTATTATGTCGGAAGCGGCATTGACAAATTAAGTTATGCCCCGGCTGAGAAAGTCTTTTATATCCAGAGCCACGAACATGCTCTGCGAGAGGAAGATTCGATTCTGGAAATGAATGCAGCCACCGGCGAAGTTCCTAAAATCTTTGCTGACTTTCCTGTAGCTCCGGAAGGCATTTCTTTGTTCACTCTGGAGGAAATGGCTGACAGGCTGAAAGACCTGACACTGGATGGATTCTGTGAGCGGTTTAACCAGGCACCTGACACCTATCTTACTCTGGGCTGGCTTACCGGTCCGAGACTTCACAAAGGTGCTTCCAGTCAGACCACTGACTCCATCACCAAAGACGCTCTCTATACAGATTATGGTGTCCGCATCACACTACTGGGAGACACGCTGTCAGTGACCATGCATCAGCAGATCATTCAGGAAATTTTGCTTACCAAATTTGATGCTATTTTCCAGATGGATTTTTCAGCGTATATCGACAAAGAAACACCGGAAGTAACAGATGCTTACACCGTTGCCGTTCCTCTGTCCGAGATCCACAGCGGAACCTACTCTTTGATCCTGCGTTTTGTCAACGGCGAACAGGCCGTTCTTGCCGATGCCATCATGCTGTCCAGACGCCGGAGTTGATACATTTCAAAATTCAGCAAAAAAATAAGCCCCTTTCCGTGGGATCCCGTCTCATCAGGGATTCCCGGAAAGAGGCTTTTCTTAGCTTTTCAGATCTTATATTACAGGTTGTCCTGTCCGTAGTATGCGTTCGCACCATGTTTTCTGAAGTAATGTTTATCCATCAGATACTGTGGTGCACGACCTACTCTAGGATTCAAAGTCAATGTATGATGAGCCATCTCAGCTACTTTGTCAAGTACAACTGCATTGTAAACGGCATTGGCTGGTGATGTACCCCATGCAAAAGGTCCGTGATTCTTAACAACGATTCCAGGTACTTCCATTGGATCTTTGTCACCGATGGTCTCAACGATAACAACACCGGTGTTTTTCTCATAATCTGAGTTGATTTCCTCTGCTGTCAAGTCTCTGGTGCATGGAATGTCACCGTAGAAATAGTCAGCGTGTGTTGTACCCATAGCAGGAATTGCCATACCTGCCTGTGCAAATGTAACAGCCCAGGTAGAATGTGTATGTACCACACCTGCCAGATCCGGATATGCTTTGTACAACTCAATATGGGTCGGTGTATCAGAAGATGGACGGTACTTACCTTCAACTACATTTCCATCAAAATCTACTACAACCATATCTTCCGGTTTCAACAAATCATATTCAACACCACTTGGCTTAATTACTACATAATTGTGCTCTCTGTCAATTCCACTTACATTACCCCAGGTATAGATAACCATTCCTTTTTCCTGAAGTTCAATGTTGGCTTCATATACATCTTTTTTCAACTGCTCTAACATAATTTCCTCCGTTCCGCCGGTAACCGGCTCTTATAGCTAATGTAATTTTATTATAACTGTTTTGGTGGAGGTTGTAAAGGTGGGATTCGCTGGGAGAACTGGAAGAACGCAAATCCGGCACAGGAAAAAGTTTGCCTTTCGTGAGCGCTTTCGCTACAACAAACGCGCAGAAGTGTCGATTTGCAAACTACGCAAATCTGACACTTGCGTGTTTGCACTCACTCCACGCAAATTTTTTCCTGTGCCGGATAGCATATTCTCCAGGTCTGCCATGCTATCATCCCTCTCCGCCAGGTACCCTGGTGCAACCTTGATATACTTATACCAATATATCTTTGTATCTGTTGCGGCGAGAAATCGGTGAGAGTCTTTTTTGTATTGCAGTAATGTGGCAGAAAAATTTTGCGTGAAGTGGGTTTT
>HF998320.1 GCA_000433735.1 Clostridium sp. CAG:167
GCATTTGGAGATTTTAGAAAGTTAAAGTCTGTGAAGTTTCCCAAGACCTTAAGGCGAATTGATGCGTATGCTTTTTCAGCTGCACAGATTAGTAATCTGCAATTACCGGATAATGTAACAGTTATAGGTAAGGCGGCTTTTTATCCTTCGGTAACCAGTGGCACAATCAAAAAGGTTAAGTTGCCAGCAAAGTTGAAAACAATCGGTAAATCGGCGTTTGAGGACCAGAAATTTACAGAATTGACGATTCCGTCCAATGTAGAAAAGATTGGCTCTCATGCTTTTTCAGGATGTCAGTCGTTAAACAAGATAGTGATAAAGTCGAAGAAACTGAAAAAAATAGGTCCGCTGGCTTTTGGGGATATTGCGCATAATGCGGTATTTTATGTTCCTAAAGAGAAAGAGGAGGAATATCGTGAGATGTTACTTGGACGGGTTGTGTCAACATCATATACACCGCAGATCATAGCCCAGTAAGGAAGAGCCATTATGTGCGAAATGCATAATTAAAAATCGGTTCC
>HF998321.1 GCA_000433735.1 Clostridium sp. CAG:167
AATTACTTATTTTTGCCAATAAAATTATACACTAAAAAGAATTAAAAATAAATTAAAAAACTTTATACATTTTGAATTAAATGTGATATAATGTAAAAAACGGAGTGGAAAAATGAAGAAAGGAGGAGACAAAAGCATGATTTTAAGAAAATTTGGCGTGAAAGTTCTAAGGGAGAGAAACGCATATTGGGAAGCTGTCAATGTTATGGGTGAGACCTATTGCAAGATAGCATTTATGAACTTGAGGTCAGGCAGCTGTCGTTATATCAAAACAGATCCCCAGGAGTTGGAGCACATTGGCATAAAACAGCACCGGGACGGCTCACTGAATTATGAAGAATGGAAGAAAAAGGTAGCAGCAGATCTGATTCATCCGGATTTTCGTACGCATTTTCTGGAGAGATTTTCTCTGGCCACTCTGAGAGAGTATCTTCAGGGTGATGATGAGAGTATGAAGATGCGTTATCTGCGCTGGGATCTGCAGCAGCGGCGGTATCTGTGGGTAGAGACCGAGTTTCGCAGGCGAAGTGTCCAGTCGGATGAAGTGATCCTGTATGTAAAGGATATCAGCAAGGAGCAATATCTGGAAAAGAGTTACCAGCAGGCGGTTCAGTCCGAGAGGAAACAGAAAGAAATGGCTGTGCAGGTCCGTAACAATATATTAATGCGGATGTCGAAGAATCTTCAGGTGCCGGCAAGGGAGATCGGGGGAGCGACCCAGCAGGCAGGCGCAGCACTTCTCAAAAGGGATGATAAGAAGGTGACCTATTTTCTGAACCAGATTCAGGGACTGGCAGATTATCTGACAGAAGTAGCTAGGGATATGGAAGATGTAAATATGATTCAGCAGGGAGAACTAAAATTGGAAGAAAAGAATTTTGATGTACAGGAACTGGCACGGGATTGTGATGACTTTTTCAGACAATGCAGTAAAGGAAAACGAATTTCCTACATGTGGGTAGGAAACTTAAACGGGGTTTATTATGGGGACAAGCAGAGGATTGAACAGCTTTTGTTTAACCTGATTGAAAATGCGATTAAGTTTAATAAGCCGGGCGGCGGTGTGTATGTGGCGGTGTCCCAGAAAGGCGATGATTTTGAATTTATCGTGAAAGACAACGGCCCCGGTATAGAGAAAATCGAACAGGCACTGCAGCCATACAGCAAAGAAGGGACTCAGCCATACGATGGTGATGGTACCGGTATCGGAATTGGCCTGGCTGTGGCCCAGGGTATTGTAGAAGCAATGGAGGGACATATGGAAGTGAAGAGCAGAAAGGATTATGGCACGGAAGTCCGTGTTTCCTTTGGCTTGAAAAAAGAATGTGTTGGATAAGAGAGTGAAGATGGAAAAAGCAGTAGCGGTTATCTTGATCTTATGCTTATGTCTTATGCCTGTACAGATCCAGGCGAAGAGTGTCACCAGCGGAACGGATGACAACGGAAATAAGTGGACTTACAATACCAGTACCAAAACGATTGTTTTCACAGGGGACAAAGCTATTTCAGATTTTACCCTAAATGGACATGACAGAGAACCATCCTGGTACAGGTGGAGCAACAAAACGGAACATATAGTGATTGAAGAAGGGATAACAGGTATAGGAAGGAATGCATTTGCAGATTTTGTCAATGCTAAAACTGTAGTATTACCAGACAGTGTAAAGGTTATTGGAGAAGATGCTTTTGAAAATAACCAATCTTTGCGGACGATTAAAATTCCTAACGGTGTTGTTAAGATAGGAAATGGTGCGTTTGTAGGTTGCGAGAAATTAGAAGAAATTCAGATGCCGGCGCAGATCAAGAAAATAGGGAGACTAGAGGGATGTAAGAAAATAAAGAGTATCTGCTTCCCTGACACAGTAAACTATTTGGAGGAAGGAATATTATGGGGGTGTGAAGCATTAACAAATGTTAAGCTACCTTGTGATTTAAAAGAAATTAAACCCCATGATTTTTCCGATTGTCGCAGATTAAAGAGAATTATTTTGCCCAAACGAGTTAAATCGGTTTCAATGTCGGCGTTTGCAGGAACTGGACTTAAGAAAATTTCTCTTCCGTCCAAAGTACATACAATAAAGAGAGGAACCTCGGGGAGAAAAGTCTTTTCATATGAAAAAGGATTGACTTATCCCACCAAAAATCTGCGAGTGATTGAGATTCATTCTAAAAAAGTAAAGAGTATACAGAAAAATTCTTTTTCGGGTTTGTCGTCAAAGGTTGTAATTAAGGTGCCGAAGAGCAAGAAAAAGAAGTATACAAAAATGCTGCGAAAAAGCGGCTTGAGTAAGAAGGTAAAGATTTGTAGTAATGACGAAGGAAAGACACCTTGGTAAGGATTGGATAAGTCAGAATAAATCATTGAAAATCTATAGGAAGGATGCTAAAATATCGTTAGATTTTGATAAATAAGGAACAAAAGAATGTATTAGAATCGTAAGATATATTGTATAAAAATCAAGGTATAGGAGGGACAAATGGAAAATAGTATTGTGTATCATGGAAGCAATGTAGAAGTGTCTATTCCGCGTATCCTCCAGAATGGTTTCTACAAAGATTTCGGATATGGTTTTTATTGCACTAGTTATGAAAAACAGGCAAAGCGCTGGGCAATGACAAAAAAAGGTGCGTCTGTAATGAATAGATATGAATATATGCCACGGCAGGATTTGAAAATATTAAAATTTGATGAAATGACAGACGAGTGGCTTGATTTTGTGGCAGATTGCAGGCGGGGAATTGAGCACGATTATGATATCGTTGAAGGACCTATGGCAGATGATCAAATTTGGAATTTTGTGGAAGGATTTGTTGATGGCAGGGTTCCCAGAGATGCGTTTTGGGGACTTGTAAGGTTTAATTACCCGACTCATCAAATGGCATTCTGTACAGAAGCAGCACTAAAAACACTGACTTTCAAAGGAAGCGAGAAAATATGAAAAATAAGTATTTCCCGGACGAAGATATAACAGAAGACGATCTTTATTTCGTATGTTATATGATAGAGCGTGTAGCAAGGCATATTAAGCAGAAAAATAAGTATGTTGTCAATACAATTGGCCGTGATGGTTTTTACCATCTGCTTAGTTGTGCCAGTGCATTGCATTGTGAAAATCCATTAAAAGTGGAACACGATTGGATAGAGGATTATTCTTTAAAAGATGGAAATTACGACATAACGGCGGTTGATAGAGAATTGGCGGAGATTATTCCATCGCCTCTTGATATGGGGGCTGTGTACCAGCGTTTGATCCGAGATACCATGGATTCCAAGGAAGATTATGTGGATGGAATTATGAGGGTGTATAACGATGAAATCTGTGATGTGATTGACAATTATAATTGCAGTGCATTTTATGAACCGTCTTATGTGATTGCGAGAGCTTATCAGAATGGCGGATTTTAGCCCGGATAAAAATCAAAAAGAGCAGAGCACCAAAGTCTGGTGTCTCTGCTCTTTGCAATTTCATTTCCATTATTCAAAATAGTCAATCTGCATAGCGTGTTTTACTTCAGCCAATGTCTGAGCGGCTACTTCCTTGGCACGGATGCTTCCCTGATGCAGAATTTCCATGATCGCCGGAATATCTTTTTCCAGTTCTTTTCTTCTTGCCTGGATCGGGGAAAGGTTTTCCATCAATACACTGTAAAGGAATTTCTTTACTTTCACATCTCCCAGACCGCCGCGGGTGTAGTGGTCTTTTAATTCCTGAAGATTCTGATATTCAGGAAGGTATTCTGCAAAATAGTCATCATTGCAGAAGGCATCCAGATAGATGAATACGCAGTTGCCGTCCAGTTTGCCCGGATCCTCAATGCGGATATGGTCCGGATCTGTGTACATACTCATGACTTTCTTGCGGATCACTTCCGGTTCATCTGCCAGGTAAATACAGTTGCCCAGAGATTTACTCATCTTGGCCTTGCCATCTGTACCCGGGAGACGCATACATGCCTGATTCTCAGGCAGCAGGGCTTTTGGCTCCACCAGAACTTCATCATAAGTGCCGTTAAAACTGCGGACAATCTCTCTGGCCTGTTCGATCATAGGAAGCTGATCTTCGCCCACCGGTACGATGTTCGCTTTAAAAGCAGTAATATCGGCAGCCTGGCTGATCGGATATGTAAAGAAACCTACCGGGATGCTGGACTTGAAGCCGCGCATCTGAATCTCACTTTTTACCGTAGGGTTACGCTGCAAGCGGGAAACGGTTACCAGGTTGCTGTAGTAAAAAGTCAGTTCAGTCAGTTCAGATACATAAGACTGAACGAAAAGATTTGACTTTTCCGGATCCAGTCCACAGGAAATGTAATCCAGTGCTACTTCTGAAATGTTGCTGCGGACTTTCTCAGGATTGTCAGCGTTGTCTGTTAGTGCCTGGGCATCTGCGATCATAATGTAAATTTTATCGAATTCACCGGAATTTTGTAATTCCACTCTTCGTTTCAAAGATCCTACATAATGTCCTACATGCAATCTTCCCGTAGGACGATCCCCTGTTAAAATTATCTTATCCATATTTCCTCCAATTGGGGTCTTGACCCCTTTCTAATATATAAAATACATTTTACGAGGAAATGCAAGGGGTGTCAAGGTTTCCGGGATAAATGTTTGCCGAAAATTTTGCCGTAGGTTACCCTTCGCACAACTGCAAAAATGTTTCATGGATCCTTGTATCCGGAGAAAGTTCCGGGTGAAAGGACAGACCGATCTGGTTTTTATATCTGACTGCCACCGGGTGGTCGTCTACGGAAGCCAGCACATCCACCTGGGGAGAGGTCTCGGCAATATAAGGCGCACGGATAAAGACCATAGGGAACTGACCGTAACCTTTCATAGGATAAGCCCCGGCAAAACTGCCAAGCTGCCGTCCGTACGCATTTCGACGCACGGTAACAGGCAGTGTACCCAGATGTTTCTCGCTGCTTCCCTCAATGGACTGGGCCAGCAGGATCAGTCCGGCGCAGGTGGCAAGGACAGGCAGGCCGGAGAGGATTTTTTCCTGAACCGGTGTAAAAAGATCCAGTTTGTGGAGAAGTTGTCCCTGGACGGTACTTTCCCCGCCGGGCAGAACGATGCCGGCAAGGTCTTTCAGATCTTTTTTCTGGCGGATCTCAACACATTCCGCACCCAGACTTTCCAGTATTTTTTTATGCTCGATAAAGGCACCCTGGAGGGCCAGTATTCCTACTTTTGCCATATGGATCAGATCCCCCGTTCTTCCATGATCAGTTTGATTTCGGATTCATTGATACCTACCATAGCCTCCCCCAGATCTTTGGAAAGGTCTGCGATGAGAGACGCATCGGTATAGTTGGTTACTGCCTGTACAATGGCAGAAGCCCGCTTCTCCGGATTGCCGGATTTGAAAATGCCGGATCCGACGAAGACGCCTTCCGCACCTAACTGCATCATCAGGGCGGCATCGGCTGGTGTAGCGACAACGCCGGCAGCAAAGGTGACCACGGCAGCAAAGTTGACCACCGGAAGACGGCCTTCTTTGTAGACAGAAAGAACCAGTTCATAAGGAACCTGAAGTTCTTTTGCTTTTTCAAATAATTCATCTTCCCGGAGAGAGGTGATCTCCCGGATCTGGGCGTTCATTTTGCGCATATGGCGGACAGCCTGGACAACATCACCGGTTCCCGGCTCCCCTTTGGTACGGATCATAGAGGCACCTTCCTGGATGCGCCGCAGTGCTTCTCCCAGGTCTCTGGCACCGCAGACAAACGGTACACGGAACTGCTTTTTGTCGATGTGGTACACATCATCGGCCGGAGAGAGGACTTCGGATTCGTCAATGTAGTCAATTTCAATAGCTTCCAGAATCTGTGCCTCTACAAAATGTCCGATACGGCATTTTGCCATAACCGGGATGCTGACAGCCTCCTGGATTCCCTGGATCATCTTGGGATCGCTCATGCGGGACACGCCGCCGGCTGCACGGATATCCGCCGGGATCCGCTCCAGTGCCATAACGGCGCAGGCACCGGCTGCTTCAGCGATGCGTGCCTGTTCCGGTGTGGTTACATCCATAATGACACCGCCCTTCAGCATCTGTGCCAGTCCTTTATTTAATTCATATTGTGATTGTATTTCGCTCATTTGTGATTGCCTCCTTGCGTTTTGATTGTATTTATAGTACGATAAAACTGGTGTTAAAGAAATAATCAAAACAGAAGTTTTTTTCATGCCAGACAGAAAGGAAAAACCATCATGCTCACATATGATCTGGAACAGGCCACAGGGCCTTTATATCAATACATTTACCAATGCCTGAAGGACGATATTATGACAGGAGGACTGCAGGCGGGTGACAAACTTCCCTCCAAGAGAACTTTTGCCAGGAATCATGGTATTAGTACCATTACGATTCAGAATGCATATGACCAGTTGATCAGTGAAGGGTATATTTATACCGTACCAAAGAAGGGATATTATGTGGCGAAGATCCGGGGAATGAGGCAGGTTCCTAAAGAGACGAACTTGTCTCTCAATATACAGAGGCAGGAAAAGAAAGTGGAGTACGCCGTTGACCTGTCGGATAACCGTATGTCACCGGAGCGGTTTCCCTTTACCGTGTGGGCGAAGATCGGCAGAGAGATCATGTCGGATCATAAAAGTGAGTTGATGGAACCTTCCCCGGCTGGGGGGACGAGGGCTTTGCGGGAGGCNCTTTGCGGGAGGCGGTTGCAGAGCATTTGAAGTCTTACCGTGCCATGCTGGTGGATCCGGATCAGATCGTGGTGGGCGCGGGAACGGAGTATTTGTATAGTCTGCTGGTCCAGCTTTTGGCTCCCAGATCCACTTATTGTCTGGAGGATCCGGGGTATAAAAAAATCGCCCAGGTGTACAAGCGGTGCGGCGTTACCTGCCGGTACGGGCGGCTGGATGACCAGGGCATTACCGTGGATTCTTTGAAGCGGTCCGGTGCGGATATTGCCCACATCAGCCCCAACCATCATTTTCCAACCGG
>HF998322.1:0-3580 GCA_000433735.1 Clostridium sp. CAG:167
ATCATCTGAAATGCTTTCAGTGCCCCAATAATTGCCTCTTCTTTCTCCTTCGGACATTGTGGTTGCTTTGCTCCCTCTGACCTAGGAATATTAAAATTCTCCGCTAATTCAATTCCACACTTTCTCTTCACCTGTGCAATATACAGATCAGATACCTTCATTCCATCATTATACTCTGCAACATACTTCTTTATCTCCTCATAAGTAGCCTGTCTACGCTTCGCTTCGTGGAGTTTGGACAATAAGCACACCGTCTCACAATGTCCCCCCTGCGGGAACATATCAGTCACCTGGCACCGCTTCAGCTCATACCCCATCTCTCCCAGCCGCTTCACATCCCTTGCCAGGGTAGCCGGGTCACAGCTGACATACACAATCTTCTCCGGGGCCATGGACACCATAGTCTCCAGCAGGCTGCCATCGCATCCCTTCCGGGGCGGATCCACTACCACCACATCGGCACCATACTTCTCCAGCAGGCCTGGAGCCACATCCTCTGCTGCCCCACAGCGGAAAGACACATTCTCAAATCCGTTCAACTTTGCATTTTCTCTGGCATTTTCCACAGCCTCCGGCACGATCTCCACACCTACCACTTTTCCCTGTGGCACGGCCTTGGCAAGAAAGAGAGAGATGGTACCGATACCGCAGTACAGATCCCACACCGTCTCATGGCCCTGCAGGCCGGCAAAATCCAGCGCTCTGGCGTAAAGTTTCTGGGTCTGGACCGGATTGACCTGATAAAAAGATTTAGGCGAGATCTGATAGCGCACGCCGCCAATCTCATCCTCGATATAAGCCTTGCCAAACCGCAGGCGCACGTCCTCTCCCAGGATCACATTGGTACGCCGGCTGTTGACTGAAATATACAGACTGGTAAAACCTTCCACCTTCTTCAGCCGCTCCAAAAGGACAGCCTCCTCCGGCAGCGTCTCCTTCATCAGCACAAGACACACCATAACCTGTCCGGTGAAGTACCCACGCCGGATAAATATATGACGGACCAGGCCGCTATGGTGCTCCTCGTCATATCCTTCGATTCCTTTTTCCCGGAGAAAATCCATCACCACCGCCAGCACTTCATTGATCACCGGGTGCTGGATCTGACAGGACTCCACCGGGATCAGCCGATGGCTTCCACTGGCAAAAAAGCCGGCCTCTGCCTTGCCGTCTTTTCCCATCCGCACCGGAAACTGTGCCTTATTCCGGTAGTGCCACGAAGACTCATTCTCTCCGTTCATCCCCTGGATTGGAAGCCATTCCACCTTCTCCAAATCCACACCGCCGATGCGCTGCAGACAGTTTCTCACCGTGTTTTCCTTAACCTCCAGCTGAGCCTCATAGGACAAATGCTGCAAAGTACAGCCGCCGCAGGGTCCCGCCACCGGGCAGACTGGCGTCACACGCTGTGATGACGGCGTGATCACTTCCATCAGTCTGGCAAAACCCATCCGTTTTTTAACCTTCATGAGCCGCACGCGTACGCGCTCTCCCGGCAAGGCTCCCTTTACAAAAAGGGTATAGCCATCGGCATGGCCAATACCCTCTCCATCTTTTCCCATATCCTCTATGAGAATCTCTGTTTCATCATTCTTTTTCCACTGTTTTTCAGTCATTGGATGTTCTCCTCAAATTACTCTCAAACATACGGTTAAATCCAAGCCAGGCCATATTATCTCCTGCCTGGGTAAAAATCTCTGTCAAAGTCTGCAGTTTGGCATCTGCGTTATCTGCCATATGCAGTGCCATAGCCTCCATAATAGCCGGCACTTTCGGTGAGCCGTACTCCATTTTGCCGTGGTGAGCCAGGATACAATGCACCAACTCATTCTTTAACTTAGCCGGGAATCCAGGCACCTTGGCTGCTGCCTCTTCCATCGCCTTGGCACCGATATAAATATGCCCCAGCAACTGGCCGTCATCGGTATAATCATTCTGTGGAAAATCCGAAATTTCCTGAATCTTTCCCATATCATGGAACAACGCCGCTGTAATCAGTAGATCCCGGTTTAACATCGGATAATGCTCAGCAAAATACTGGCACATGTTAGTCACTGCCAGCGTATGCTCCAGCAGACCGCCGATAAATCCATGATGTACACTTTTAGCTGCCGAATGTTTCTTAAAAGCCTCAATAAATTCCTTATCCTCTACAAAATACATCTCCAGGATCTTCTGCAGGTACTTGTTGTGGACACTGGCCACATACTTCATGACCTCGCTGTACATTTCCCCTACATCCTTGGTGGTACATGGCATATAATCCGCCGGATCGTACTCGCCCTCCTGGCTTACCCGGACGCGGGAAATATTCATCTGCAGGTTTCCCTGAAAACTGGTTACCATTCCTTCACAATGTATAAAATCCATGGCTTCAAAGTTCTCAATCCCATTATTGAGTTCCCAGATCTTGCCATCTACCGTCCCTGTTTTATCCTGTAAGATCAGCGAATAATAGGTCTTACCCGCCTTCGTTTTCAACACATTCTTCTGTTTACACAAATAAGTTCCAACAAACTTCTGTCCTTCTCGATAGTCTTTCAAATAATACATTGCTCTCTCTCCATTTTTTACATATTTCTTTAATTGTACCGATTATCTCCATAGAAATCAAGGTTTTGTTTACATTTTATAGGAAATCATGTACAATTAGATGGGTTAAATTTACTCGGAAAAATACGAAAAATCTTTCGAAATGAGGATTGTTATGAACAAAAAAGTGCTTAAAACTTTAGAATATTACAAAATCATAGACCAACTGGTAGAGGAAGCCGATTCACCTCTGGCAAAAGACACCGCCAGACACCTGCTTCCCTCTTCCAAAAAAGGCGAGATCGTCAGCTGGCAGACGGAGACCAGCCACGCTCTCATGCGCCTGTTCAAGCATGGCAAACTGTCCTTTCATGGTCTCAAAGACATCCGTCCCAGCCTTCTTCCACTGGAAAAAGGCGGTGTCCTGGGCATGGGGGAGCTGCTAAATATCAGCCGTTCCTTAGAAATTGCTAAAAGTGCTATTGCCTATGACGCCAAAGACGAGGAAACTTCCGATGCCCTCAGCGGCCGGTTTGCCAGCCTGGTAGATCTGCCGGATCTGCGTCTTGAGATCAACCGCTGTATCCTGGGGCCGGAAGAAATGGCTGATGATGCCAGCAGTGAACTGAAACGGATCCGCCGTTCCATGAAAAGTACCAACGACCGGGTGCGGGAACAGTTAAACGCCACCATGGCAAGTTCCGCCTCTATGCTCCGTGACAACATTGTCACCATGCGCAACGGCCGTTACTGCCTGCCGGTGAAGCAGGAATACAAAAGTTCCTTTCAGGGCATGATCCACGACCAGAGTGCCACCGGATCCACCTTTTTCATTGAGCCAATGGCCATTGTCAAACTGAACAACGAACTGGCGGAACTGGCTATGAAAGAGCAGGAGGAAATCGAGAAAATCCTGATTTCCCTCAGTGCCCTGGCTGCTCCTTACACCAAAGACCTGGAGCGCAATATCCTGCTTCTGGCAGAACTTGACTTTATCTTTGCCAAAGCTGCCCTCTCTAAAAAGATGCAGGGAAGTGAGCCCCTGTTC
>HF998322.1:3591-12069 GCA_000433735.1 Clostridium sp. CAG:167
GTGCGACAAAAACTATATCCACATCAAGCGGGGCCGCCACCCTCTGATCCCCCGGGATAAAGTGGTGCCCATCGATGTGACTCTCGGCAAAACCTACGATCTTCTCATTATCACCGGTCCCAACACCGGCGGTAAGACCGTGTCTTTGAAAACCGTAGGACTATTTACCCTCATGGGACAGGCAGGCCTTCACATTCCGGCCTTTGACCACTCCCATCTGCGGGTTTACGAAGAAGTATATGCCGATATCGGCGATGAGCAGAGCATTGAGCAGAGCCTCAGTACCTTCTCCTCTCATATGGTAAACGATGTCTATATTTTAAAAAGAGCCAATCCAAAGACCCTTGCTCTGTTTGACGAGCTGGGCGCCGGTACCGATCCGGTAGAGGGGGCTGCCCTGGCTACGGCTATTTTGGACAACCTGCACAAACGGGGTGTTACCGCCATGGCTACCACCCATTACAGTGAATTAAAGTTATACGCCCTTTCCACCGAAGGGGTTGAAAACGCCTCCTGCGAGTTTGATGTAGAATCCCTGCAGCCTACCTACCGCCTGTTAGTGGGTGTTCCGGGAAAAAGTAACGCTTTTGCCATTTCCGGCAAACTGGGGCTGCCGGAAGACATCATAAACGAGGCAAGCCGGCTGGTAGACAGCGATGCCAAAGACTTTGAAGAGGTGGTCAGCGGGCTGGAAGAGGCCCGGGTCACAGCAGAAAAAGAGCGGGAAAAAGCCAAACGCTTCCGGGAAGAAGCACAGCATTATAAAGAAAAATTGGAGGCTAAAAACCAGCGGATCGATGACGCCAGAGACAAGATCCTGCGCCGCGCCAACGACGAGGCCAGGGAAATACTGGAAAAAGCCAAAGCCGTAGCTGACGAATCCATCAAACGCTACAACAAATGGTCCAAGGACTCCGGCATGACCAAACAGATGGAACAGGAGCGCGCCAACCTCCGCAAGCACCTGGAGAAAACAGGCAGCGGGGCCTCTCTGGACACCCGCCGTCAAAAACCGGCCAAAGCACCGGAGCACCTTTCCATCGGGGATATTGTCATGGTCCACTCTCTGGGAGTGAAGGGTACCGTCAGCACTTTGCCAAACAACAAGGGCAACTGTTTTGTCCAGATGGGAATCATGCGTTCCGAGGTCAATATCAAAGATCTGGAACTTTTGGAACAGGAGACGAAAGCCGCCAAAAAAGAAGCGGCCGTTACCCATGCCCGGTCCATGAAGATGGCCAAAGCCATGACGGTTTCCACCGAGATCAATCTTATTGGCAAAACTGTAGACGAGGCTATTTCACTTCTGGACAAATATCTGGATGATGCCTACCTTGCCAAACTGCACCAGGTAACCGTGATCCACGGAATGGGAACCGGTGCTCTCAGAAATGCGGTCCAGAACTACTGCAAAAAGTGCAAATATGTAAAATCCTACCGCATGGGCGAATACGGAGAAGGCGGCTATGGCGTAACCGTTGTTGAATTTAAGTAAATCAGGGAAATGAGGGATACCATGAATAAGAAAAAAATACTGATCGTAGATGATGATGCAAACATTGCTGAATTAATCTCACTCTACCTTACCAAAGAATGTTTTCAATGTGAAATCGCAGAAGATGGCGAAACTGCTTTAAAACTCCATGACAGTTTCCAGCCGGACCTGATGCTGTTAGATATTATGCTTCCGGGCATTGACGGCTACGATGTGTGTCGTGAAATACGTAAAAACCACAGCACCCCTATTATCATGCTTTCCGCCAAAGGAGAAGTCTTTGACAAAGTGCTGGGACTGGAACTGGGCGCCGATGACTATATCATCAAACCTTTTGATTCCAAAGAAATGGTTGCCAGAGTCAAGGCGGTTCTGCGCCGCTACACCCCGGCACCGGCTCCTGCAGCACCACAGCCGGAGCCCCCAAAAGATACAGAAAGCATATCCTACACCGACCTTTCCATCAGTTTGTCCAACTACTCCGTGATCTACATGGGCAAACCCATTGAAATGCCTCCAAAAGAACTGGAACTTTTGTATTTTCTTGCCAGCCACCCAAATCAGGTGTTTACAAGAGAGCAGCTGTTAGACCAGATCTGGGGCTACGAGTACATCGGCGAGACCCGTACCGTAGATGTCCATATCAAACGCCTGAGAGAAAAGATCAAAGACCATGCCGAGTGGGCATTATCCACCGTCTGGGGAATCGGATACAAATTTGAAACCATTCCGGAACGATTTTAAAATGAAAGGATCTGACCCATGAAGTCAAAAAAATTTTCCTTTAAAACTACCCTGGGAAAAAAACTGACACTCCTTTATCTGCTTTTGATCATCAGTTCTTTTGCTTTCATCCAGTATAAAGGCTATGATTATATCTACTCCCAGGTAGAAAACGAGACAAAAGAAAATCTGATCCGCACCAGTTCCACACTGATCAGTTCTCACTTCAGCCTGCGCTCCTACAGCCGCAGAAACATCCAGAACCTGGCCATGCATCTGCGCATGACATCGGAACTTTCCAACTGCCGGATCATCGTGATCTATGACAACCGTGACATTATTCTGGACACCGCCAATGCCAATCTGACAGATACCATCTACAATGGCAATAAAAGGTTTCTTTTCCAGACGGCCACTACCAACTATGATATGGGGGGCTACCTGGCAGAACCGTCCCTGTGCATTTCCATGTCCATTGCCGGGGAAAACCACACCAACGGACACATCGTATTTGCCCAGGGAAATTCCGTGATCCAAAAAAGAGCCGATTATTATTTCAATCTGCTGATGATGCTTTTTTACTTTATTGTAGCTTTACTGGGGCTGGTTTTTGCCTGCATCTATATCTGTGCCTTTCTGCCTTTGCGCCGCCTGCGTGTAGGTATCAAAGACTTTTCCATCGGCAAGGAAAACCATCATATTTCTATCCACAGCAACGATGAATACGGTGAACTGGCAGACACCTTAAATATCATTGGTGACGAACTGAGTAAATTCGATGAGTACCAGCGCAAGTTTATTTCCAACATCTCCCACGACTTCCGCTCTCCTCTTACCAGTATCCGTGGATATGTGCAGGCCATGGTAGACGGTGTCATCCCGCCGGAGTCCCAGCAGAAATACCTGGATATCATCCTGTTTGAAACCGACCGGCTTACCAAACTTACCAGCAATCTTCTGGATGTAAATAATTTTGACAAAGACAACATTTTTTTGGACATCAGCCGCTTTAACCTCCACGATTCCATCCGCAAGACCGCCGGGGCACTGGAGGGAGTTGCTGCCAAAAAAGATATCCACTTCGATCTGGAGTTATCCGATACAGAACCGCTGTGGGTCAGCGGAGACAAAGACAAGATCCAGCAGGTTCTTCACAACCTTATGGATAACGCTGTCAAATTCAGTCACGAAGGTTCTTCTATCCTTATCTCCACCCGGGAAAAAGGAAACCGGGTATTTGTGTCCGTAAAAGATTCCGGTATCGGAATACCCAAAGATGATCTGGGAAAAATCTTTGAGCGTTTTTATAAAACAGATCTCTCCCGTGGAAAAGACAAACTGGGAACCGGACTGGGTCTGTCCATCTGCAAGGAGATCATCACCGCCCACAAACAGAATCTGGATGTGGTCAGCACCGAAGGCGTTGGTTCCGAATTTGTCTTTACACTGACGAAAGAAACCTAATAACAAAAAAAGAGACAGGAGCCTGTCTCTTTTTTATTACTCTTCTGAATGCCAGTGGCTGTGATGTAAATGCCCCTCTGTGTTCAGGTTTTTAAATCCCAGCTGCCTCAATGCCTCATACAATACGATAGCTACCGAATTTCCCAGGTTCAGTGACCGGATATCCCCAAACATAGGGATCCGTATGGTAGTCTCTTCATTTTCTACCAGAATCTCTTCCGGAATCCCGGCACTTTCCTTCCCAAACATAATATAACAGTCCTCTTCAAACTTCACATCACTGTATACATGCTTGGCTTTAGTCGTAGCCATATAAATCTTTGCCCCCGGATTCTTCTCCAAAAAGTCTGGAAAACTATCATAAATCGTATAGTCTAACTTGTCCCAGTAATCCAATCCGGCTCTTTTTACCTGTTTTTCATTAATCTGGAATCCCATAGGCTCGATCAGATGAAGCCTGGCTCCTGCTGCCACGCAGGTACGGCCGATATTCCCTGTATTAGCCGGAATCTCCGGCTCCAGCAAAACAATGTTTAACACAATCAGTCCTCCTGACGCAGTGCCAGGAACAGTTCAATCTCTCTTCCATCAAAAGTCATAGGCACACAAAGATTCTTTGTATAATTATTTGTAAAACTCATAGTTCCATGAGTCAAGGACGGCGGTGTAATGTCAATTCCAATACCATTGGCTGAAAAAACCGTAGCCGCATTTCCCATGATCATATTGCCTAACTCACTTAACGCACTGCAGGCAAACTCGTCCATCTCCTTAACCTCCATCATACACATCTTGGATGCGATGTTGCAAGCGTTTTCATTTGTCATAGCGATCAATACCTGTCCACGCATTTCGCCTGTCACACCAATGATAATAACCCATGCATCCGGCCCAAATTTGGCTTCTTGAAGTTTCGGTTTCTGAATGGAAAGTTCTACAAAACACATATCCTGAAAAACCTTCTTTGCCGCCATCAAAAACGGATTAATATGGTCTGCACTTATCATTGCCATTTTGTTCTCTATCCCCTTTTCATCATTCTTTAATAACTTTATAGTAACACACTTAATTCAGAGTGTCTATAAATTTCTCTATCTTGTCCAGTGCCTTCTTCAAGTTGTCGATGGAATACGCGTAGGAAATACGCAGGAATCCTTCTCCGCACTCTCCAAAAGCGGTACCCGGCACAACAGCCACTCTCTCCTGTTCCAGCAAACGTCTGGCAAACTCCTCCGAAGTCATGCCATACGCACTGATATTCGGGAACACATAAAAAGCTCCTTTTGGTTCAAAACACGGAAGGCCCATCTCATTCAATGCGTTTACCAGAAAGCGACGGCGTTCGTCATAACTTTCTCTCATCCTGCGCACATCTTCATCTCCGTTGCGGAGAGCCTCGATCGCTGCATACTGGCTGGTAGTAGGCGCGCACATGATCACAAACTGATGGATCTTCAACATCTGTTTCATGATCTCTTTTGGTCCTGCTGCATATCCCAGACGCCATCCTGTCATAGCATAGGATTTGGAAAATCCGTTGATCACAATGGTTCTCTCTCTCATGCCCGGAATCGATGCGATGGACACATGACCGCCCTCATAATTTAACTCCGAATAGATCTCATCGGACATAACAAACAGATCGTGTTCTTTCACTATATCCGCAATAATCTGCAGTTCTTCCCGGTTCAAGATCGCTCCTGTCGGGTTATTTGGAAATGGAAGAACCAGAATCTTTGTCTTATCGGTAATAGCGGACAAAAGTTTTTCCTTAGTCAACTTAAACTGGTCTTTTTCTTCCAGCGGGAGCCGCACCGGCACACCTCCTGCCAGTTTCACACACGGAAGGTATGACACATAACAAGGCTCCGGTATGATCACTTCATCCCCCGGATCCAGCATGGTACGAAAGCCTATATCAATGGCCTCACTGCCACCTACTGTTACAAGTATCTCATCGGCGCTGTAGGAAAGTCCGAAACGACGGTCTAAGTACCGTCCGATCTCTTCTCTCAGTTCAAGCAGACCGGAATTACCGGTGTAAAAGGTTCTTCCCTTCTCCAGAGAGTAAATTCCCTCTTCTCTTACATGCCAGGGCGTATCAAAATCCGGCTCACCAACGCCCAGTGAAATAACATTACTCATAGTACTTGCTGCGTCGAAAAAACGGCGGATACCGGAAGGTTGTATTTCTGTAATTGCTTTAGATAACGGGTTTCTCATGGTGTAATCAACTGCCTTTCGTCTTCAACCTTTCCTTCTATCAAAGAAAGGCCATAATCTTTGTATCGTTTTAAAATAAAGTGGGTTGCTGTACTGATGACTGACTCCATCGGAGACAGCTTCGCCGATACAAAGCGGGCGACTTCCTTCATGGACTTACCGTCAATGATAACCATCAGGTCAAAACCGCCGCTCATAAGATAAAGGCTTTCTACCTCTTCAAACTGGTAAATTCTCTCTGCTACTTTATCAAAACCACGGCCTCTTTCGGGAGATACCTTTACCTCGATCAAAGCCGCCACATGCTCAAACTCTGTGTTATCCCAATTGATCAGCGTAGGATATCCGCAGATCACGCCATCCGCTTCCATCTCCGCCAATGTTTTCTGAATCTCTTCTTCTGTAGAATCTAACATTACCGCCATGTCTTTTACAGACAAACGGCTGTCTTTCGCCAACAGATGCAACAGTCTTTCTCTCATAACCATTTACCTCCTGAAAATAGTGTATTGCCCCCTCGCTGACGCTCGGCGGCAGGTCGTCGGAACCAGTTTTAATTATGACTTCGTCATATGGTTCCTCCTCAAAATAATGTACTCCGTTAAAAATACACGAATTTTCCGTTTTTGTCAACATACTTTGTACAATTCATCGGTTTTAGGCGGCTCTAAAAACCTCTTTTCATCACCGTTTCGCACGATGCGGTCTCTGCCTTCTACCGCATAACCGATCACCGATGCATGGATACCTGCCCGGGTAAGTTCTTCCACCAGACGGCTTCCGTGGTCGGTTCCGATCAGCATAGCCCCGCTGGAGATCAGCAGATAAGGATTGATATCATACACTTCGCAGATCTCTATGGTCTCCTGACGGATAGGAATCTTTTTCAGATCAATATCCAGACCTACACCAGAGGCCTCTGCCATTTCCCACAAGGCTCCGAAAATGCCTCCTTCTGTCACATCATGCATGGCCGATACGCCTACTTTCATGGCCACTTTGGCATCATCCACCACACTGAGAAGATCTGCAAAGGACTTGGCGGTCTCAACCAGTTCTGACGGAAGTTTTTCCTTTAGTTCCTGTTCTTTTTCCGATGCCACGATGGCGCTTCCTTCCAAACCGATCCACTTGGTCACGACCAGATCCTGTCCCGGTTTCAGACCGGATGTAGCCACTATTTCACCTTTTTTCACCTTGCCGACACCGGTGACCGATACAAGGGGCTGGTTTACTACCGCTGATACTTCCGTGTGTCCCCCCATGATCTCTACGCCATAGCGGGCTGTACACTCACTGAGTTCCTGCATGATCTCTTTCAGATCTTCTTCTGTGCTGTTCTCCGGCAGGATAATGGTCACCATCATCCCCACCAGTTCTGCCCCGGAAGAAGCTATATCGTTAGCCGTAATATGAAATGCCAGCCGGCCGATGTGATCGGCTGTTCCGGTAATGGGATCAGTAGAAAGCACGATGGCATGCTCTCCCACATCCATCGCCGTGCAGTCTTCCCCCACACCAGAGTGAACCAGAACTTCCGGCCGTTTCACAGTCAGTTTTTTAAAAACAGACCGTTTCAATATATTTTCAGGTACTTTTCCTATCTCCATGTTTGTTCCTCGATTTCTCCCTGCCGCCGGTTCTTTATTCTTCCGGCTCTGCTGTTGTCTGGGCTTTTTCCGTATTTTCAGGTGCTTTGGTAGGTGCCGCGGTTTCCTTGGCCTTTGGCGTGGCGGTAGGTTTTGCTGTTTTCTTGGCCTTATCCGCTGCCTTTTGCTCTTTATCTTTATCTTTATCCTTGCCGGACGGTGCCGGTGTGGCATCTGCCGCTCCCTTTGTAACATAACGAGGCTCTGCCTTATAGGTGCTGGAATTTACCTGGGTTTTCTTCGTTTCACCATTTTCTGTCACGATCTTCCAGAGAACCGCCTTGCATCCCGTATGGGCTTCCTGGGTCACACTAACATAGGAAGATGGCTTGGTCTTGTCGTAGGTCACTTTATCCGCACCGGGTTCCATCGTCTCAATGGTCTCTGACTGGAATGTCACGGTACGGTCTGATGATCTGGTCTCTTCTCCGTAGATATTAAAATAAATGGTTCCATCATAGGCTTCACCCTGGATATAAATCGGAACTTCCGTATTGTTGCGGAATTTCAGGTCTTTATAATCCCCTGCAATGGCTGCGTCCATAGACGGTGAAACATAGGTAACCACCATGGAATGAGGACTTCTCTGAACCACCTTTAACTCTGCTCTCAGCACAGCATTATACAAGGTCGTAGACACCTGGCATACACCTCCGCCGATGGAATCCACCACCTGTCCGTTGCTGTAGGACGGTGCCGCATAATATCCGTTGTCCTCTGTCATCGGGGAGATGGCATCATGGACAGAAAAAGTTTCTCCCGGATAGATCACGGTGCCATTGATCAGTCTGGCCGCATTGGCCACATTTTTCGACCGGCTGATGTTTCCTGCATTGTACTGGGTGGAAAAACTTCCTATCTTGTCTTTACACCGTCTGGCGGGCTTCTCTGTTTCCTTTTGGTGCGTCCCCACCGCCCCAGCCG
>HF998322.1:12099-36497 GCA_000433735.1 Clostridium sp. CAG:167
TTGTTTTCTTCTGCATTCAGTTTCTGCAGTGCCTCATGGATCTTCTCTGTCGTTTTTTTCACATCCAGCGTCACACCCTGTTTTTCTTTGGTATACACCAGACTTCCCTGTTTCATTTTAATCTGGGAATTCTTGGCCTTGGTACATTTTTTACCACAGGTCTTCTCCACAAACTTCTTAACCTTGGCCTCGGAATAAGTAAAAGCCACGGAAAAATTTCTGTGTCTCAGCTGCAGGTCCCGCACTTCTTTGTAATTAGAAAAAATATTTCCTGTCTTTCCCAGTTTTAAGGCCTGCTCTTTTAAGGCCTGCTCTACCACATCCCCGCTTTCGCATTTATATCCAAGTTTTTCCAAAGTCGCAGTAACCTTTTTCCCGTTTACATCTACCTCCAGGCTTTTGGATGCCAGGGAATCCAGTTTGCTCTGTATCTTTTTCTCTGCCTCATCTTTTGTCATACCACTGACATCCATGCCGTCAATGGTGACACCCTGGCAGATCTTATCCGGATCCGGCTGGCTCGTATAACAAGCCACCCCTACATAGGCCGCGATCAATGCGGACATTCCTATAATAAACCCGATAGCCGGGCCAAATCTTTGTTTTCTCATCTCATAACGCCTCCGCTCCTGCTCCACACTTGCACAAATAATAAACTTGTATTAGAATATGGATGGTAACAGACTGGCGATCATAGCCAGGATCAGGATACCACAGATCACAGCAGCGATCTTACGCTGATTTTTACGATTAAACATAAAAACATCCCCCTTTCTTTACGATGTTTTTTACCACTGATAATTCAGATCGGAGTTAAACATATGAAATATATTGCTATTTACCTGGTTTGCTTTCTTATTTTCATCGGCTGGCTTTTATACGAACAGCGTAAAAGCCGTAAAGTGGCCGAACAGGAATCCAAAGATTTCTGGGCCAGGGAACAAGAAGCCAACCAGACCCGCAAAAAAGATATATCCAACCTTCCTCTCCTTCATGTATCCGAAGAAGAAATCCCTGTGGCCGACACAGATAATGATTCTGCATTATATTATGTCGGACAGGTAAAAGAAATAATCAAGAACCCTATGATGGATTTCTCAGATTATACAAATACAGATTTAAAGTTAGCATATGGCGTAGGAAATTTCAAGACCATATCCGAATATGACGAAACTTTTCACGAATTTCTCATCGCTCTGGGCAGTCTTGCCCGCAGTTATGAAAAGGCAGATCTTTTAGACTATGCCATCCGCACCTACCTTCTGGCCATCCGCTATGGAACCCGCCAGGTGGCGGATTATGAAGCACTGGCCCGGATCTATCTCCGGAAGGACCAGCCGGAAAAGATCCAGGAACTTCTGGATATGATAAAGTCTTCGGATTTTCCACACAAGGACAACCTGGAAACGGCCCTGCGGAATGTGATTTTTTCCTACCGTTAAGAATCCATGGAAATCCTCTGAACACCGGCACTATAGTTCAGCGGATTTCTTTTTTGATAGTCAAACATAAACCAAGCAAAGGGACCAAACACAATTTCCCCCTTCTTCTGCCATGCCATCAGATCAAAGGAAAATTCTCCGATATAAATCATATTAAATAACTGTTTTGTCACACGATTGTCATACCCATGAAGATACTGTGGGTCTTCACATTCTCTGTCAAAAAACGCCCGGATCTTCTTTTTCTGCTCATCGCTTCGCAGTTCCACAAAAGAAGGCGGATTTTTCACATAATCCCTGCTGTAGAGGTCAAAGGTAAGGACCTGCCGGAATTCTTCCAACTGCTCCGGTGTCATTTTCAGCCACTCAATGGCAAATTCCCACAAAATCTCATACCGTCTCAGACGGCTGTGCTGGCAGGAAAAATACCCCTTTTCCCGGTAATGCATAGACAGTGCCACATACATATCAAAAGCCATACTAAACAGTGTCCGTAAGTAAGTCATGGATGCACTGAACTGGAAACTGTTATAGTACACTTCCACCATTTCTTCCACCGCTTTCAGCCGCTTCAGGTCCTCATACGGCAGCCATCTGGTAGACAACACCTCATAGGGCGGATAACTGCTGAACTGAATGTCATAGGAATCCTTTACCTCATTCATGTAGGATCCTTCTAACACTTTCAGAAATCCCAACTGAAGCTGATCCGGCTTCATGGCATACACATCTTCAAAAGAATGTCTGAAACTTGCATATCCCTCATACGGCAGCCCCGCGATCAGATCCAGATGCTCATGGATATTGCCTGCTTCATGCACCCTTGCCACACAGTCTGCCAGTTTCTTCAAGTCCATGGTGCGCCGGATTGCCTTAATGGTATCCGGATTGGTGGACTGGACCCCGATCTCAAACTGAACAAGCCCCGGTCTGAATGTCTTCAGCAGTTCAAAATCCTTCTCCCGCAGAAGATCACCGCCGATCTCAAAGTGAAAGTTGGTAACACCGTTATCATGCTCTCCGATATATCGCCAGATCTCATAGGCATAATCCCTGTTGCAGTTGAATGTACGGTCCACAAACTTTACCTGAGGCACCTTTCTCTCAATAAAAAAGTCCAGTTCTTTCTCCGTCTTTTCCACACTCTTGATCCTGACGGAACGCTCGATAGAGGAAAGACAGTAACTGCAAGAAAAAGGGCAGCCACGGATGCTCTCATAATACAGGATCTTATTCTCCAGCCCCTCCAGTGATTCATACGGAAATACCAGATCATCCATATCCATTGCCTTCTGAGGCGGTCCTATATGCAATTCTCCCTCTTCCAGATAGGCAACACCGGAAAGTTCTGCCCTGGACTGTTTCTCCCCGTGAAGCCATGCCAGCACCTCTTTGAAGGTATTTTCCCCTTCTCCCCGGATCAAAAGATCCACAAAGGGATACTGCTCAAAAGTCTTTTCCGGGTTATAACTTACTTCCGGTCCCCCTACAACGATCTTTCCCTGGGGCCAGATCTTCTTCCAGTCCTGAGCCAGACGCATCACATACTCAATATTCCACAGATAACAGGAAAAACCGACCACATCCGGTTCTCTGTCAAACAGATCCGATAAAATCTCCTGGATACTGTGATTGATGGTGTATTCTGCAATCTCAACCTCATTCCGGTATTTTCCGGCGTTTGCCTGCAACGAACGGACTGCCAGGTTCGTATGTATATATTTGGCATTGATACCAACCAGCACAATCTTCATATTTTTCCTCCCCTGTTTAGAAAAAAGGCTTGCCAAAACAGCAAGCCATATCATTCTCTCTATTTATTTTTCCGCATAAGAAAAGCGGGTGATGGGAATCGAACCCACGTATCTAGCTTGGAAGGCTAGTGTTCTACCATTGAACTACACCCGCATCAACAAATAATACTATACCATGATGCCGGTGTAATGTCAAGGAATTATTTTATTTTACTTTCATTTTCTTTGGAAGCCATACGATTCACAGCCAGTCCCACGCCCAGCAGTCCCCAGAATACCGGCGCCACTGCCACGGTGGAGTCATTGGCGATTCCTGTCACGATGTAACCAAAGACGGAGATCATAATAGCAGCTCCCACTCTGGCCGTAAAACTCTCCATAGAACTGCGCCAGTACAGGCGGACACTGCGGATGAGATAAATAAATACCAGTGCCAGATAGGCGATCAGAGAAAGAAGTCCCGTCTGCACCCATGTCTGCAGATACATATTATGCGGTTTTGTAATGGTGGAACCGGCATAATTCATATTGTTCAGTCCTACATAATCATTGTTTGGGTACACCTCGGTAAAGGTATTCGGGCCGGATCCGATGAGTATATAATCCTTCAAAAGCGGAATCGTCCGGGACCAGATATATCCTCGTTTGTCTCCAAAATGCTGGTTATTTTCAAAACCACAAGATGGGATCTCCACCAAATCGTCTAACTTACCGATGGCGTTATACAGTTTGTATTTTCCATTTACTATGCAGATGTACCATGACTTGTAGTTGTAACGGCTCTGAACCTGCACTGCCACAGACACTTTATTGTTAATATTGACCGCACTCTGGAAAAAGCGCATATCCTGCAGGGTAGTGCTGCCCTTGACCATCATGCCGCCGTCATTGCTGTTTTTCGTAAGTGTGATGGGTTTGTGGTCCGCATCCTGCACCGTATAACCACTGTTGTTGTTAATGGTAAGATACAATACCTCATCTTTGATGGTGGTGATCTTTACTCCCTCATCCGTAGACACCATGGATGCAATGGTATGGGAGTCTGCATTAGGATGGAACAATTTGTTCATAGCGGTATCAAAACCGCCTGGGAACACCAGAACCACTGCCACAACCACAGCCACACATCCTCCGGCTGCCCACCACAGTTTTTTCCCAAATGCCCCCTTCATTCTCGGGAAAAAGAAGATCAGAGCAAACACAGCTGCTGCTGCCACACCGATCACACCGGTAAGAGACTGGGAACCGATCAGGAATACAAAGTTTAAGCAGGCACTGACCACTGCCAGACAGTGCCATGTCTTGTTAATGCGGCCCCACTGGGTAAAGGCAGCCAGCAAAAGGACCGGCATTACTAATGCCACATAGGAACCGGCGTAGTTCGGATTATATAAAGTAGAATAAGACTGTCCTTCCGGGAAATTAAACCGGAAATTCAGCACTTTATCCATTTTCAGGCTCATGTACCAGGCACCCAGGCTGCTGCGGAAAAAGTCCAGATGCAGATACTGGAAAGCACCGATGGCACCGCACACAGCACTTCCGCCGATAATGCTGTACACTATATATTTTACAACCTGTTCCGAATCCACGATCAGGTACGCATACACCAGAAGCACTCCATATGCCAGCAGCACATTAAAGCCCTCCCACTGCTCATAGCCTCCCTTAAAGGCCACGCTTCCATAGGAGGAAAAGAAGGCCGAAATCAAGGATAATACCAGGTAAATCCCCACACTGTATATCTCCGGTGCAGACAACTGTTTCCACCGTCCGCTCCAGTCCTTCTTCGTTAAAAATGCGCCGATCAGGCACACCGCCATGACCCACGCCAATATGATCAGCACCTGTGCTTTATAATACAAAAACACATCCACCGTAGATTTCAGGGCATCGGAAAACCATGCATACTTGGTCAATCCTGTGTTGTAACGCTTTGCCACGGCGATCAGCGGAACAACCGCCACCGCCAATGCCAGCGGCAGGGACAGAACAGCGGCAGGTACAGACAGCCCGGCTTTTTCTCTTCTATCTGTTGTTTATTATTTTGTCTGGACACAATAACCCTCCGTTCCATTTTCATCAGTGCCCTCATTATAACATACCTTTCCATTATCATGTCAAGGGTAAGGACATAACATTGTGTTTTCTTGACACCTTTTTCTGTTTGTCCTATACTAAAAAAAACAATTTTATGCTAGGTGGAATGAATATGCAATACATTGATTTACATGTACACTCAACCTGTTCCGACGGCACCTTCACCCCGGAGCAGATCGTGGATCTGGCCGTAGACAAAGGACTGGCTGCCTTTGCCCTTACGGATCATGATACAGTAGCAGGTGTTGGCAGAGCACTGACTGCTGCCCGGGGAAAATCTCTCACCGTGATCCCCGGCGTGGAATTGTCCTGTGAATACACAGTGACGCCTTCCCGTAAAAAGGAAATCCACATTCTGGGATACCAGCTGGATCATGAGAACAAAGTTCTTATTGAACGCCTGCAGGAAGCCGCCGATGAGCGGGACAACCGAAACAAAAAAATGTGCGAAAATCTGCATAACGATGGTTACCCTATTTCCTATGAGGAACTGACTGCCCGCTACCCGGATACGATATTGACCCGTGCCCATTTTGCCCGTTTTCTATGTGAAAAAGGTGTTGTATCCAGCATTGACTCCGCTTTCCGAAAGATTCTTTCTGACAAAGGTCCTTATTTTGTATCCAGAAAATATCTGACGCCGGAAGAGGGTATTGAACTTATAAAAAAAGCAGGTGGCATACCGGTTCTGGCACACCCCCTGCTGTACAAATTTTCAGTCACAGAGCTTCATGATCTTCTTAACTTTCTGATTCCTCTCGGCTTGAAAGGCATTGAGGCCATTTATTCAAGAAATCACGGAAACGATGAAGCTTTTGTCCGCAAACTGGCACAGGAACACTCGTTGTTTATTACCGGCGGTTCGGATTTTCACGGTGACAACAAGCCGGATATTGATCTTGGCTGTGGCACCGGCAAACTCCGGGTTCCGGTTATGCTTCTGGAGAACCTGAAATAAGTTCTTCTGCTGCTGCTGTAATATCCGTCTGTCCAAGGACGGCAGAGATCACTGCCACACCGGCTACGCCGGTATCCTTTAACAGATGGATATTCTTTTTTGAAATTCCTCCGATGGCAACCACCGGAATCTTCACCGTATCACAGATTTTCTTTAACTCTTTCAGTTCCACCGGCTTTGTATCATTTTTCGTGGCAGAGCCAAACACATCTCCTACCCCCAGATAATCCGCTCCGGACTGCCAGGCCTCTTTGGCCTTTTCCAGAGTATTGGCCGTTGCGCCTACAATACAGTTGGGCCCCATCACATTCCGTGCCACCTGTACCGGAATGTCGCTCTGTCCCAGATGCACGCCGTCAGCGTGTACCGCCAATGCAATATCCAGTCGGTCATTGATGATCAGCGGCACTTCATAAGCATCTGTAATATCTTTGATACTAAGTGCCAGTTCATAAAACTCTCTGGATGTACAATCTTTTTCTCTCAACTGGATAATGGTAGCCCCTCCCTTGATGGCTAGTTCTACTGCTTCTTCCAGCGTATCCGTCGTCATAATATCCCTGTCTGTGCATACATACAGACTATAATCCATTTCTGGTCTCATTTAATTTTCTTTCCCTCCGTCTGTAAAAGTGTCAATGACCGGATGATTTCCCAGAATCTGCTGTATCTCTCTGGCATACTCCGGCTTTTTATCCTGAATCTTCTCGATTTCTTCCAGACACTCTTCTTTGATCTTTGTGTTGTAATCTACCTGTTCCCTTAGTTTCTGTCTGCGTACCCGCAGGTCATGGCGCACTTCCACCATTTCTTTTGGATTGACCAGTGCCTCTGCCTGACTGCACCAGATCATGGTGTCTTTTACCCCCAGACGGGCCAGTTCCTGCATCAAAAGCCGGCTATTGTCCTGTAGTTCGACAGAACTTTGCTTTTGACGCTCCCATTCTCTCTTCGCCTTGAGGTATTCACCGTAAACAAATTCCAGTTCCGTGCCATTGCGAACCTGATACTTGTGGCACATATAATCCACCGTGTTGACATTATTTACATATTTGATCTTGACCCGGTTGCTAAGAGCAATGGCCCGGCTGCGTTTTTTCTCTGTTATGACCATGTCGATCCTGTTTTTTCTGGATTCATTCAAAATGATAGCTGCCACCACAAAAGCAAAGGCCGCTGCTGCCACAAAAGGCACCGTAATATCCACCTTAAACAGCATCGCCAGAACAAGCAGCATGGCTCCCATGGCCACAAGGATTCCTGTCAGAATCTTGCCAATGGACTTTAACTGCTTCTGACTGCGGACAATCTGGCTCTGATCCTGGATCAGAAGTGCCTTTTCAGAACTTAACTGGCGCAGATCATTTTTGATCTTTATCTGATAGTCTTCGTATTCTTTCAATTTAGGAAGGTCCTGTCCGACCTTATCCTCAAACCGCTCCAGTGCCTTCTCCTGTGCATTGGTGATCTTGTACTTTCTCTTCTGCAGTTCTGCCCGTTCCTTCGTAAGGTCTACAATCCTGAAAGCCGCTGCTTTCAAGGTCTTCTTTTCTTCTTCCGGTGCCTGATCCAAAATCTGGATATCTTTCAGATAAGAAGTAACCTGTCCGTATTCAAACTTAATGTTTTCACACTGTTTATCCGCTTCTAAAATCCCTTCGTGAAGCCGTTTCACATACTGAAGTCTGGCCTGTGGATCCGATAAGTTTACTTTTTCTTTCTCTACCGTTACCACTTCTTTGACCTCCCGGTCTGCTTCCTGTGTCGGCGGTACTTCTACCTTTTCAACCTGTTTTTTCTTTCCAAAATGAAACGCCATAGATGCCTCCTTCTGTTAAAATGCAAATGACTGGCGCAGTTCTTCTTTGTACTGTTCCAGCACTTCCGCACCGGTGTTAGTTACCTGCACCGAAAGACAGGCTTCTTTGTAGTGGCTTTCCACATTCTGTGCCTCTTCGGATGAAACGCCATAGCGGACACATTCTTTTCCAAAGGCCTCATCCTTTTTCTGCAAAAGCAGACAGTAAAGATAATGACGCAGCGTGTCCCGGCTGCCGTTGCGGGCATACGCTTCTTTGAAATCTTTCTCGGCCCTGGCAAAAGAAGAAGTGTAAAAATGGGCAATTCCCTGATTATGCAGAATATCCCCATACTCTCCTGCCGTAAAATTCATTGCCAGACCACCCTGCAGAAGTTTACGGTACTCCAACAGACTTTTTCCATACATTCCCGCTCTCAAAAAGTTGTCCGCCTTGATCTTTTTTCTCTTGTGAAGCGGCAGATTGGCAATGCCGTCCATCACTGCGATCAACTTTCGTATCTCTTCTTCTTTGTAATAATCACAGCCACACAGGATCGTCACCACCAGATCTTTCAGACCGGCGGACTGGGCAATTTCTTCCGTAATCTTTTTCGCCAAAGCCTCATGGTCTGTCTCTTCCCGCAGCCAGTCAGCCAGTGACGCCTGGAAAAACTCCCGGTTGATGCTGTAAATATTTTCGTACAGATAACAACACAACTCTTCCAGCGAATACACTTTTCTTCCTGTATATGGCATCACATAAGGATGTTCTGCCACTTTTCCTTCACATACAATAAACATTTTCTCACCTCCGGTATCCCCTAATCAATCTGAAGCACCTTTTCCCAGATCCGGTTGGAACTTGGATATTCCTCACCAAATCCCATGTCACGGATGGTCAAAACGCAGGTGTGGGCATCTGTAAATAAAAGTTTCAGTCCCAGGCGACAGTGTCTGTCCACACGCCCCTGCACAGGTTCCAGCTCCACCAGAATCTTTTTATCTTCTTTGGTAAAAGCGTTGTAGATCCGCAGGCACAGTTCTTCATCGCCATCCGGGATCACTTCCAGTTCCTTTTTCACCTGAAACCATGGCTCTCCGGCCTTTACCAGAACACAGTCTCCCTGCTTGCCGTGGCGGTATATATCCATGGTGATCCGGCTGCTGACCATGTTTTCATCCATCATGAGATATTCCTGCAGCCGTCTGTCCTCCCCCATTTCTCTGGCGGCAAAACAAGCACCGCTGACAAACAGATTGTTGCCTAAAAACAACCTCCGTCCTACACACAGCTGCTTAAATACATCCTGGCACCACTCCTCTTCAAATCCTTCTCCCGTCATATACAGACTGGACAAGATCTGCTTATGGATCAGCCCCTGCACCGCATTCTCAAACAGAACGCCCTTGTGCTCCGGATCTTTTTCCATCATGTCAGCTGCATCCTGCAGCGGCCGGTGGTGTACACTGACTAAAACCGGTGTTTTACGGCGGTCCAGCTGCAGTTGATAATAGTTAAGCACCCGGTCATGATAGTCAAACAACCCCACATCATTGGTCCACAGTTCTTTTGACTGGTACATGACATAATAGGCAAAGCACTGTTTCCGTTCCATCACCAGCGCCCGGTCTTTGTTTATATTTAACTTGGCCAGCGCCTCGTAAATGATGGCAGCTATGGGCTCGGACACCCCCTCTGTGGTAACTACCAGCTGCTTAATGGTCTCCGACGGATATTTTTTCCTCGTCAGTGCCAGTGTCTTGCGGAAAAAGTACGCCAGGACATTTACCGGGGATGACTCTCTGCCATCTACTTCTATGGTTCTGCCCTCTTTGATCCGGCTCCAGAAATCCCGGATAGGCTCCTTTCCTTCCAGTGATACACTGGTCTCAATGTATCCTTCCGGATTCTCTTCTGTCTGGCACATCAGATCCGCTTCCACCCGTGCCGGGTCGTATACTGCTAACTGGCTGTATCGTTCACCCAGATCCAGACCAACCAGCAAGGTTCGCTTACTCATGTATATCTCCCTTCTGCTACTGTATCACAAACAACTTTCCAGCCGCCTCTCTGCGGGTCTGGAACTCTTTCATTGCTTTCTCATAAGCATCTTTTTGTCCCTCTCCCAGGAGTCTCTGCATTTCATTGATCATCTGGAAAAAGCTGTCATTTCCTTTTCTTGTACCATGATAACGAAGCACAATTATGTCAGATTTTCTGCCCGTTCCTTCCTCTTTTACATAGCACTGTTTTTCCTCCCCTTCAAATAAGAGCAGTGCCGCCGAATAAATGCCGTCAAAAATCTGTTTCATAGGTATGACCAAAACCTCTTTTTCCTGTTCCACCACATGAAGCATGACGGACTGCCCGGATGCCCCAAAATGCTGTACAATCTGAGCATTTTCCACTTCATACGGCACTTCTGCCTTGCCGGAAAAATCCTGCATAAAGCGGAAAATCCTTCCCTCTCCGGCATATTTTTCCAGACACAGTTCGACAAATTCTTTCTGTCTGTCACTAAGGCGTTTTGCCCCGGACATGGCTTTCAGCCAGGCAAATACCATCACATCTTCTTTTACATACATGGCCTCTTTTTCGATCTTTTCTGCCAGCGCCTCCGACAGATCGATGCGGTCCACCAGATATTCGTAGGCATAATAGGACAAAAATGCCTTAACCAATACTCTGTTTTTTCCCTTTTCATAATACTCATGGAACAAAGGCTCATAATACGACGGATCCGTATCGGTAAATAGCACCTGGCCTAACAGCCGTTCTTTACAGCCATCATCCAGCACCAGCCCCGGAACCGACATACATTTTTCGTATAAAACAGTCAGTTCTTTCGTTGACCCCATATAATATTTCATCCGGTAAAGAAGCACATCTGCGTCCATGCACCGTTCCTGATACAGAGTGTGGCACCACTGAAGAACCTGTGGCACATAGGCGCCCTTTTCTCCGGCGATCCGCTCCTTTACCAGCATAAGAAGGGCCTCTTTATCACAGCCGGACTGGCCAAAACGGCTAAGGATCTGCTGCGCCTTTTCATACATTCCGTGATACACACAAGCTGCTGCCACTTCTCCGGCCCGCTCTTTTTTCCCGGACTGGATGTCGTATTCATCTAATAAGCCAAGAAGACTGGCAATATCATTTTGCTTTTTGTAAAAATCAAACAGGCACTGCCAAATCCTGGCCGCTGAATAGGACCTGAAAAATCCCTTTTCCAAAACATACCGCAGCACTTCTGCCTGCAGGTCATTTAACTTCGGAGTCCGCAGTGCCTTGGCTGCCATGTGGGACAAAAGTCCGTAATGGTCTGCACCTAACTGGCACAGCGTCTGGGACGCATCCTGCAAAGGAAGCATTTTCTCTCTGGTATAGCCCACAGTTCCACAATGATAATGTCCCTCCCGGTCCACGAACAGGAAAGCCACATCCGGAGTAAACACCTGGATCTTCGCCTTACCATCCCGGATTGGGTACAAAATCTCGTCCTTCATCTCCCGGTGCACCACAACCACTGATTCCATTTTTTCATTGTCACAGGTAAGCTGCTCTGTAAACATAACATAAGGAAGATCTCTGGCAGTCTCTTCATCCCATGGTTCTGCCTGCAGCATATAGCTGTAGATCACACCCAGATCCTTTGTGATCCGGTGTCTCGCCAGCTGCTCTTTGGCGTACTGGAAAATTCCTTTTTCATAGAGGTTGTAATACTCCGGATACTGATCCTTTTTTCGCAGGATATAACTGTACAAAAATGCTTTGCACCGGTCTGTCAGATGGTTTTCGTATTGGAAGTAAGAAAGCACCGCCTCCGGCAGGTGAAACATGGCATTTTCATCCATAGTGTACATATAATATTCGTACAGATCTGTCAGGCGGAGGTGTTCTTTCACACCCTTTTCCATCCAGGTAAAATATTTGTGCTGCCGCTTTTCCCCGCGGATCACCATCTCACAGATGCTGATGAGAGCATCTTTGATGGCATAGTCTTCATATACATCTTTCATGACAGTGTAAGTCAGCAGATCAAAATCCTGCACCCGCTGTGTCAGAAAACTGATATTGACCGCCAGTTCCTGGGTCAGAAGGGATGTCCTCTGGCCGTATCGGAGCACCGCCAGTACCGTTTTATCTAATTCCATCAGAAGGGAAGGGTCTTTGTCGTAGCATTGCATCAAAAGTGAGTACAGATAAGCACATCGGCTGCCCTGATCCAGTTTTTTCTTTACATCCTCAGCCAGCCACTGAAGCACCTGATACCGCTCATGTACCTGGGTTCCCATGATAAACATAAGGAGACTGTCAAAACCGTTCTTGTTGTACTCCTGGATCAGCGCAGATACCTGATTTTTGTCATCTTCCCTTTTGGTATACAGGTACTTGATATACTGGATCAGCAGATACCGCTCCACCTCTTCTATGCCGGCAGTCACATCCGGCATAGGCATTCCTTCCGTTTTCTGGTAAAATTCCAGGATTTCCCGTTCATCCCGCTGCAAAACAGCGATATAGCCAGTCACTTCCAGCACATGTTCCGGGAACAGTTTTACTATGACCGCTTTGTTTTTCTGAAGCATCTGCTGATACTCCGCCCGCTCCATGCGTCCTTCTTTATAAGCCAGGTGGCTCCGGTACAAAATACCCCAGGCCTGCTGTTTGGCACGAAGGAGTTTCCGCTCACTGGCAAGGATCACATTGTGGGCCTCCACCTGGATCTCCTGGCTCTGATAGATACTCTGGATCTTTATAGTACCCCGCCGTATTCCCTGGGGAACCTTGTCCATGCGGATGGTGTACTCCAACACCGTCTTGTGGCCATCAAACTCCCCTGTGTCTAACACCTGTTTGTCCAGTTCTATAAAATCCGCCGATGCTTCCACACGGATGCGGATGCTTCCCGGGTTATTGATGCGGATTTCCAGTGCATCCCGTATATCCGCTCCATCTAACTGATACCCGATCTCTTTTTTACTGCCGGACGCCATATGAACTGCCGTAAAAGAAACTGCTTCTTTTTTTCCCATAGCCGCCAGAAATTCTTCCACGCCCTGGCTTTTGGAATTTTTTCTGGTGAGATGGTCATACAGAATCCGCCCCATTTCATCCCGCTGTAAAAAAACTTCCTTAAACCGCGGACTGCGGAATGCCTCCAGGCCTTCTTCCATATTTTCTCTCAATAATCTCTGCAAATGATAATAATCATCCACTTTGACACCGGATGTTGTCTGGATCACTTCCCGTACTACTTTGATCTGATAGGGGATCTCCACTTCCCCGCAGTCCGTCACAATGGACACGGTCCCGACAAGTTCCTGCCCCGGCTCTCTCGAACCCGCATCAAATTCCACTTCCAGTTCATTGTGAACGCCATGAAATACCGGAAGAAAATGCACCTCCGGATCCATCGTAGAACCAAATCCCTTTACCTTGGTTCCTCTGCTATTCTCCACCGTCATCACGCACTTCAAGGATCCGCCGGCAGACACCTTTCCCGTCAGTTGCTGCGGATTCACTCGCAGTTCCGGTTTTTCGTATGTAAAATTTCCTTTTGCCAGAGACAAAACTTTTTCCTTCATGGGCTCCCTCACTCACATAATATAGATTAGTGTTTTCATCTTAATTGTATAGTATAGCATATCTTTGCCCGGCGTGCCAGTCCTCTGTGGCGGGCGGGGGAGTTTCTTTTCAGTTTTCCGTAATTTGGGAGAAAAGTCTTGCGTTCCGTGGGTGCTTTCGCTACGACAAACTGCGTAGGGGTATCGATCTGCCAAATACGCAGATCTGATACCCACGCGTTTGTACCCACTTCACGCCAGGCTTTTCTCCCAAATTACTGCTTCCCTGAAAGGAAATCTTTCCCGCCGGGCACAGGGGAAGGGGGGCACGACCCCCATGACATGAGCCCGGCCCCCAGATCCGGACAAGTGGGAGGTTATGACTTTGAATTGTTGCATCAGGAAGGGAGGTGGTTCTTTCTTAACCTGGCAGTGATCAGGCAGAAAAGTTTTGTGGTGAGTGGGTTTTAAGTGCGTCGGTATGAGATGCCTGTATATGCGTGAGCATAGGCATCCATACCGCTACGCACTTAACTAGCGGGAGCACCCACGAAACACAATCTTTTCTGCCTGATCACGGAAGTTAAGAAACACCACTGCCCCTTACTTGACACCAATGTTATAATAAATTAGATTCACTTTTAGGAGGCTTTTATCATGAAACCAAAAGAACATTTTCACGGCAGCGATCTGGAGAAGATCGAGGCTGTATATGGAATAAAAAAAGAGGATATCATAAGTTTTTCCGCCAATGTAAATCCGCTAGGCGTTTCTTTCCGGCTGAGAGAAACTCTGACAAACCACATTGACGCTATTACTTCTTATCCGGACAGGGAGTACACTTCTCTGCGTAAGTGCATCGCAGAGTACACCGGTGCGGATTTTGAAAACATCGTAGTGGGAAATGGCTCCACAGAGTTAATCTCTCTGTTTATCCAAATCGCCCATCCTTCCAAGGCCCTCATTGTAGGACCGACTTATTCGGAATACGAGCGTGAGGTCACCATGGACGGTGGACGGTGCCATTATTTCAGCCTGACAGAGGACTCCTCTTTCCGGCTGGATGTACCGGCTCTGACTGAGGAACTTTCCCACAATGTGGACCTTTTGATCCTCTGCAACCCGAACAACCCGACTTCTTCTGTGATCCCGAGAAACCAGATGCGGGATATTCTGGATTACTGCAAGAAAAAATCCATTACGGTACTGGTGGATGAAACCTATGTGGAATTTGCACCGGATGTACAGGCTGTCACTGCCATTCCTCTGACAGAATATTACAACAACATTATTATCCTCCGGGGTATTTCCAAATTTTTCGCTGCACCGGGTCTCCGCCTTGGCTACGCCATCTGCGGCAACAAAGACTTGCTGAAGGAAATCAACCAGAAGAAAAACCCATGGACCATCAACTCCCTGGCTGCCATCGCCGGCGAAATCATGTTCTCCGACGAAGAATATATCCGGAAAACACGCCAGCTTATTGCCAGCGAACGGGAGCGTATATGTCAGGCTATCCGCTCTATGGGTGCTTACCAGGTGTACGAATCCAACTGCAACTTTGTCCTTGTAAAAATCAAAAAAGAAGGTCTCACAGCCGACCAGATCTTTGACACTGCCATCCGGCAGGGACTTATGATCCGCGACTGTTCAACCTTCCCATTCTTAAACGATAAATATTTCCGTCTTTGCTTTATGATGCCGGAGGACAACGACAGACTGTTAGCTGTCCTGAAAAAACTGGCAGACTAATCCAATTTCAAAATCAGATTCAGAACGCGCTCTGCACAGTGTTCCAGATCCTGTCTTGTAAGGAGGCCTTGATCCATGGCCTCCTTCAGACGCTTTGGATCACCGCAGGCCATTTTCATATCATTGCCTGCTTTTACTTCTTTGTAATGTTCTCCCAGCGTCCACCAGTCCGTGGTAACCATACCGTCAAATCCCCACTCATCCCGGAGGATATCTTCCAGCAGTTCTTTATTTTCCGATGCATAACAGCCATTGATAATGTTATAGGAAGACATAACCGCCCATGGTTTTGCTCCTTTGATCACATACTCAAATGCTTTCAGATAGATCTCTCTGGCTGCCCGCTCTGATACTCTTGAATCACTGTGTTTACGGTCTGTTTCCTTATTGTTCAGGGCAAAATGTTTTACTGTCGCTGCCACTCCCTGGGACTGGATTCCTTTTACCATAGCTCCCGCCAGCACACCGGCTAACAGCGGATCTTCGGAATAATACTCAAAATTTCGTCCGCACAAAGGACTTCTGTGAATATTCAATGCCGGTGTCAGCCAGGCAGCAATATTATTTTCCTTTACTTCTTTTCCGCCGGCTGCCCCAACCTGGTATACCACATTCGGATTCCAGGTAGCTGCCAGCAGCGTAGCACAAGGCCAGGCTGTCGTGGTCACACCGCACTCCGGTGCGATCCGAAGGGTGCAACCCAAACCCCCGCCGGTCCGTCTGCCGTCATACAGTTCGGTATACCATACTCCGGCATGTTGCCCCAGCCAAATGTGTTGGCAACTCCTGTATTTGGCTGTCCCCCCAGCAGATGCGCCACCTCTTCATCTGTCATCTGAGCCAGAAATTCTTTTACCGTCATTCTGCCTTCTGCCACTTCAGAAAAAGGTCTGACCCCTTTCTTATAAAGGTCCTCGCCCCAGCAGTAAGTTCCCGGCACCGCTCTGGTGGCCGGTTTCAGTCCGTCTAAAGGTTCCTTTGAAAGATACGGCAGTCCGCATTCTTTCGGATTGCGGGCCGGCAGCTGTGGCAGCGGCTCCATGGTTCCATCCGCCAGCATTCTTTCTTTGAGAGACGCCGGTACCAGTTTAGGCTGGCACTGCAGAACCACCTGATCCTGAGTCTGAGAATATGTATGATCCAGTTTTTCAACATTTTCCACGGAATTGCCAAGGTAGAAGAAATAATCCCCCTGCTCCAGCACATAAGCGGACTTTTTCACCTTGCCCAGGTCATCATAGGAGGCCATATCTTCCATTTTCCACGCCAGACGCAGACGCTGTGTCTCTCCCGGCTGCAGAAGACGGCTCTTCTCAAACACAAGCAAATGTCTCTTGGACTTGCCAAGTTTTCCCTGCGGTGCCATGCCATATACCTGCAGAACCTCTTTGCCCGGTCGTTTTCCCACATTGGTAAGATCCACCTGTACAAGAAGCTGACCCAGTTTTTCTGATACGCTTACCACCTGCCAGTCAAACTGTGTGTACGAAAGGCCGAATCCAAAGGGATAATTCACCTTCGCCAGAGCTCCCGGTATCGTCTCAAAATAACGGTATCCCACATAAATATCATCCGTGTAATCCACATAAAAATCCGACTCGTGGAAATTATAAGAAGAAGGATAATCCTCCAGTCTGGCCGCAAAGGTATCCGGCAGTTTGCCGGATGGACTGCCCATTCCTGCCAGCAGTTCTGCCGCTGCCAGACCGCCTTCCATACCTCCCTGCCAGGCCAGAAGCACCGCCGGTATCTTCTTCTCTTTTACAAACCAGGAAGTATCTACCATGCCGCCTACATTCAGCACAACCACCACCTTCTCAAAATATCTGGTGACTGTCTCGATCATCTTTTCTTCTTCCTCCGTAAGGTAAAAATCCCCCTTAGGAAAAGTCTCTTTCGTTCCGGAAGAAGCCACGGTCGTATTGCCGGCAATGACAACAGCCGACTCATCCATTCGCTCATCGTACTTACTCTTTCTGTCCCATCCCTCTCCTGAAAAACGGCACAGGGAAATCACTGCTGTATCTGCAAAAGCGGCTGCCCTCCGGCACAGATCCTCCGGCAGTTCCGGCTCCTTTGTCATGCCCGGATCAATCCCGGACTCATATTGTTTCTCTACCCAGTTTTCATAGTATTCAGCCGTCTCTTTATGGATATGCCCTCCCCAGCCGATTTTACAAAAGCCCTCATAGAGATTAGTGATGTATGAAACGGTCACATCTCCGCTGCCACCGCCCCCCTTTACATAATCAAAGGTTCCCTTGCCAAACAAAGCGATACGGCTGCCCTCTGCCAGCGGAAGAACTTCTCCCTCATTTTTTAAAAGGACCATACCTTCTTTGGCTGCTTCTTTGGACAAGGTCCTGTGGACCTCACACGCCGTCACCCGGCTGCCTTCCGGTCCGATGCCGACTCCCGGCTGAAACTGTATTCTCTGCCATTTTCCCATACCAAATGACCTCCTGTATTCATAGTATTTTACTGTTATTATGCGTGATTGAAAGTTATTTGTAAAGAGGCGATTTCCTGGTTCATTTTTCCCATTTTCTGTGGTATAATAAATGTATTATTACAACTGAAGGGGGGGGCTTGTCATGAATCCGGACCAATCATTTGAGCAAGACTATCTTACAGGTCTTGCCAATCGACGGGCTTTGTACGAATACTACAGTCAGATAGACGCATCTACTATGATCCATGCCATGTTTTTGGATATAGATAATTTTAAAAGAGTCAACGATATTTACGGTCACAGTATGGGTGACAAACTGCTGATCGCTGTCAGCAAACTTCTGCAGGATCACACTCGGGGATTTACCTCCCGTATCGGTGGTGATGAATATGTTGTTTTGCTGGACGGTTCGCTGACACAGCCTCAGGTAGAAGGCATTGCCGGTAATCTTTTGTCCTCTGTACAGGAAATCGATTTCCGCAAAGACATCCTGTCTTTGATCTCATTAAGTATCGGTATCGTAATGGAGCAGCCGGTCAGCCAGAATCTGGATGATGTCCTGACCAAGTGCGACGCCGCTATGTACCAGGCAAAATACAATGGCAAAAACCAGTTTGCCGTGTACAAATCTTATGACAAAACACTGGAGATCAACCGCCACATTGAATTAGAAATGGACGACACACTGAAAAACGGGGAGTTTGTGGTATATTTCCAGCCAAAGGTAAATATGGTATCTTCCGAACTGGTAGGTGCCGAGGCACTGGCCCGCTGGATCCATCCGGTAGACGGCATCCGCCCGCCGGCAGCGTTTATCCCGCTCTTTGAGAAAAACGGCTTTATTTCCCAGCTGGACCTGTACATGTTTGAAGAAACCTGCCGGATCAAGTCAACCTGGAAAGGTACCAAGTACGAACATATCCCGATTTCCATCAATATGTCCAGGCTGCACCTGTACAACCAGGCTTACCCGGATCAACTGGTAGAGATCGCAGGCCGCTACCAGATTCCTACCAATGAACTGGAACTGGAAGTGACCGAAAGTATCTTTTTGAAAGACAGCACCGAATTGATCCGTATGATCAACCAGTTGCAGGACCGAGGCTTTATGATCTCTATTGATGACTTCGGTTCCGGCTTTTCCGCTTTGAACCTGTTAAAGGACCTGAATGCCAATACCATCAAACTAGACCGTGAATTTTTATCCGATTCTTCCAACAGCACAAGGGGTAAAAAGATCATCCGCAATGTCATTGCCCTGTGTCTGGACCTGAAGATGGATGTGGTAACAGAAGGCATTGAAACCAAAGACCAGATTGATTTTATTACCCGCTGCGGCTGCCAGATCGGCCAAGGTTATTATTACGCCAAACCTCTGTGCGAAAAAGATTTCGTAACTTTTGCAGAAGAATATCTTACCAATATACGGGACAGTTTTGTCTTTCATCTGGATGGCGATCTCCAAAGTGAGGACGGCTCCCGGGAGGGGCTTTTCTGCGGGGATCAACCGGTTACTTATGGTCCCGGTATCTTCAAAGATTCCAAATCTCTGTCTTTCCCGGGGGGTGCCATGGAGGAAAACACACTGGAACTTCCACCGGACTGTATTGTCAACGACAGTTTTGCTATTTCCCTCTGGCTGTATCCGGAAGAACTTTATCAATGGACCGCTGCTATGTATGTTAAGTTTGAGACAGGATTTTTCGGCATCATTCCTTATTCATGGGAAGGCCACTGCGATTTCCGTCTCCGGGATTCCAAAGAGGTGACCGGCTGGTATGATGCCGCTGCTGTTCAGCTTCATGCTGGCACCTGGTGGCATGTCAGTGCTTCCTACAATGCCCGCACCGAGACGCTGATTGCCTTTATTAACGGAGAGGTAGTGTCCGTTTTGGAAAATGTCCCTACCAACCGCTATGTAAAACGCATTATGCTGGGAGGCGATGTGTTCCAGCCTTCGTTCGTAGGCAGGATCTGTGAGGTAGAACTCTATAACGAAGCAAAAGATTATGAGTTTATGGCAGATCTGCATCAGGAGTATGTAACAAGAAAAGACTTTACTGCCCTGCAGTTAGACGACCCGATTTACTAACACAACATGACACCAAAATTACGGATTTGTGAGGCGTATTGTTATGACAGTTATAAATTTCTTTCGTAAACGGCTGGATGTTATAATCATTTTGTCCCTTTTTAATTTTGTATTTTTAGGATCGGAATATTTATTTGACAACAACGCTGCCCGTGTTACCAGTGAAACCGGTGTGGTAACTGCCCAGAGTTATATTCTGGCGGCCAGCGTTGTTGGTTTTTTATTGTTTTCTTTTCTATACCGGCATATTTCCAGACAGCCAAAAATCTGGTCTCTGATACCGGCTGTCTGTCTTTTTTGTGGTTTCTTTCTGTACGAAATCTGCACCCGGGAGTCTCATATCCGGGTGGTGGCTGCCGGATGTATTTTCTTTGTTTTCCTTGGGATACTGGGCAGTGCCGCCCATTATTTCTGCCTGTGCAGACTCAGACAGGATCCCGGTCTGGCTAAGACGATAGGATGTTCTTATACACTGGGGTTACTGTTTCAGTTTTTAAATAACAATGTGATTCATCTGGCAGGTTTAGAGTCTTTTGTTCTTTTGGCTGCCTGTATTTTGCTGACCTTTCTTATTCTTCGTTTGCAAAGCAGGACAGAACCTGTCCCGGCGGCAGATTCCTCTTCTCCTGCTTCTACCCATCCGACACGGCGGGCAGGCATTGCCCTGTTTGTGTGCATATTGGCCATGACTGTGATTTTTGCAGGGCTGGACAATGTGATCACCTACTTTCATGCAGAGGGGACGATGGATGTGGGACGCTGGCCTCGTCTGCTGCTGGCTCTCAGCGGCCTGACTGCCGGGATCTTGTTTGATATCCATGACCGCCGTTACATGAATCTGATCATGTACTGCGTTACCGTGCTGTCTGTTTTATGTCTGCTGATCATTCTTTCCGACGGTTTGTTCCTGACCAGTCTGATCATTTTTTACCTGTCGGCCGGATTTTTCGCAGTCTTTTTTACCACCAGTTTTATGGCCTACGCTCTCCGGACAAATTCTCCCTCTTTATGGGCTGGTTTTGGCCGGGCAGCCAACAACATCGCAGCCGGTGTGATGGGAACCATCTCCGTTACCTATCTTTCCCGCAGCCATACGCTGGCCATCTGCGTTGTGGCTTTGCTGGTTTTTGTTATCATCAGCATTGCCCTGTATCTGTACTCTGACTGCAGCAAGACTTCCCACGCTGTCCCTTTACCTGTTTCCGAACCAAAGGAAGGTGCCTTTGACCGTTTCGTAAAACAGTACTCCCTTACCAGCCGGGAGCAGGATGTACTGCAGGCACTTCTTGAATCCGATGACAGCGTCCAGAACATTGCCGCCAGTCTTTATATTTCCAGAGCAGCCCTGTACCGGCACATCGCTTCCATCAATGAAAAGACCCATACCAAATCAAGAATCGGCTTACTGCAATTTTATTACAGCCGGGAAAACGGCGATTTTTCAAGTTGAGACAAATGTAAACTTATGTAATCCCCTCCTCATAGAGTAAAATCAGACCATGCTAATAAAAGTGTGAAAGGAGAAAACTCTATGAAACAATGTGGAAAAAAATTTCTTGTGACAGGACTGATCCTGTCTTTGATCCTGAGCCTGTGCCCACTCTCCCTTTCTGCCAGCACGACAAAAGCGGCAGAGGATAAAGGGATTGTGCTGATCTATGGAAGGATCGAGGGATCCCAGCACTGGACTAAAGATAATATCTACTACATCCTGACAGATGGTTCTCTGATCAGTCCGGTCATTATCGGAGATCTGACCATCGATCCGGGAACTACTATTTGCCTGGGCCAGGGAAATACAAGCCACGGCCAGATAGACGATATTGATGTATTTTCCAGTGCATCTTTGCGTATCCTGTACGGCTCTCTTACTGCCAAGGGTACAGAAGAAGAACCTATCATCTTCAAAACAGACAAAAATGACACCAGCTGGGGTAACATCATCCTTGATACTCAGATTGAAGACGACACCAAACGCTCCTGCCGCAGTGCCACCTTTGAATACTGCCAATTTATCGACGGCGGAGAAAACATCGCTGATTCCGGTGTCATCGCTCCGGGCGGCACTTCCGACCAGGAAGACGAGCGTTTCAGCCTTACGGTAGATCACTGTCTTTTTGACAGCGATGGCGTAACCACAGCTAAAAAAGCTGACGGAAAAGACCTGGTAAACGGAACTTCTGCCATCTGTTTTCCTACCATGGACCGAAAACTGGACATAAAAATAACCAACTCTACATTCCGCAGCATGGGACACGCTCTGGCTACTCAGACCGGCTACGATTACCCGGAAAATCTTTCTTGTCTGGTTGAAGGGAATCACTTTGAAACCAATGGATACTACGAAAACTCCATTTCCGAAGGAATGAGTTACATTGACTGGGCTGCTAATGCGGTCATTCGGAACAATATTTTTCACAATACCACCGGCAGTGAACTGCTGGGACCTGCCTGTACCTTGAAAGGCGGGTATGCCACTTACGAAGTGGAAGGCAATCAATTTATCGGAAATCCCGACACAACTGGCGACCTTGCCAATCAGTATGCTCCTGTAAAAGTTACCATCGGCGCCAATGTTAACTCTGACACAACAAAAACTTACGCCGCTAACACTTGTAATTACGGTGCCGATGTAGGAAAGTATGCGGAAGTCGTAAAATGTACGCCAAAACAACCGGACACGATCACTCGTTCTACCGGCTACCTGGGCCAAATCAAAGGTCTTTGCTACCGTATGCAGGAACCGGCCATTGACTACAACCGAACCGTCACTATTGCTCCGGGACAGACCTGTTATCTGATCTCTGGCATCGAGGTAAATTCCACCGGAAAACTCATTGCCAAAGGTACGAAATCCGCACCGATCCGGTTTATCGGGCAGAATGGTCCTATTTATTCTGACACCATTAACTTGAATGCCTCCTGGGCCGGTGGGGATTACGCCGATGAGAGCGCGGCTACGATTTTTGAAAACTGTATTTTTGAAAATAAAGCATCGATTCTGGCCGGTTTGGTAGAAATAGACGGCAAACCGTCCAAAGACCTTCCAACTACCCTGTATATGAAAGACTGTCAAATGAACGATGTGGCACGGGGCATCACCGTCAACTTGAGAAACTGGGCCGACAACCGGACTCTGGCAAGCCGGATTCAGCTGCAGAATGTCTCCATAACCGGAAAAGGTGAACAGAGTGACTCCGACGATTACGGTATTTCTTTTTGGGCCAGCTACACACCGGATACAGACAATCTGATCGATATATCTCACTGTCAGATTTCCGGTTTTACCAACGGAACCGGCATATCTGCCCACCTTACCAGTGATGGCAGCAATGAGAACTCTGCCAAAGACATTACCAGTCAGCTTACACTGAACCACCTGACCGTTACCGGATGTGCCAATGGCATCCGCTACAGCGGTTCCGTACTGCCGTCCATTAAAAACAGTATTTTCGCAAACAACGACACGACACTGTCTCTTTCCGGAAGCAGTGCCGAAAACAGAAAAGGAACCGACATCACCTACTCCTGCGTCTACAACAAAAAGGCCAATGATTCATTAAGTGATTATGGCACCGGCTGTATTTCAAAAGATCCTTGTTTTGCCGATTCCTCAGCCGGAGATTTTCACCTGAAATCCACAGCCGGCCGATGGAATGGTTCTTCCTGGGTAAAGGACAAAGTTACAAGTCCATGTATTGACGCCGGTGATCCATCCGCCTCCTACGCAGATGAACCTTCTCCAAACGGAAACAGAGTCAATCTGGGTTCCTACGGCAACACGGCAGAAGCATCCAAGTCAGGTTCCGGCTCTTCCGATAACTCATCGGACAACACACCATCCGATACAAAACCGTCCCCTGCCCCCGGTCCTGCGACACCCGGATCTACAACTACTCCCGGCATCTCCCAGACACCAGGTTCTTCCCAGCCATCTGGTGGCAGACTGAATACAGGCACTGCCACAGCACAAAGTGATGCAGATAAGACTGCGAAAAAGGGTTCTGTCCTGAAAATAAAACAGGCATCCTACAAAGTGTCAGATACCAAAAAGAAAACACTGTCCTATCAGGCACCGGCGAAAAAGAATGTGACTGCTGTAACCATACCGGACAAAGTAAAGATAAACGGTCAGACTTACACTGTCACTTCCGTCTCTAAAAACGCCTTCAAAGGTTCCAAAAAATTAAAGAAAATAACCATAGGCAAACATGTAACAAAAATCGAAGCAAAAGTCTTTTACGGCTGCCGCTCCCTGAAAACCATTGTAGTTAAATCCCCAAAAATAAAATCAGTAGGAGCCAAAGCCTTCCAGGGCATATACAAAAAAGCCGTATTTAAAGTACCGGCTAAAAAGAAAAAAGCATATAAAAAATTGTTTAACAAAAAGACCGGCATTAAAAAGTCCATGAAATTCAAGGCATAACGGATCCTACCCAGGAACGCCAAACAGCACCGCCCAGACAGGCGGGGGGGGGT
>HF998323.1:0-3922 GCA_000433735.1 Clostridium sp. CAG:167
CACCATGGTTACCGCCAGTGCCGCTGCTAATAGTTTTTTTCTTATCATGTTTGTAAGCCTCCTTTTGTGGTTATTTTATTTTCTCAAGCATACTTTTACTTGAAACCATTTTTACTTTTTATCGATATAGAACGTCGCTTCCTCTTTGTCTTCCTTTGTTCCGAGTTTCAACATGCCATCTTTTAACACCAGATATTTTCCCGGATACGCCACACTTTCAAAGGATGTCCCCCTGGAAGTTTTCAGACCTTTTACGGTTCTGAATGTCTGGTTTTTGGCCGTCTGTTCCGATGCATCCGCATCCTGGGCCAGTGTGACGCTGCCGTCTGCATTGGCTGTAATATAAAGTCCCGGCTTATTTTCTGCCTCTATGGACACATAGGCAGCATTTTTCTCATCGGCTTTTCCTGAACGGAATACCCATTTTTTGTCAACCTCTTTTCCTGTGGTAAACAGCGTACTGATCTTAATCCTCTTATACGGATACAAAGTATCACTGGATGAATTGTTAAACGGAGCATGGGCCAGTTCCTGTTTTTCTCCGTCTCGTATCACATAGGTTGTACCGGTCAGTCCTATGGCAGTCTCTTCCATCTCTTCCACGGATCCATCTTTGCCAAATTTCAGTTCCCGGATGCAGGCACTGCGGCGGTATCCGTTTCCACCGGGCAGGGAACCATTGTGATATACAAAATAAGTTTTGCCTTTAAAATCAAACACAGCCTCGTGATTGGTATTGGATGTAGCCGTTGGGTACATAATGCTCTCACCCCATGTATAGGTTCCCGTCATAAGATCATCCGTTGTGGAGTAAGCCATCTTTTCCCGCCATCCACTGGCATAAAACAGATAGTATGGACCTACATATTCTCCTTTTTCATTCTGTCTGCGGTAAAACCATGGCGCCTCGGTAAAACCGCTGACTTCCCTTGGCAGAATGTCTCCTTTTTCTATGCTGGTGGCGTAAGTGATCTTGCCATCTCCATTTAAGTCTTTTACCGAGATCATATCTTCGTTCAGTTCACAGGTAAAAAAACGGCTGTTGCCCCAGCCAAGATACCGGTGTTCCTCTCCGTCCTTGCCCGTTTCTACCCATACGGTAGGATCAATGTCGTCCCAGTTGCTGTTCTGGGATACGGTGGTTGTTCCCTGTACCAGAGGTTTTCCGATGTCTTCAAACGGGCCTGTTGGTTTGTCTGCCACTGCCACGCCGATGGACTGTTTTCCCTGGCTGGTAGCGTCCCAGGTACAATAATATAAATAATACCGGTCTTTTCCTGCCTTCTTGTCATAGTGTTTTGCCACCTGGGAAGCCCAGGCTGACATATTGCTGCTGGTCCAGTCCACTGTTTTTTTATTTACCTTCATCACACTGCCTTCTGCCTTCCAGGTCTTCAGGTCTTTTGAAGAATAACAAAGATATTCCGGTATGTTGTAAACCTTTCGTTCCACCTGGTCATCCTTTGAAATATCGTGTCCGGTATATACATACACCGTATCTCCGTCTACCAGGACCGATGGATCTCCTCCATATATATAATCCCCTGTATCTGACTTTCCGGCCATGGGATTTCCCTCATCGCATTTTACCAGTGCCACCTCATCTTCCTTCAGTCCACTGACACTCTCATCTACTACCTGGGTTTTCTGACATGCCGTAACAAACATGATCGCAGCAAGGATGCCCCCTAAAAACCGCATTTTCCTTTTCACAAAAAATACCTTCTTTCCATTTATTTTCTTTTGACATAGTCATTAGTTTGAATTATAATTGATATGAAATAAAAAAGCAATATAAGGAGGTATTTTCATGCGCAAAAACGCAAAAAGGGTTGTCAGCTATGTGTTGACCACAGCTCTGAGTCTCGCCACTGTTTTCAGTCCCGGCTCAGGATTCGAGTCTTCCACCGCAAAGGCAGCCACAACACCGGCCAGGGTTTCGGTTCACGACCCGTCTGTAGCCGTATCGAAGGAAGGAACTTATTATGTATTTGGCTCTCACATTGATGCTGCCAAATCCACCGATCTGATCAATTGGAAAACTTTTACCAATGGTTATGCCAAGACAAACAACCAGTTGTACGGGAACCTTTCCCAGAATCTGAAAAAATCATTTGCCTGGGCAGGAGAAAATGATTCCGATTCCAAAGGTGGATTCAGTGTGTGGGCTCCGGATGTATTCTGGAATAAAGACTATGTAAATACAGATGGCACAAAAGGTGCTTACATGATTTATTTCTGTACCAGTTCCACAGCCATCCGTTCTGTCATTTCTTATGCAGTATCGCAGAACATTGAAGGCCCTTATACCTTTGTAGACACTCTGGTATACTCTGGTTTTACCAAGACAGACCAGAAAGACGGCAACAGTAACATCAACAAAAATTATAAAAATACAAACATCCAGACTCTCATTAACAACGGTACTTTAAAAGATGGCGTCAACAGTGAATGGTTTACCGGCAACAACTACAACAATGCCTACGGACCAAACGCCATTGACCCGACTGTTTTTGAAGACAAAGATGGAAAGCTGTGGATGACCTACGGATCCTGGTCCGGCGGTATCTACATTCTGGAACTTGACAAGACCACAGGTAAAGTAATTTATCCGGGCAAAAATTCCAAAACAGCTGATGGCCGTGTGGTAGACGAATATTTCGGCACCAAGATTGCCGGCGGATTCCGCAAATCCGGCGAGGGACCATACATCCTGTACGATAAGGACAGTGATTATTATTATCTGTATGTTTCCTATGAGGGTCTGGCACAAAACGGTGGCTACAACATGCGTCTGTTCCGTTCCAAATCACCGGACGGACCTTATACCGACGCTGCCGGACACAATGCGGTTCTTACAAATGCCGGACAAAGCCACAAGGATATCGGCATCAAGGTAATGGGAAACTACAAACTTCCTTACTTAGACCGTGCTTACAAAGCACCCGGCCACAACTCCGCATTGATCGACAGCAAAGATAACAGCCGTTACCTGATCTATCACACTCGTTTTGAGCGCCGGGATGAAACTCATGAAGTACGAGTTCATCAGCAGTTCTTAAATGAAGAGGGATGGCCTGTTACGGCTCCATATGAAAATAAAGGCGATAAGATTTCCGCTACCGGTTATAGTAATGACGACATTATCGGAGAATATGCTTTTGTAGACCACGGAACCCAGAATGACGCTGCAAGCATCATAAAAACCAAGACAGTTACTTTGCAGTCAAACGGAACCATCACAGGTGGTGTTACCGGAACATGGGCAAAAAAAGATGGCACTTATTATATGAATGCCACGATCTCCGGCGTAAAATACAGCGGTGTCTTCTTCCTGCAGACAGCTGAAAACACTTCCGCAAAAACAATGACTTTCTCCGCTATTGGTACAAACAACCACACGATCTGGGGTGTCAAAAAACCAATCTCCCTCCAGGCAGGTGCCACTACCTTATATGTTGGAGGAAACACGGGAAAAACTACAAAACTTTCTGTATCCGGTGTCAGCGGCAAGGCCCACAGCATCACCTACAAATCTTCAAAAAAGAAAGTAGTTTCCGTAAACAAGAGCGGCAAACTTACTGCCAAGAAAAAAGGTACTGCCACCATTACCGCAGTTGTAAAGGTAGGCGAAGTAACAAAAACTCTTACTAAAAAGATCAAAGTAAAGAAAGCAAGCATTAAGATCAAAAAGAAGAAGAAATCTTTGAAAAAAGGTAAATCCTATACCTACAAAGCAAAAGCATATGGTATTAAGAAATCCTCTCTTAAATGGTCTTCCAGCAAAAAATCAGTTCTTACTATTACTAAAAAAGGTAAGGCAAAAGCCAAAAAACCGGGTAAGGCAACTGTAAAAGTCAGCTACAAAAAGATCAAATCCACTGTAAAAGTTACCGTGAAAAAGAAATAATCTGACTGTCTG
>HF998323.1:3959-28048 GCA_000433735.1 Clostridium sp. CAG:167
ACTCCCTTTATCGGGAGTGACGGTTTTTATTTTACCATTTTTTATGAGGACAATGTCCCGCCCTTGCGGTGGCACGAAGTTCTACATAGCATCCGCAGGCTCCACAGGTTCCGGCATTTAGCAGCTCACACTGCTTGCAGCTTGTAAGCCTTTCCTCGTATTCTTCCTCGGATACTCTATCTTCTTTTTTAATGGCTTCCCGGTAAATTTCAATCTTTTTACCCTCTTCTTCTGCCATTTCCCGCAGCAGGCATTTCTTACAGATCCGTTCCATCTTTATTTCTTCAGACGAAGCTCAACAACACTGTTCTTCGGCATAACAACACGAATTCCTTCTGCTGTCTCTGTATATCCTGTCAGATCTTTCTCTGTTACTGTCTCTGGTGCTTCAAATGTATTCATGGCATGCATATCATTTTCAGTCACAACCTTTGCCTCCGCTACTTTGTATCCATTTTCAGCCAGCTGGATATCAACTGTCTCTTCTGACTCGATGGACAGGTTATTCATAGTAATCGTGATAATACCATCTGCATCCATCGATACAGATTCTGTGATCTTAGGAACTTTCCAGTCCTCTACACCGATCTCTTCCACACCGGTTACAGCACTTTCCAACAGTGTTGCTCCCTGATGATGACGGTACATGTGCATAACATGATAGGTCGGTGTCTTGATCATCTGATCTCCCTCTGTGAGAAGAACAGCCTGTAATACATTAACCATCTGTGCCAGTGCTGCAATCTTAACACGGTCACAGTGCTTATTGAAGATGTTCAAAGTGATGCCTGCAATCAAAGCGTCACGGACGGTATTTTGCTGATACAAGAATCCAGGATTGGTTCCAGGCTCACATGTATACCAGGATCCCCATTCGTCTACACACATGCCCACTTTCTTCTCCGGGTCATACTGATCCATAATAGCACCATGTTTGCGGATCAACTGATCCATAAACAATGCCTTATTCAAAGTCTTATACCATACCTCTTCATTGAAGTCTGTAGCGGATCCTTTGATTTCCCAGCCTTCCGGATGCACATAATAGTGCAGTGACAAATAATCCATAAATCCATGGAACTGCTCTGCATGGGAGAAGGCTGTTTTCATGACACCCTCTGTCCAGAAGTAATCTTCTACATTGGCACCACAGCATACTTTCTTGATCGGTTTCTTAGGATCGTAATTTCTTACATAAGTCTGGTATCTTCTGTACTCATTAGCATAGTGCTCTGGTGTCATGTTACCACCACAGCCCCAGTTCTCATTTCCTACACCAAAGAAATCAACTGTCCATGGCTCCTCACTGCCATTTTCTTTCCGAAGATCCGCCATCGGGGAAATACCATTGAAGGTCATATACTCAACCCACTCTGACATTTCCTGTACAGTACCGCTTCCCAGATTTCCATTGATGTAAGTCTTGCATCCAAGCTGGCGACACAACTCCATAAACTCATGGGTTCCGAAACTGTTATCCTCTACCACACCGCCCCAATGGGTGTTTACCATTTTTTTGCGATTTTCCTTTGGTCCAATACCATCTTTCCAGTGATATTCATCTGCAAAACAGCCACCCGGCCAACGAAGCATAGGAACTTTCAGCTCCTTCAGTGCTTCTACTACATCAGTTCTCATTCCATTTACATTGGGAATATCTGAGTTTTCACCCACATAAATTCCTTCATAAATACAGCGTCCCAGATGCTCTGAAAAGTGTCCATAAATTTCCGGCTCGATTCGATCCAGTTTATTGGTTTCATTAATAATCAGTTTTGCCACGGGGTATACCTCCTAGTTAATTATCATATGAGAATACCGGTCTTCCATTCTCATCCCAGCGAATCTTCATAAGCATTGCATGACGATTTGGATTGTAAAGAGGGTTTCCTTCGATTTCTGCCTCTTTACGGGCATGATACACCATGATCGGATTTCCATCTTCATCTACTGTAAATGAGTTGTGACCCGGTCCGTAAATTTCCAGTTCATTGTTGGTCTGTAATACAGGATAACGCTCTTTTTTCCATGAAAGTGGATCCAGAAGATCAGAATCCAGATCTGCTGTCAACATTCCCATACAATAATTTACTCCTGTATCACTGGCTGAATATGTAAGATAAATCTTACCATCATGCTGAATTGTTGCCGGTCCTTCGTTTACCCAGAAACCATGTCTTTCCCAGTCATAATCCGGTGTGGTAAGAAGAACCTGAACAGTCTTCAATGTATAACCATTTTCCATTTCTGCAATGTAAAGATTAGAAATCTGTGGTCCTACACTTACCTTTTCAGCCCATACATAATAATATCTTCCTTTATTTTCAAAAATTGTAGCATCCAGTGAAAATGCCTCAAATGAGAAAATATCGTCTTTTGCACGAGTCATCTTGCCTTTTTCAATCCATGGATCATTATATGGATCCTGTCCCTGACACTCCAATACATAAGGGCGGATATTCCAGATATTTTCCTTTTCGCCAGCTGCAAAATAAATGTACCATTTGCCAAACAAATAGTGAATTTCCGGAGCCCATACATGCTCACTCATTAAGCCGGATTCGTGCTTATGCCATACTTCTTTTTCCTCTGCCTCCGCAAGACCATTTAATGTCTTGGATCTTCTCAGAATAATTCCGTCATAAGTCGGAACAGAAGCGGTAAAATAATAGTAACCATCTTTAAAAAATACATATGGATCTGCACGCTGTAAAATCCACGGTTCGTTGTAGTTCACTTGATTGTTTGCTGCCATAATAATTTCCTCCAGATTTTATTTATTTTAGAAAAAAGAGGCAAGGCATAATCGCCTTGCCTCCACAAATAATTTAACACATATCGGTCAAATTATCAATTACTCATTTGCTTTCTGCATATCAGTATATTCTTTTACTTCAGCGTCAGAAAGAACATTGTAACCACTTGGTCCGAAGTACTCGATCATTGCTTTTGCATGATAGTAATCAGCCTTCTTAGTAGCCTCATCTGCGTAGTCAGCAGCTTTGGATGTTCCACTGTCAACTTTGTCATGGATACCAATCTTGTTGAAGTATTCATCACAGTAGTTCCAGTAACCTGCGATACTAGTCCATCCATAAGGGATAGGCTGCATACAACTCTTGAAGTACTCTTTCCAGTAACCTACATGAGTATCATCCATGCCCTTGCAGTACATCTTGATGTAAGCATCCCATACTTCAGAATCTGTGGTGATAGGAGCTGGCATTACATCATATTTCAGTGCAAGACCATTTGCATTTGTCTTAGACTCGTCATTGTAGAGAGCGATTCTTGTCTTCCATCCATCTTTACCAAAGCTCATGAACTTCAGAAGCTCATATGCTTCACGAGGGTGTTTACAAGAAGTTGTCAATCCACCAAAGTCGATTGTTGCAATACTATGGTGATCTTTTGTTGCATCATCTTTGTTTACAGCAGGTACAACATAAGGAACGATATCCAGGTTATACTGTTTGAATGCTTCTGTATTCCATGTTCCCTGGAATGTCCAGAATGCTTCTGTAAACAATGCTACACGACCTGATGCACCACACCAAGCTGCGAAGTCACCCATCCAGTTCTCCATTTCCATAGAGTCTTTTACTGGAGCGATGTATCCGCCCTGTTTCAAACCAGCAAACTCCTGCTCACCAACAGCCCAAATACTCAGGTCGAATTTCTTTCCATCGAAACCAAACTCACCTTTAATGTTCTGAGCAGCAGCGATTCCGTAATAAGAATCAAGTCTGTTGTAGTATCCACATCCGTAGTAAGCTGCACCACCATCTGGAGCATCTTTTACGGTTGCCTTTTTGATCAAAGAAATCATATCTTTCCATGTCCAGTTTCTGGATGGAGCATCGATGTTCAATTTCTTCAATACGTTGAGGTCTACATACATAACACCTGGGAAGAACTTAACAGGTACTGCATATCTGTGGCTTGTACCGAACATACCAATTCCACAATCATTGATTGTAGCAGCCAGTTTCTTAGTCTCTGGGTCAGAGTTCCAAAGCTGTGTGATATCTGCCAGCAAAGAGTTACTCAATGCGAAGTCAGCATCGGAGTACATAATTACATCCGGTGACTGGCTGTTAGATACCAGAGTCAATAATGTGTCATCGTAAGTTGCAACATTTTCATAAACAGTCTTTACCTTGATATTTGGATAAATCTGCATGAAACGGTCAGCCAGAGCTTTTACTGTCTCGTCCTGATCGAAATGGAAATAAGTCAGTTCAATGTTGTCACTAGTAAGATCCTTTGCCTTTGAATACTTGATACCGTCAAACTCGACAGTCTCAGTCTCTCCACTAATTTTTGCTGAACCACTATCTCCGCCTGAACCACTACCGCCACCGCAAGCAGTAAGTCCAACCATAACAGAAACAGAAAGCATCAAAGCCATCAATTTTTTCTTCATGATTTTCCTCCTTTTATTGAACTTTGCTCTTACAAAGTTCCATGATTATTTAGGCTATAAGAGATTATAGCACATTTACCATAAAAGTTCTACTGTTTTTTATAAAAATTATGTACTTTTACTCATCTTTTTTTCAAATAATGTACACATTTTCATGATACACATAAAAACAACCAATAAAACCGCTGTTTTTCGTCTTTTTATCGTTTATACAGCAAGAAAGGACTGCCCTAAAACAGTCCTCTCTCTTTCTTAACACTGTATATGATTTTTTATTCACCAGTAATACCGGTCTTATCAATACTCTCAACAAAATATCTCTGCAGTACAAAGTACATAAGAAGCAGAGGCAGGATACTAAGCATAGTACCCGACATATTGATTGCTTCATTGATACTGGTTGCACCGGATGCAGCTGTTGTTGCATAGCTGTTGTAGTTGCTGGCAAAGTTATCCAGCTGAATAACCAGTGAAGTCCAACCGGACTTTGTCATTACTCCTGATACATACATCTCTGTCAGATATGACTCGTTCCAGTACCATACAAAGGAGAACAGACCAACCGTAATAAACGCCGGTGTTGCAGATGGAAGGGAGATTCTAAAGAATGATTTAAAATATCCGGCTCCATCAATCTGGGCTGCTTCGATCAATACCTTTGGAACCTGGCGGAAGAACTGCCAGAAGATCAGGATAAAGATCGGTGCATTAATTCCCATTCCCAGCAATGGCGGAACCACAAATGGAAGGATTGTTCCCAGGATTCCGATCTGACTGTAAAGTGCATAAGTAGGGATCATGGTTACCTGGCTAGGCAGAATAAACGTAAATACGATAACTGCCAGAACCACTTTTTTAAATGGAAACTCAAAACGAGCCAGTCCATATCCGATAATGGCACAGGAAATCAAGTTACAAAGGGTTGGCACACCGGCAAGAATGATACTCTTGCCAAGAGATGCCCAGAAATCCATACTCTTTGCTGCCTGTGCATAGTTGCTCAGGATAAACTTACTAGGGATCCAGTTAATGGATGAATCCAGCAAGTCATCCAGGTTCATGAAACTCTTACTCAACATCTGAAGGATAGGATTCAAGTAAATGAAGCCGATACAGATCAGCAATGCATAAATGCAAAATACTTTGAGGAAACCCTGCTTCTCTTTAGAGCCCATGAAGAACTTTCTCACTTTTTCTTTGGAGAATTTCTTGCCTGACTTTGCGCGAATCTTTGCATACTCTTTCACGCGAGCCTTATTTTGCTTCTTTTCTAGCTTGCTTTGCCGCATTTCTTGCACTCCTCCTTCTTACTCTCTTGAGCTCACGCTCATCTTTCTTCATCTGTTTCTTTGCTTTTTTAACCTGTTTTTCATATACATCTTTCTTTGTAATGAACAGCAGAGCAAAGATACCGACGATCAACAATACCACAATGGAATATACCCATGCCATGGCAGATGCATATCCATATCCTTTCTCCCGTGTACCGGAGAACATAGCGTTTTTGATCAGTTCAATGATCTCATTCTGGTCGTTATTAGAAATAAATACGATCGTATATACACAGTTCAAAAGAATCATTGGTTTGATAGTTGGCAATGTAATCTTCCAGAAACATTCCCATCCGGATCCACCATCGATCTTAGCAGCTTCGTACTGAGACGGATCAATCTTCTGCAAAGCAGAAAGGAAGATCAGAATCTGTACACCTGAATACCAGAGAATGGTAATCATGTTTTCAAAAATACTGGAAATCGGCTTAGCCAGTGCCGCTGGCAGGAAACCGCTAATGGCATCTGTAATAGCCTGTGTATCCAGAGCTGTAATACTTCCGGCACCCTCTGCATTCAACATGCCAAGGATTGGTCCACTTACGATGATAACCGGCAGGAAGAAGATCAATCGGAAAAATCCTTTTCCCTTAATCGGCTGATTCAGCATAATGGAGATCAACAATGCAAATACAACGATGATCGGCACGGAAATAACCGTGGATACTACATAGTTAATAAGCTGTGTTGGGAACTCAGCATCTGACAGCAGAATCTGAGTAAAGTTTCCCTGACCCACGAAAGTATAGTTGGTACCAAGTGGTGTCATACGGATATTGTTCAATGCATACCAGAAAGAAGAAATCAATGGATACAGCAAAAATACCAATGCACCCAGGATCCATGGTGATATGAACAAAAGTCCCATGCGGGCATCCCTCTTAGTCAGACGGCCCGGTTTGATCTTTTTTAACTTTCGTTTTTCTTCCTTCGTCAACTTCTTTTTACTCATTCTGCCTCACCTGCCTTATATGTGTAGGACATTGCTCCTACTATTTCTCCATCAACAGTTACATCACTGTTTGAATAGTTTACATACACTTTTGCACCGTTGCTGTAAGTAACGGTTACCACATTATCTGCACTGCGCTCATGTTTTACAATGTTCGCATCCCCAAGAGCTGTATTTAACTCGCGAAGCTGTTTATCATAACTGATTACAGAATCTTTATAAGTCGCATACTCTGTACTGTACAGATCGGCTGAATTTGTATAGATCAGTTTTGATGAATTTTCCTTTGTAAGATAGAAGGAAGGATAAACGCCTGCTTCTACCATCTGAAGGAAAAACTGCTGTTTATTTGCTTCAAAGTTAACATAATCGGAATACATCGGCATAACACCTTTTAATACCATGGATACAAATGGTACTTCTTCATCAATATACATATAATCAGAAGTTCCCAGTGGCATATTCAAAAATGCCTGTGTATTCTTCCAAAGGTAAGCACATGGCTCTTCCAGCATCAAATTAGCATCTTTGCTTACTGTTTCCAGTGTTTTCTCATAAGTATCAGCTACAGAATTTCTCTGATAAAAGCCTCCCTTATAACTGTAAGAGAACAAAGTATTACTGATTCCGGAGAAAGCAAAATTCTTAACGCCATCTCCCACACCATCTTCTACCAGACTCTGTACATCCTTCTGGGATGCTTCCGGTGTAAGGAAGTTGAATGTGTCATATACTTCTGCATATTTTTCCTCTTCATACAATCTCTTGTTTACCTTTTTAATGGTATTAAAGTTAAATGTATTTGTGGAAGGATTCAGACGCAGAGCATCTGTATACAAATATACATTGTAATTCTTCGCTGCTGAATCAGAAATAAGCTTTGTAACATCCGATGTTCCACCAATGTGGCTGTCTGCTTTGTAACTGCTGACCGGCAGATCATAAAGTCCTCCGGACTGCCATCCTTTGTACAAAGTCAGCAGACTGGAAACGCCCTCTTTTTGAAGTTCATTATAAATACCTGCAATATCATCTGCCCTTGTCATAGTAACCGCTGTTGTTCCAAGCAAGAAATCTTCACGGTCTGTTCCAAGGAAATCCACTCTTGTGTTATAAGAGGTATCTTTCTTTGTAAGCAGATTATTGTTAAGCAGATATTCACGATACTTAGTTGCCATGGCTGAATAGTTGGCATCGTCTCCGCTAAGCAGTATATAACGCACCTGCAGGTCAGAATGTGTTCTGTCTGCTTCCGGCTGTGTTACCGTACCGGAATTGGAGTTATTCAAAGGCTGTACATACAAATCTCTCATAAGAAACTTAGCAAAGCAACGGTTATAGTTAACCATAACTCCGTTTGGGTGTGCTTCAATGCTGGCTCTCTTTTCGCCTTTTTCTACAATCGCGAGATATCCGGTCTGCTCCTGTGTATGAGCCATACCAAAGATCGGAGCAAATACCTCACCGGCATCGCGGATCGTATCAATCTTTTCCCAAAGGTACTTTTTTGCAGTGGATTCTGTAAATCCATTGTCCGTTCCATAGATCATCTGGGAGAATCCGGTTGAATACCTACCTTCTTTGTTATCCAGATTGATCAGCGCACCGTTTCCATCCGGGATAAGCATATAACCTTCCTGCTCTCCCAGGAATGTGTATCCCATCATAGGGAATACGCTGATGGAATTGATATAGGTTCCTTCTTTTTTCTCGATGATAGAATCATCCGGAATATTAACAACCAGATTATCCCCATCCAGAGTCACATTCATAGTAAGTCCGAACTGATACTCGTTCCAGAAAATCTTGGCACTGAAACCTTTATCATTCTTTGTAACTTCCAATGTGTTTGATGCTGTAATAAGATCTGCCTGGTAGGAGTTCTTCACTCCTACAATGGCATTCACAACAACACCGGATTTCATGTAACCATTCCATGCCTGGTTACTGTTTCCATCATCTTTTTCATCGCTCAATGTGGACTCGATAATTTTTCCGGTTTCTTTATTTTCCAGTAAAACTGAAAGTCTTTTTTCATACAGATACATCTTATATGTATCACTCTCAGCTACCAGTTCATAATCTTTCTTTGTGATCCAGTCTTTCTTGGCAATCTTTCCTTTGCTTCCGCTCTGGACTACCTCGCCATCTTCTCCGACCTGTTTCACTTCTTCTTGATCGCCACTCTGATCTGTGGAGCCATCACCACTCTGCTGCGTCGTATCTGTATCCGCTTTTGCCATCTGTGGGACTCCAGGTGTTCCTGCAACGATCATCGCAGAAGCCAGAAAGAGTGCAACCAGTTTTCTCCAATGCTTAGTAACCAAGTCGATACACCACCTCTCCGAACAATGCACTAATGAACTCAATTACCTGTGCCCACAGTACATAAATAATAAAGATTAACAACGCTACGATCAAAATTGTAAATATAGTCAGACATATAATCTTGAATGTCTCTTTTCCAGTATAGTTATTGACCTCTTTGATACCAAGGATCGCCAATACTGCAACCCAGCAGATAATAACATCGCTGACCAATGTGATCAGGAACTGCTCGTTGTTTGTAACAACATGAGACAAAATAAAGTTCAATGGTGTCAGACATACATACGGAAGGAGGCAGTAACAGAAGTAAGTATAAATCTTCTTGATCGTACCTTCACCTTCATTGATTGTACATACCAGATAGTTACATGCTGTCAAAGCAACGATGACAAGAACGATTTCTCCAACATCTGAGAAAATCTCGTATCTTCCATCACGGATCGTCTTCTGAAGGAATCCACACATATACTTGTTGATTACATATTCAATCATGAATATAACAAGGATGAAACTGGCGGATGCAAAAGATGCTCTTCCCTCTCTGGCGATTCCATAAGATCCATCAATTGGATGTTTCATAAAATATCCAGAATAACATACATTGGATACAAACTTATTTTTCTTAAACTTACCAATCACATTTCTTGGTCCGGCAAGAATATTTTTCTTGCGGTCTAACAGTTGGATCACCTTGTATACGATCCAAAGCAGCACGATCAGGCCAATCATCAGCACGATGTTATTTTTCAGCCATACATTTCGTGTCTCCCAGAACGCATCTGAGTAACCTTCTTTGTCTTTTGCCAGTCTTGCATATGTCAACGCACTCTCATAATCCTCTTCCTGGAAATAGCAGCGGCCCATTGCTTTATTGGCATAGTCAAACATACTGTTCATCTTTAAAACTTCTGTAAGAGGTTTTCTTGCTTCTGAATATTTACCCTTTGAATACAAATACAAAGCATTGTGAAGTTTCTGGGTAAACTCAGTTGGCTGATAAATCTGAATCTGTGCTTTATCAGAATCCAACACATAAATGTTATCATCTTTATCTACCTGAATACTTGTTACCAGGCTGGAAAGACCTACACGCTGTGTACCATCATCATTACCACCAAAGATATACAGCGGCTCTCCTGTCTCATTGTACTCATAGATATATCCCATCTGGGAAGCTACATACACATTGTCATGATTTCCTACAGCGACAGCGGCTGGTGCTTCATCATAAACACCGGAAGTGTTGCTGCTCTTGATCATATTTACACCGGCAATATTCAGTCTCTTCAATGTACTTTCTTCATCGCCTCGTGTTACTGTATAGATCAGACCTTTTGAATCAATGGCCAGGTTATCCGGTGTAGATGGTGTATTACTTACCATCTTGGCACGCTGCTCTTTTGTCAAAATAGCACGCATGATAATGTCCTGCAAACTGGTTGCTGCATAGTTTGTACCAAAGTATCCAAGGAATGTTCCTCCCTCAGATGGTGAGATCTCAACAACACCATTGGTATTAGATTCACACACTACAAACATGATTCCAGCTGAGTTTACTACTACTTTTAATGGCTGGTATTTAACACCTTCACCATAAAGAGGACTGGACGGCTTACCATATGTATTCAGCAGATTGCCATTTTCGTCAAATACAAACACAGCTTCTGCATCATGGTCTGCTACATAAATCTTCTTGTCATCGGTTACAAAAATACCCATTGGTTTTTTCAGGGTTCCTTCACCAATCTTACGGATCAGTTTTCCGTCCGCATCTCCGATCAAGATGCGGGCATTTCCTGTATCTGCCACATACAAAGTTCCGTCCTTTGTAACAAACAGATCGTTAGGGTTTTTCATAGACTGGTTGCCAAAGCCGATTACAGTACTTTTAGCAATGTAAGCAGCCTGTGTCTCTTCTGTTCTGCCGTAACCATCTACCGTATAGGTCTTGTATGGAGTCTCAGCAGATGCAGTCACTGTATTCACTTCTGATGTAACACCAACTGCAATCAGAAGTAAAGCGATCAGACTTAAAATTTTCTTTTTTCTTCTCATAATGCCTCTATCCTTCTATTATATTGCAATGGTTTACTTGATACCTGAATGAGCCATTGTATTCATGACACCATTCTGAAGAATGATAAACAACACAAGGTTAGGAATAAACAGTATCAGCGTTGCCGCCGCAGACATACCCTGACCGGCTACTGTGTTATTTACATTGATCATTGAGTTCATATAAAATGTAAGAGTTTTCATACTATCATCATTAATATAGTAGTTTGATGTCTCCACATTGGTCCACACCTGCTGGAATACAAGGATGGTTGCTGTTGCAATCGCCGGCTTGATCAGCGGTATAACAATCTTTCGGTATACCGTCACATCCGACGCCCCATCAATATAGGCCGCTTCTATCAGCGAATCAGGCACCTGTTCAGTAAACTGTTTTACAAGGAACAAAGCTACCGGATACGCCATCAATGGCAGGATATGTGCCCAGATATTATCGATCAATCCCAACTTTGCGATTACAAGGTATCTTGGGATCAAAACGGCTGTTGCTACGAACATCAGAGCCATCTGGTTGACGTTCATCATCATGTCACGGCCTTTAAATTTCAGCTTAGCCAGAGCAAATGCTGACATGGTTGTAAAGAGCAGTGATAATCCAACGGTAAGAACTGTTACGATCAAACTGTTGAACACATAACGGCTCATTGGCACACCGGATGTTCTACTGAACTTGATCAGTTTTTCAAAGTTTTCAAGTGTTGCATTCTTTACAAAAAAGGTTGGTGGGAATGCAAACAACTCATCCATCGGCTTAAAGGCATGGTTAGCGATATACACCAATGGCATTGCCATAAAGATAAGCAATGGCAGCAAAATAATCATAATCTTAATCTGTCCTCTTTCAAACTTCTGAGGATTAATTCTTTTTCCTTTATATGCCACGATTTAACCTCCTTCTCAAATTATTCATCTTTGTCAGTCAAAAGTTTGTTACATACTTTTGAGAACAACTGCACGATCAACAGCAGTACAACAGAAACGGCTGCTGCATAGCCCATCTCGTATCGAAGGAAACCATAATCTTCGATATGGTTTACGATCAACTGAGCGGCATATCCCGGCGACGGGTTACCTGTCAGCCAGGTGGAGATCATACCATTCTGGAATGCGTTTACAATGGACATAACCGCCGCAAACAACATCTGTGGTTTCATCTGAGGGATAGTAATGTAGATCATTTCCTGGAAACGGTTCTTAATACCATCAATGGCCGCTGCTTCATAGAGTTCCTCGTTGGAGTTCAAAATACCGGAAATCATGGAAAGGAATCCAACACCCATAGAAGACCACAAACCTACAATAATTACAATTGTCAACAAATAATTTGCATTAACAAGCCAGATAACAGGCTCATTAATGATTCCCAGGCTGATCAGCCAGCTGTTTAACAGACCTGTCTGGTCTCCTGAGAAAATAACCTTCCACAATACGGTCATAGCAACACCAACTGTCATACTTGGTGAGTACAGGATCAACGCAAAAATGGTTCTAGGTAAATGTGTCAGGTTACAAAGGGCCCAGGCCAGTATGAAGGATAAAACATATCCTCCGATACCAACCACAACCGCATATACTACCGTGTTCGGTAATACATATTGCATGAACACATCGTCACTGGTAATCAGTGTTATGTAGTTCAAAAATCCGGTAAACTTTGGAAACTCAATCGAGTTAAAGTTTGTGAAGGAAAGGACTACTGCCAGTAATACAGGCACCAGAATGAACACAATAAAGATAATCGCATATGGTGCCATGAAGACATAGCCGTTCCAGTTTGAATGTTCGCGCTTGCGAATATTACTTTTCTTTTTCTTTGTACTTTCTTGTACAACACTGTTCTTTGCCATATTCCACTCCATCCAATCTTAATTATTGAGCGTTATTGTTACTACTGCTGTCTTCATCTCTTCCGAGAATTTTCTTAACCGATTCTATGGTTGGAATATTATAGTCTTTGATGACATTGCCATCGCTGTCGTTATATCCAAACTCCTCCAACTTGCGGTCAAACTCGTGATTTACATTCTTAACAGCTTTATCAATTCGCGTCTGGACTTCATCACCATTTACGCAAATATCATTAAAGGCATTACTTACTTCTCGTTCAAGAAGGTAAGTACCAGGTACACGGGCAACATCCACAACATTCTTAGCAGTGTCTTCGATTACTTTCTTGTCTGCCGAATCCAGTGGAAGCTGATCAAATGCAGCCATGTTTGCAGTTGGCCAGATATAATCATCACCATATGAAATCTGCAAAGTCTGTCCATATTCAGCCTGTGTTTCTGTAGATGACCACCACTTAATAAACTGCCATGCTTTGTTTTCTCTTTCAGAATTGCTCTTAAAGATTACAGTTGCCTCTGCCTGTCCACAAACAGTTCTGTCGATTGTGCCATCTGCCTGCTTTGTACCAGGTGCAACGGCGATCTGCCAGGAACCATCCAGCTCAGGAGCTGCATTCTTAAGCATATTATAAGTAGCATAATCAGCAATACCGATCGGCATATCTCCATTACGGAAATGCTGATAGAAGTTATCAACATTGACTGAAAGGTTATATACTGTAAACAAGTCAGTCAAAGCTGTAAATCCTTTTACGGATTCTTCTTTGTTCAAAGCTGTACCTTCTGCCGCTGTCGCATTGTACAAAGCTCCACCATTCTGTACAAGAAGTGGTGTCGTACCATGGAAGTTACGCATCAAAAGCATACCTGCTGTTGGATAATAGAAGTTCAAACCTCTCATCTGCAAAGTAGGAAGCATATCAATAACATCTTCCATCGTCTGCGGAATGCCAATATTCATTTTTTCAAGAACATCTGAGCGGTAGAACAATACCCAGAAGTTCATGGTCTCAGGCATGGAGTATACTTTATCTCCAATCGTACCTGTCAGGAAAAATCCTGGTTCATAAACAGATGCAACCTCTTTGAAGTCGCTAAACTGTGTCATATCTGCCAATGCCCCACGAATACCAAGTTCGTATGGGATAGTGTAGTTCAAACCGGTTGCAACATCCGGTGCATTGCCGGCAGAGTTTGCCAGCACCAGTTTGTTCTGGTCAGGCATAACGCTGACATCTACCTGAATACCTGTCTGAGGTGTAAATTTCTCGTCGATCAGTTTCTGCATGATCTGGATGTACTGATTGGAACGGTTTACCCAAACCTGCAAATGACTCTTGTCAGTTTCTCTTGTCGAGTAAGATGTATCTGTAAAGGTAGATACAAATCTCTTTAAACTCATTCCGATAGATGAGAATACTCCCGGCATAGATGGAAGTTCTGCATCGTTCTGATAAATCCAGATACGGTCAATCGCCAGGTCATTGCCAAGCAGGTCGTCAATAGCCTGTGCCAGATAATGGTTAACTGAGTTTGTACTGGTTGAAAGTTCGCTGACACGATATGGGATTTCATCTGAATTCTCAGCAAGACTCTCCAGCTGTTTTGCTGCAATCAGCATGGAAGACATAACTGCTACATTGTTATCACTGTCGCTCCATTTAACCGCGCTCTGCTCAAGTTCTCTCAGTTCACTTGCATACTGTTTTAAAGTTTCTTCCAGATTTGGAATGTAACGGGACAATTTCAAATCTCTGTATTTATCTGCATTTGTTCCGGCAACTTTTGTGATCTCAAGTGAAAGGTCATTTACCTTTGACATAACCTCATCAATTGCCTCCATGATGTAACGAATGTTGTCCATGCTGATGGTATAAGAAATTGTATGTTCGCCTGGTGTCAAATGAACAGTCAGATCTGTTCCTTTGGAATCCTGTAAAGTGGACTGCTGATATCCTGCACCATACTTCATAGCATAAGAACGGAATGCTTCATTAGGAATTTCTCCGTCAATCGCAATATCTGTAAATACTGGGAAGTCTGTTTTTTCTGACTGACGATAATTCATTCCGATCTTATAGTTTCCTTCTTTCTCAACTTTAAAAGTATATGTAACTTTCTGTCCTGCTGTATTGAAAGAATCAGAATCCAAAGTGTTCAACTGTGTCTCTCCTACTGTGTAAGGATCCACATCTGAATCATACTCTGTCACACCGTGTATTGCGGAATCATTGGTTGTGCTGAAATGCTCTCCCTGAATCTCGATCAGTGCATCGCCATCTGCCACACCTGATCCTTCGTAAGCAGCCGCCTTCTTAGGTGCTGCCAGAGAAACATTTCCTAATAAGAAGTTTCCTTCTTTGATGCTGAATTTAATCTCATGTTTACCTTTTGTCAACTGAACCTTTAAAGGATCTGAGTTGCGGTAACTGGAATCAGAGACTCCTTTTGTCTCCCACTGGTAAACCTTCTGCGGAACTGCTACAACTTCTTTGTTGTAACGATCCTTTACTGCTGTATCAGCAAGTTTCCATGTGGTTTCAAATTTAAGATTTCTCGCTTCATAAAAAGGATACTTGCCATCCACAGTTGCTTCCATGGATACCGGCAGGATTGATGCATCGTGTGAATAGTAATCCAGGTTCAGATCGTACAATCCATCCTCCGGTACATCCACTTCAAGATCCACACTGTCGCCTGCAGTCAGATCAAGAACTTCTTCTGCCTTTGTGTAGTCCTTAGTCTCAGCTGTAAGTTTTTCCTTTATCTTTCCTTTTACAGCTTTACTAATATCGTAAGACACTGCCTCACCTGTATAATCCTTCAAAGTGTATTTCTCACTAACCTTACTATAATTAGTAGTAATACGCTCGCTGGAATAATCTTCCGTGCTGGATTTACTGGAACCGTTGCCAGTGTCTGTTGTCGCAACACTTGTTCCTGTTGCCGCCGCACTGCTTCCTGCCGTTGTCTGATCGGCCTTCACTGCAACATGTTGAGCACCACAACCAAGTACTAACGCTGTCGCCATAAACAATGCAACTGTTTTTTTGACTTTTGTCGTCATGTTTTTGCGCCGCATAGCTTCCTCCTAACAATTTATTTCATCAACTTTGTCCTATATTTAGGCAAAATAAAAGACTTCAGCACATTTAATATTACTATGAATATGTACAAAAGTCAATATAAAATCCCTTTTTTTATTGTCATTTTTTATAATAAAACTGTGTTTTTTGTGTCTTTTTTCATCATATTATGTGCATATTGTCCAAAAAGGGGCAAAAAGCACTCCCTTTTCGGACAATAACACATACCAATTCTTATCCACGCTTCTTTTTCCTGTATGACCAGATCAGGTATACAACCGATGTGATACACATCAAAATCAGAGAATAATGATTGATCTGAGTCCATGTTACATGCCACACATTTAATAGGAACAAAGACGCCATCAAAAGTAACAACGCCCAATATAAATAGGAAGCAATCGTTACTACGATCCAGCCAAGTACTCCCTTAGCAACATCGATCTTGCCCTGGTTTTCTTCGGCATAAAAGAACCTCTGGATCCTTCCCATGTTTTCCAAATCCTTTTCACGCTTCTGTTTTCTCTTTTCCTCTGCTTTGTGCTGCCTCTCTTCTTTTTTTATTTTCTCCCGTTCGTACTGGGTCATTTTCTGTTTTTTATTATTTGCCATTATACTTTACCCCCCAGATACTTTCGTTATTTCCTACAGCAGAAAATGTCATTACATCAGTTCCTGCCTCATCTTTCATCTTGCAGAACACACCGCTGTAAGAATCCGCCGCATCTACTGTGCCGTCTTCCGATGGAAGCGCTGTCTTTATGTGCACATAATAAGTGCCGTCTTTAGCTTCCCAGGTGCCATCCATGCCCTGTCCAAACACGAAACCGTCTTCTGTAAACACCCATTTTTCTGGTTCCGCAATTGATTTATCAATCTTATTTCCCTGGTTGACCACATAATACTCACCAACTATGGAAGATTTATCATAGCCGCTCTTGGAAGCAGTCTCGCCACCTGTTGCATAAGGAAGCATACATGGCCATCCTTCTTCGTTGATCAGATACTGATGGGCTCTCGGCTCATGAGTCTCTCCCCGGTTCTCAAAGCGTGTATGATATACAATATAGCGCTTATCATCAGATGAGATAAAAGCCGAATTATGTCCGGTAGCCATATAAGCCTGCGGAAGACTTGGCAGTCTGTAATTTCCGGATAATTTCAGTCCAAAGTATGCCGGGTTTCCTGCTCTCTTCTGCGGATATTTTCCATTCATATCCACATATTCACCGTCTACCGTCTTAGAACGGAACACTCTCATCTGGTATCCGCCTTCACGCTGCAGATTTCCATAAGAAACAAAAAGATAATAATAGTCGCTGTCTTTATCATACAAAATATACGGTCCTTCAATGGATGTATGTCCACCGCCTAATAATCTTTTTCCAAAATAGGCATCTACACCGGCTGATTTATCTTCTTTCGGATGAATCACCTCTCCGGTCTCTTCATCAATCTCCAGCAGGTAAATACCGCCGGACCAGGATCCGTATACCATCCACATTCTGTCATCTTTGTCCCAGAAAATAGTAGGATCCAGAGCATTTGGGTAATCCTGGTAGTTGTAAGAAATACCACCATCTGTGTATTCTTTCAACGCTGTGTCTTTATCCTTATATTTTGCCACATTGGTCTTGTCAATGTTGTTCTCATTAAATCCCGAGTAGATCAGATTGCCCTTCCATTCAAACGGTCCTTCCGGACTCTTAGAAGTAGCATAAGCAAGGGTAGAAGTATTAAATGTAGAACTGGTACAGAAGTACATATAATACAGCCCCTTCTTCTTGCTGTATTTAACATCCGGTGCCCACAGCCGCACGCCGCCATCTCCGTCTGTAGCTACTACACTGCTGTTTTTACCGGTAAAGGAAAAAGGTCCTTTCTTCAGATCATAAATCTTGCCATATACCGGATTGGCCGAATCATAGCCGTTGGATGTAATAAGCGTATCCCGATTGATCATGTAATCCCAGGTACGAAGATCCTTTGATACCGCCGCCGACATATGGGATCCATATATATAATACTTGCCATCTGCCTCCATAATTGATGGATCATGTACACTTACCCCGGCATCCACTGTGCCTGTTTTAATCCCATCATAATTCACAGAAAAATCCGTCTTCAAACTCTCCCTGGCCTCTTTTGCCTGCTCCGCCGTATCCTTTCCACAGCCAACCAGCATAGCAGAGATAGTAGTCAAAGCCACCAACCGTTTCAATCGCTTGTTCATCTATATCATCCTCCAAAAATATTTGCAATTTTCATATCACTTAATTGAAAATTATAACAAAAACTAACATAATAATCAATTATTTTTGTGGTTTTTTCGTTAAAAACGCATAATTTAAAGCCCTTATCCATAAATTTAAGAAAAGAAATCCCCCGGGGATTCTTATTTCATTCTATCAGGAGGTATTTTTATGTGTGGCATTGCCGGCTTTTATCACCCGCAAAATATTTTTCAGGGAAACGAAAAATATTACCATAAAATCTTACAGCAAATGATGAATTCTCTTTACCACCGAGGTCCGGACCAACAGGAAACAGCACTTTTCGACAACTGTGGAATGGCGCATACCCGTCTTTCTATTGTGGATCTGGAAAATGGAAGACAGCCTATGTCCCGTTCTATAGAAGGACATCGTTTTCATATTGTCTACAACGGTGAGATCTACAATCTTCCCTATCTGAGGAAAAATCTCCAAAAGAAAAACCTGACACCGGACACTTCCTCCGATACAGAGACACTGCTCCTTTCCTTTCTTGCCTTCGGTCACAGTTTTATAAAAGAAGTGGACGGAATTTTTTCCTTTGCTGTTTATGACGAATTTCACAATACTCTTTCTTTGTTCCGGGATCCCTTTGGTGTCAAACCATTATTTTACGGAGAAAAAGATGGCACTGTGATCTTCGGCTCCGAACCTAAAGCCTGCTTTTGTTATCCGGGACTTGACCCGGAACTGGATCTGTCAGGTCTAAACGAAATCTTTTCTCTCGGTCCGGCACACACTCCCGATTCCGGTGTTTTCCGAGGTCTCCACCAGGTGCCGCCGGGCTGTTATGTGGTCTTCTCTCCTATGGGAAGCAGGATCCATCCATATTTTTCTCTGGAAAGCCATCCTCATACGGATTCTTATGAGGAAACCATTGAAAAAACCTCCTTTCTGCTTCAAAGCGCCGTGCAGCGTCAGATGATCTCCGATGTACCAATCTGCACTTTTTTGTCCGGCGGCATTGATTCTAGCGTTGTCTCATCCATATGTTCGGCGGTTTTGCGTCAAAAAGGCGAGCGGCTCTGCACCTACTCCTTTGACTTCACCGGAAATGACAAGTACTTTCAGGCCAACTCCTTCCAGCCTTCCCAGGACCGACCTTATGTAGAAAAAATGGTAAAATATCTTCAATCTGACCATCAGTACCTGCAATGCAGCTGCGAGGATCAGGCAGATCTTCTGGAGGATTCCGTCAAAGCTCACGATCTTCCTGCCATGGCAGATGTGGATTCTTCTATGCTCTACTTTTGTAGAATAGTGTCAAAACAACACAAAGTAGTTCTCACCGGAGAATGTGCTGACGAAGTTTTCGGCGGCTACCCATGGTTTCATCGGGAAGAATTTTTAAAAGGAGGCACGTTTCCATGGACGCCTACACTGGATCCACGCAAAAACCTTCTCTCCAAAGAATTGCGCGAACTCCTTCGTATGGAGGAATATGTGCAGGACACTTATAACCGGGCTCTCATGGATATCACCCCTTTACCGGAAGAAAACGAAACAGAAACAAACCGCCGCCAGATCGGCTATCTTAATATCCGGTTTTTCATGCAGACTCTTTTGACCCGCATGGACCGCACCAGCATGTACTCCGGTCTGGAAGCCAGAGTGCCTTTTGCCGATCCTAAACTTGTATCTTATGTATACAACATTCCATGGAATATGAAGGCAAAGGACGGTCTGGTAAAAAACATCCTGCGGCAGGCAGCAAAAGGGCTTCTCCCCGACGAAATTTTATTCCGGCGAAAAAGCCCTTACCCAAAATCATACAATCCTCAATATGAAAAACTGCTGACTCAGCGGCTGCTGGCAGCCCTGAAGGAACCCGACTGCAAATTAAAGGCTTTGTTAGACCTTCCTTCTCTGCAGAAGTTTCTTCAAAGTCCAAAAGACTATGGCGCTCCCTGGTATGGCCAGTTAATGGCAGGTCCTCAGATGATTGCTTACCTGCTTCAGATTCATTATTTCTTCCAGGAATATAAAGTAAACCTTATTTTATAACATTATAGGGCGACAGAAGAACCGGCTGGATCTGTCGCCCTTTTTCTGCCATATCCAGGGCAGCCGGCAATTGTCCCCAATGGGCTACCAGCGAATTAGGCTTTTTGATAAAATCATCCTGTCCAAAAGGAATGAAAAACATATTTTTGCGATTCATGAGGCTGCCAATATTTTGAAAATTAGCTCCCAGTCCGTCATTGGTAGATACTCCGATGACCACTGGTCTGTCATTTCTCAGATGAGCTTTCGCTGCCATCAAAACAGTAGAATCCGCAATTCCTGCCGACAGTTTTGCCAGCGTATTGCCTGTACAGGGTGCAATGACCAGTACATCCAGAAGGGCCTTAGGACCGATGGGTTCTGCCTCCGGAATGGTAAAAATCCCCTTTTCCTTTGTTATTTTCTGAATATCTTTTATAAAATCTTCACATTTGCCAAACCGGCTGTCGGTGTGCTGGCAGATGGGAGAAAACACAGGGATCACTTTTTCTCCCTGGTTTACCAGTTCTTCTATGACTTTCTTGATTTTCTCATGGGTACAAAAAGATCCTGTTACTGCAAATCCTATGGTCCGTCCACTCATGAAGTTTCTCCCCACATTGTTTTTCCTATTACTTCTAACAGTATTCGGGCTGATGTTTTTGGTGCATGTATTCCCGGCAATCCGGGACACAATCTGGCAGAAATTTTTCTTTTTCGACAGGTTTCAAAATCCACTCCTCCCGGAGCCGATGCCAGATCCAGTATAGTAACGGCAGGATTAAACCGGTGTATCATCCGTTTTGTAATAACCGGCGCCGGCACTGTGTTAAACACAAAATCCTGTCTGGTCAAAATAGCATCCGGCACATTTTCAAAAGAATAAACCGCCGGCACTACGCCCTGGGCCTTACTCCTTTTTTCTACATTCCGGTCCAGTACCGTCACTTTTGCTCCCATAAGTACCAGCCTCTGAGCCAGCACTTCCCCGCATCTTCCGTAACCGGCCACCAGACACCGGCTGCCATAGAGGGCACACTCCCCCTGACGGATTGCCTCCACCATGGTGGCCTCCGCTGTTACCACTGCATTTTTACATGCCACTCCTGCCACCTTCATATAATCAACAAAATGGACACCTGTCTCGTCACAGATGTCCACAATTTCTTCGGGAAAATTGCACCCAAACACAAGTTGTCCGGAAGCAAATTTGTCATGAAATTCCCGTACATATTTTGCTGTTTTCGACAAGGGAAGAAGCAATGCTTCAAAGTCCCCCTGCAGGATCTCATTTGCCTGAGCCACCAAATGTCCCTTCTGTCTTAATTCTTCTGCCAGATATTTTTGTCTTTTGTCGTCACCTACTACAAGAAAATGATTCTGATTCATACAAACTTCCTGTTTTTCTTTATTGTATGCATCCTATTTGGCACAATTGACTAATTCTTCCAGATAAAGCCGGCCCAATGTACTAATATTGGTTCCGGCCCGGTAAATATAACCAATTTCCATCTTCTCACTTTCTTTTAATGGTATTGCAAGCGCATCATCTCCATTGAGAGCATCGCAGATCACACCGGAACACAGTGTATAGCCGTTAAGTCCGATCATGAGGTTTAGCATGGTAGCCCGGTCATTCCCCCGGATGATCTGCTTATAATCATAAGTGCTCATCATTTCTTCTGCAAAATAGAAAGAATTGTTCTTTCCCTGGTCAAATGCCAGACATGGATAAGGCTCCAGTTCTTTCATAGAAATTTCCCTGGCTCCTGCCAGAGGATGACCTGACCAGAGATACACATAGGTATCACAGTCAAACAATTTTTCAAATTTGAGATGGTTGTCCCTGAAAATTTTCTCCAGTATCTGTCTGTTAAAGTCATTCAGATACAAAATACCCAGCTCACTTTTAGAATCTCTTACATTCTCAATCACTTCATAAGTTTTGGTCTCATGGACTGCAAACTCATAGCGCTCCAGTCCTACCTTCTTAACCATTTCAACAAAAGCTTTTACCGCAAAAGAATAATGCTGCATGGAAACACTGAAATGTTCTTTCACTTCTTTTCCTATGTAACGGCTTTCCAGCAGATTATACTGCTGCGCAACCTGTCTGGCGTATCCGAGGAACTCTTCTCCATCTCTGGTTATGACAATTCCTTTATTAGACCGGATAAAGAGATCAAATCCCAGTTCCTTTTCCAGCTCCTTTACAGAGCCTGACAAACTAGGCTGAGATACAAATAACTGCTTGGCCGCCTCGTTCATAGAACCGCTGTCAGCAATGGCAATCACATACTTAATCTGCTGCAATGTCATACATATCTCCCCCTTCTCACAGTGACGCCAGGTAGGCCAGATATCCTCCCTGCATCTCGTAGGCATCGTAGCCTGCATCCAACAACACTTCCACTACTTCGTGGCTTGTTTCACCTTTCTGGCAAAAAACAACAATTCTTTTATCTTTTGGTAATTCATACAGCTTATGAAGGCTTGTGGCAGGAATATACAAAGCTCCTTCTATGGTTCCAAACTGAGTCTGAGTCTCTTCCCTCACATCTACCAAAACTGTCTGTTCCGGATCCATTTTTTTCCAATCCTCTACCGAAATCTGCCGTTTCATCTCACTGCTTTCCTTTCCACTGGCAGGCTGCTGCCACTTCGTATTCTGATTTTTCTAATGTTTTTATATCTGCCTTTTCTCCACACACACGGCAGGAAGGAGAAGCCTTACTAAACTTTACCTTCCGGAATTCCATGGAAAGGCCGTCAAATACCAACATAGCTCCTGTCAGCAGATCTCCTGTTCCCAGCAGATATTTCTGGGCCTCCAGTGCCTGAAGACTTCCTATGATCCCCGGCATGGTTCCCAGCACTCCTGCCTGGGAACAACTGTCAATCTGCCCATCTGCCGGAATCTCTTCAAAAATACAACGATAACAAGGGCCACAGCCTGGCACATAGGTCATGACTTGCCCTTGAAATTCCCGGATGCCGCCGTGGCAAAATGGTTTTTTTGCCAGCACACAGGCATCATTGATTAAAAATTTTGACGCAAAACTGTCTACCGCATCGATAATGAAGTCATATTTACTAAGGATCTCCATCAGATTCTCTGCTTCAGCTCTTTCTTCATAAAGGACCGTCTCAACATGAGGATTGATATCCTTTACTCTGACCGCCGCTGACCGGACTTTGGACCGTCCTATATCCGCTGTACCATGAATGATCTGACGCTGCAGATTCGACCGGTCCACCACATCATCATCCATGATCCCCAATGTACCCACACCGGAGGCCGCCAGATACATCAGCACCGGGGCTCCCAAGCCACCGGCACCGATTACCAATACTTTTCCCTGCAATAATTTTTTCTGTCCCGATAATCCAACACCTTTCAAAATGATGTGCCGGGAATACCGCTCTAATTCTTCCTGTGATAATGCCATGTTTTCTATTCCTCTGCTCATATATTTACAATGAACATATCACATTTACTCTTTTTTTGTCAACACCTTACTGAACTGCTTTAAATGCCTCATCCAGATCTTCAATAATATCGTCAATGTTTTCGGTTCCGATGGAAAGACGAATGGTGTTCGGCTTAATTCCCTGCTCTAAAAGTTCTTCCTCGTTCAGCTGGGAATGAGTTGTAGATGCCGGATGAATCACCAGTGATTTTACATCGGCTACATTGGCAAGAAGAGAGAACAACTCCAGATTGTCAATAAAGTCTTTTGCCTTCTGATCATCTCCTTTGATTTCAAAAGTAAAGATAGATCCACCG
>HF998323.1:28089-43068 GCA_000433735.1 Clostridium sp. CAG:167
TTCCTGCTGTTTTGGATCATCGGATACCGATGGATGGTGTACTTTTTCTACCTGAGGATGTGCATTCAGATATTCTACTACTTTCAATGCATTTTCCACATGTCTCTCTACTCGAAGAGAAAGTGTCTCCAGTCCCTGAAGGAAGATAAATGCATGGAATGGTGACAAAGTTGCACCTGTATCACGAAGCAGGATAGCACGGATCTTTGTTACAAATGCTGCCGGGCCAACTGCTTTTGTAAAGCTGATTCCATGATAACTTGGGTTTGGTTCCGTCAATGAAGCAAATTTACCACTTGCCTCCCAGTCGAATTTACCGCTGTCTACGATCACACCACCGATGGCTGTTCCATGTCCACCAATGAATTTTGTAGCAGAATGTACTACAATGTCTGCGCCATACTCAATCGGACGAACCAGATAAGGAGTAGCAAATGTATTGTCAATTACCAGTGGGATCTTATGTGCATGGGCAATATCTGCCAGTTTACGGATATCAACAATATCAGAGTTTGGATTTCCCAAAGTCTCAATATATACTGCCTTTGTGTTCTCCTGAATAGCTGCCTCTACTTCTTCAAAATTCTCAGGATCAATAAAGGTTGTCTCGATTCCATACTGTGGAAGTGTGTGCTCCAGCAGGTTGTAAGAACCACCGTAGATATTTTTTGCTGCTACAATGTGATCTCCTGCCTGAGCAAGATTCTCAATGGTATAAGTAATAGCAGCTGCTCCGGATGCTACAGCCAGTGCTGCCACGCCGCCTTCCAAAGCAGCAATTCTCTGTTCGAAAATATCCTGTGTCGGATTGGTCAGTCTTCCGTAAATATTACCTGCATCACTCAGTCCAAATCTTGCTGCTGCGTGCTCTGAATTTCTGAATACATAAGATGATGATGCATAAATCGGTACAGCTCTGGCATCTGTAACCGGATCCGGCTGTTCCTGTCCTACATGTAACTGCAATGTCTCAAACTTCAAATTTCTTTCTTCATAATTTTTCTTACTCATTCTATCATCCTCATTTCTATGTTATAGTCTATGCTTTGCACCAAAGTGCTTTATTTATCTTACATACATATCCTATCATTTTACTGTGAATTTGTAAAATAGATAAATACAAAGATGTGTTATAGGCATATCCTATAGCACAAATTGGTTCATAACGCAAAAAATCCCCACTCCTAACGGAATGGGGATTCACAATACTTTCTGATATAAGATGTATCTTATAATCTCTTCAGATACTCGCCCGTTCTTGTATCAATCTGGATCTTGTCTCCCTGGTTTACAAAAATCGGTACGGCTACCTGTGCACCAGTCTCTACCGTAGCTGGTTTTGTTACATTCGTAGCTGTATCACCTTTCACACCCGGCTCAGTCTCTGTTACTTCCAGTTCTGCAAACATAGGTGGCTCAATTGCAAAGATATCTCCCTGATAGGAAACCATCTTTACATTGTCATTTTCTTTTACAAACTTCATAGCGTCGCCAACTTTTTCTTCTGTCAGTGCGATCTGCTCAAATGTTTCATTGTCCATGAAGTTGTACATCTCACCATCATTATATAAATACTGCATCTCTTTTTTATCAATATGTGCCTGTGGATATTTCTCGGTTGGACGGAATGTCTTCTCAACCACACCACCATCTACTACATTTTTTAACTTAGTACGAACAAAAGCAGCTCCCTTACCAGGTTTTACATGCTGAAACTCTATGATCTGATAAACAGTTCCATCAATCTCCACTGTCAATCCATTTCTAAAATCTCCTGCTGATACCATAATTTCCTCTCTTTCCGTCGCCATGCGACTAAATATCGTACATATCTTTATTCATTATATTAAATTTGATGAGTTTTTTCAAGTATTTCTTTCGCAATTTCAGTGACTGTCTTTCCATCAGTGGAAATTTTCACCGTGGCCGCTTTTTCATAAGCCGGCAGCCGTTTGCCCATCAGGTCTGATATAAATGCTATATTCATGTTGCCATTTAAAATTGGACGGTTGGTACTGTCCTTTACCCGCTCCAGGATTGTCTCCGGTGATGCCTGTAAAAGAACTACTTCTCCCATAGCCTTTAGTTTTCTACGGTTTATCTCCCGCAGGGCCATACCTCCGCCACAGGATATAATAGACGGTTCCATGGTTCCCAGTTCATCTAACATATCTGTTTCACACTGTCTGAAGTAAGCCTCACCTTCCGTGGCAAAAATATCCGAAATACTTCTTTTCTCATGTTTCTCGATCCATTGGTCTGTATCTACTTCTTCTCTTCCTGACAGTCTCTTCAACTCTCTGGATACCGTAGATTTGCCTGCTCCCATAAAGCCGATCAGGGATATATGATGATTTCCTTTGTAAATTTTGTCAAAGACCGATATCATCTCTTCATAGTACACCTGCCCCGGCGCCGATGCTTCTCTGGCGCACCCAAAACTCAAAGAAGATCCATACAGACCACCATACAGTCTGGACGGCTTTCCCAGTTCTCCCATGGCCATGGTGATAACAGGAAATTCCGGATAGGCTTCTTTCATCCGTGCCGTAGCCTCCAATAATGTATCCACATCTTCTTTTGTCTCCGGCATACAGGCATATTTACCCACTGTCATGTCATATGTTCTGGCTGCATCAAGGATCTCTACAATTCTTTCTTTTTTGTCTGTCTTATGAAAATCATGATAAGAGCCGATCACTCCTGTATGTGAGCTGCCTGCAAAACAGTCCTTTAACGGCTCCGCCCGCTTAAGCTCTACATCTACATAATCTGCCACGCCCTGTTCCAGCAGGGTTCTCACCAGCGCATCATAGTCGAAACGGCTTCCGTTTGCCTCTCCGCCTTCTGCTTCCGTACGAAGTGTCACAATCAGCTTTTTGTCTTTCAGAATCTGTTTCAGTTCTTTTACAACCGCCGGTATTTCTTTCTCATATCCGGCAAAAAAATCCACACGCCACTCTACTGCCTGTACCGGCAATGCTGCATATGTTTTTACTTCTTCTGCTATAGCGTCCCGCAGACTACTTACAACCGGCAGACATATATCTGGTCGTATCATCTCTTTATTCCTCCACTTCTATCCACTCTTTGGCGGAATGAGTAATGTTCTCGCATCCATCTTCGGTAATAACTACTACATCTTCGATCCGGACGCCTCCTACACCTTCCACATAGATGCCCGGTTCTACCGTGATGACCATACCCGGACGGATCACAGTCTCTTCTCTCGGGGAAAAATTAGGAGATTCATGGATCTCCAATCCCACTGAATGTCCCAGTGCATGTCCAAAATACTCGCCATACCCCGCCTTCTTTATCACATTTCTTGCCAGTTTATCAATCTGGGCTCCAGTCATTCCCGGCCGGATTCCGGCTAACGCTGTCTCCTGGGCTTTTTTCACCACATCATAGATTTTTCTCTGTTCTTCCGACACTTTACCAATGGCTATGGTGCGGGTCATATCCGAACAATACCCCTGATACAGACAGCCAAAGTCCATGGTCAAAAGATCCCCTTTTGTCAGTTTTCTGTCAGTCGGCACAGCATGAGGCATAGCCGAATGAGGACCAGACGCTGCAATGGTATCAAAACTAAGTCCCTCAGCCCCTTCTTCTTTCATGAAAAATTCCAGTCTGGCTGCCACTTGTTTTTCTGTCATACCGGCTTTTACTTCTCCTAACAACCGCTTAAATGCCCGGTCACCAATGGCTTCTGCCTGGCGTATCCGATGAATCTCCCAGTCTTCTTTAATCTGCCGCAGCTGTTTCACTGAATTTCCAAGAGGTACCAAAATAACATCTTTTCCCTCCAGTTCGTTTTTCAGTTTTTCATACTCCGCCACTGTCATGTTCAGGTCTTCAAACCCCAGTCTCTGTATATGCTCTTCTTCCACCGTCTGCAAAAGAGCACTATAATACCCTCCTGCCTGATAGCATATCGTCTCAAAATCGGGACTTTCTTTTTTCGCAGCAATGGTATAACGGGAATCCGTCACTAAAAACTGTTTTTTTTCAGAAAGATACACATAGCCCTCTCCACAAAAACCGGCCATATAACGCATATTGGCCGGTGAGGTAAGAATAACAGCATCTACCTGCTTGCTGTGAAATATTTTTTCTGCTTTTTCTTTTCCCATTTTTTCTTCTTATTTTCCTCTCTTTTTTTGGCACGGTATTCTTTTAATACGATTTTTTCTAATTTTCGCTTTAACACAATCTGGATCTCCTCGTGTTCATCAATTGGTTTTACAAGGAAATTCCGCAGTCCAATACGCTTTGCACCAAATATATCGGTAAACAGCTGATCTCCTACAAACACCGTGGTTTCTTTGTCTGTATTCATCAGTTCCATGGCATAATAATAGCCTTTTTTCGCCGGTTTGTGTGCATTAAAAACCATATGGACACCGATTTCCTCGTTAAAAGTCCGTACCCGGTTCTTTTTATTGTTTGAAATAAGACAGCACTGGAAGCCGATACACTTTAATTTGCGGAACAGTTCTTTTGCCTGCTCCGTAGCCTCTTTGCCATGCTCTACCAGTGTATTGTCAATATCAAACAAAATTCCCCGATATCCCTCTTTATAAAGTTTTTCATAGTTAATATCATAGGTTGAATCCACCGTTGAATCAGGGAAAAATCTTTCAAACATTTACTGTTTTCCTTTCTCTTTTGCAATTGATTTCAAATGTATGATAAATTGTTCTGCCACACGGCCGGAATATCCGCCATTACGAAGACTCCATGCATTGGCCTTGGCCAGAAGTTCCTGCTGGCTCAATGTGATATCCGGATTCTCAGCTGCCAGTCCCAGAACAATGGAATCAAATTCTTTTTTCTGCGGACGGCTGAAGTTAATGCTGACTCCGAATCTGGCTACCAGCGACAGTTTTTCCTGCATGGTATCGGAACGGTGCAGTTCATCCTGAGACATATCAGAGCGGTCACTCCATGTCTCCCGGATCAGATGACGGCGGTTGGAAGTAGCGTAGATCAAAACATTGTCCGGTTTTACTTCCAGACCTCCCTCAATAACAGCCTTCAGGTATTTATACTCAATCTCAAATTCTTCAAAAGAAAGATCATCCATGTATATAATGAATTTGTAGTTGCGGTTTTTGATCTGCTCAATGATGGTAGACAGATCCTGGAATTGATGCTTATATACCTCGATCAATCTCAGTCCCTGATCATAATACTTGTTCAGAATGGCCTTGATACAAGTAGATTTGCCGGTACCACTGTCTCCAAACAGCAGACAGTTATTGGCCTTTCTTCCCTCTACAAAGGCTTCTGTATTGTCGATCAGCTGCTGCTTCTGCAATTCATATCCAATGAGATGAGACAGTTCCACATCGCTGGTATGAGTAATCGGTGCCAGCACCATCTCCTCTCCCTGATGAGTTACACGGAAAGCCTTATTTAATCCAAATTTGCCAACGCCGTAACGTTTGTAAAATTCAGTGACAACCTCAAAAAATCCCTGGCCATCCTCTGCTGTCTGAAGCATTTTCGCCAGTTTTCTCACTTTTTCGCTGACACTTTTGTTATAAGTGTTCTCTGCTTTTGCCATAGAATGATAATGCGTCAGTATATCAAAACAGTCCACTTCCAGCGTCTCCTGCAGAGAACTGAAATCATAGTTGAAAATGTGGTAAAAACAATCCATATCTTTTTTCACAATGGAGTTAACTGTGCCATCTTCGGACGCTCCCACGGTCTCACAGATCATGCTGAACGGATTTTCATCCATCGCCAGCAGATATGCCACATAACTCTGCCACAGATTTTCATCAAAACCATATTTGGTAGATATATCCAAAATGCCATACACCTGGTCATACACCTTCCGCACCAGACTCTCTCTGGTTTCCACTTCTGATCCACGATCCAGTTTTTCAATGATCTGTGCCAGATTTTTCAGAATAGAAAAATCTGAACCTTTACCATACATAATCAGCCTTGCCATATCGCGATACATTCTCATTCCTCTTTTCTATATTCTACATTCTGTCTCTTTGTAAGATCACATTTTATCCGGTGCTTCAAATCCCAGAAGGTCAATACACTGCTCCAGCACCTTCTGTACCAGCCGGATCAGACAAAGATATGAATTTCTTCTCTTTTCATCTTCTTCTGCCAAAATTTTTGTCTCATGGTAAAAATGGTTAAACGCCTCGGATAATTCATAAATGTACTGGCAGATCTTGTGCGGTGCCAGTTCTTTGTATGCGCTTTCCACTGCATCTGCAAATTTACCCAGTGTCAGATAAAGTTGGGTCTCACTTTCGCTGACAGGAGCCTCGTACTGAACCTCCTCCGGCATTTTTCCTCCCTGAGATACATATTTCTGGATCAAAGACTTAATCCTTACGATGGTATACAGAATATATGGTCCTGTATTTCCTTCAAAGGAAGCAAATCTCTCCACATCAAAAATGTAATCCTTAGAAGCCTGATTGGACAGATCTCCATATTTCAGAGCTGCCAGTCCTACCTGGCCGGCAATATTTCTCGCTTCTTCTTCACTGTAATCCCGGTTCTCCATTATCTTCTTGTACACTTCGTCGCTGATCATTTCCCGGAGGCTCTGCAGACGGAGCACACCGCCATCTCTTGTTTTAAACGGTTTGCCGTCTTTTCCGTTCATTGTACCAAATCCAATGAAATCCAGCTGCATACCCGGCTCTACGATACCGGTTTTCTTTGCCACACGGAATACCTGTGTAAAGTGAAGAGACTGTCTTTTGTCTGCCAGATAAATGATCTGATCCGGCTGGAACAATTTCATACGCTCTACGATGGTAGCCAGATCCGTGGTAGCATACAAAGTAGCCCCGTTGGATTTAACGATGATACACGGAGGAAGTTCTTTTTTATCTCCCTCTTCTGTTACATCTACTACCAGGGCACCTTCACTCTCATAAGCAAAACCGTCCTTCTTCATCTTCTCAACCATATCCGGTATATATGGCTGTACATCGCTTTCTTTCTTCCAGATATCAAATTCCACACTTAATTTGTCGTAATTTTTCTTCAGATCTGCAATGGATACATTCAGTATATGCTGCCACAGAGCACGATATCCGGCATCTCCTTCCTGAAGTCTGGCAGTAGCCTGCTGGGCCTCCTGCAGATAATCCTTATGTTCCTTTGAATAACCACTGGCATATGGATATATTTCCTCCAGATCACTAATGGTAAAAGGTGCTTCTTCCGGATATTCTCCCTGAAAACTCTCGTCAAAATAAGGAAGTTCCGGCTGTCTTTTCTTCAACTCTGTAATGATCAGACCGATCTGGAGTCCCCAGTCTCCCAGGTGTACATCACCAATTACCTTATTTCCCATAAAACGGCAGATGCGCTTCACGCTTTCTCCGATAACAGCAGAACGGAGATGTCCTACATGCAGTGGTTTCGCCACATTCGGGCCGCCATAATCAATGACGATGGTCTTTTTCTCCGGCATGGATACACCCAGCTTTTCATCTTGATCCATCTCTTTTGCCTGTTCTGCCAGAAACGCACCACTTACCGATATATTGATAAATCCCGGATTTACTGCTTCTATTTTTGAAAACATGGCATCTTCCAGCAACGGTGCAATCACTTCCTGTGCGATCTGGATCGGTGCTTTCTTGTATGCCTTGGCTGCCGCCATGGCTCCGTTACACTGATACTGGCACAGGTCCGGGCGGTTTGAGACAGAAACCATACCATATTTCTTGTCATACCCTGCTTTTACAAAACTTTCTGTTATCTTTTCTTTAATCCATTCAATGGTCTTTTTCATGAATTTTACAACCTTTCCTCTGTCATTACATTTATTTGTTTATCTTAGAACTTAACCCCAGATTTGTCAACACCTGGAAATAATTCTCGAATGTCTTGCGGCAGCACAGAGGATCATCAATGGTAATCCCCTGCAGTTTCGTACCGATCACTGCAAAGGCCATGGCCATGCGGTGATCTTCATAAGTTTCAAAAGTAACTGTTCTTTTTCCGTCCCTGTACTCTGTCAACAAATCTTCATCCGGCCGGATCAAAAGACCGTCATCTCTCTCCTGACAGGCAATCCCCATGCGGTTTAACTCCGTGGCAATTGCTTTGATCCGGTCTGACTCCTGCTTTCTTATATGGCCTACACCGGTGATAACCGTCTCGCCTGCGGCAAACACACTGACCGCCGCCAGCGTCATGGTCTGGTCCGAAAAATCACTCATATTCACATGAATTCCCTGAAGTTTTCCTGCTCCGGCTCCTGTCAGGACGATTCCCTCCGGCGTATCTTCACAGTGGCATCCCATCTTCTCCAGCACTTTGAGAAACTGTATATCTCCCTGGCTGCTGTCCCTATGAACATGCATAACCTGGGCCGTTCCCCCATTGATGGCTGCCATAGCGTAAAAATAACAGGCGGCTGACACATCCGGTTCGATCTGATATGATCTGGCTTCATAATGCTGACCCGGCAGCACTTTATATACATCTTTTTCTACCTGTTCCATGGAACAGCCAAATTCTTTCATCATCTTCATAGATATTTCCACATATGATCTGGCATCTCTCTGTCCTGTCAAGTGTATCTCCAGTCCATCCCGGCACATCACACCTGCCAATAACAATGCACTTAAAAACTGGCTGCTCTCATCTATATTTAAATCAACCCGTTCCACTTCCTTTTCTTGTCTTCCCTTGATATAAAACGGAAAATGGTATGGGGCTTCTCTATATTCAAATTCTACCCCTAACTGCTCCAATGCAAGCAGTAATGGTTTCATGGGTCTCCCCTTCATCTGTTCTGAAGAAGTCACTTCATACTGTCCCCCTGACAGAGCCAGCATGGCTGTCAGAAATCTGGCGGCTGTCCCGGCACTTCCTACATATACCGACGCCTGAGAGAGCGGGATTTTCTCCCCCGGTGATGTAATCTGCACACACTTTTCTTCTTCCTGTATCGAAAGCGTATAACCAAGACTTTTCAGTGCCTCCATAAACACTCTGGAATCATCGCTGAAAAGTACCCCCTGCAGTGTAGTGGTCCCCTTTGCCAGTGCTGCCAGTAACAATGCCCTGTTAGTAATACTTTTCGATCCGGGTACGGTTACTTGTATGTTTTTTTGTTGTTGAAAGGGAGTTAATGTATACTCTTTCATAACAGTTCCTCCTTGTATAATATGTATTGTCCCCACTTTTGCAAAAAGAAGTCAGGCTTATAAATCTTGCTTATAAGTCTGACTCTTTTTTTATAAAACCTGTCGTAATTTTATTTTACAAAAGCTTTTACTTCTTTATAAATGCTGTCTGCATCCAAGCCATATTTTTTGACCAGTTCTACTGCCGGTCCGGATTCACCAAAGACATCCTGAATACCAATCTTCTTGACAGGTGTTGGTGCCTTTTCTGCCAATGCATCACACACAGCACTGCCCAGACCACCAATGACGGAGTGTTCTTCCACGGTCACGACTTTTCCTGTCTCTTTGGCTGCTGCCACGATCAATTCTTCGTCTAACGGTTTAATGGTGTGGATGTTGATGACTTTGGCATCAATGCCATCCGCTGCCAGCTTTTCCGCTGCCTCTAAGCAGTTAGAAACCGGAAGTCCCGTAGCTACGATAGTTACATCCTTTCCTTCTCTTAACACAACGCCCTTGCCGATCTCAAATTTGTAATCCGGTGTATCATTGATCACCGGCACTGCCAGTCTGCCAAAACGCAGATAGCATGGACCGTCATGAAGATAGGCGGCTCTTACCGCTGCTTTTGCCTCTACATCATCGGATGGAACGATCACCGTCATGCCCGGAATCGTACGCATCAGGGCAATATCTTCGTTGCACTGATGGGTTGCTCCATCTTCTCCTACAGAGATACCTGCATGGGTTGCTCCGATCTTTACGTTCAGATGTGGATATCCAATGGAGTTGCGAACCTGTTCAAAGGCTCTTCCTGCCGCAAACATAGCGAATGAACTGGCAAACGGAACTTTTCCGGTTGTGGCAAGACCTGCTGCCACGCCCATCATATTGCACTCTGCAATACCGCAGTCAATATGTCTTTCCGGAAATGCTTTCTTAAAAATTCCCGTCTTTGTTGCCGCAGCCAGGTCTGCATCCAGAACAACCAAATTGTCAAACTCCTTACCTAACTCTGCCAGGGCATTTCCATAACTTTCACGGGTTGCAATCTTCTTTACTTCTGACATAGAGACTCACCTGCTTTCTTCAATTCTTCCATTGCCTGAGCATACTGCTCATCGTTCGGCGCTGTTCCATGCCAGCTTACCTGACCTTCCATAAAGGAAACACCTTTTCCTTTTACTGTCTTGGTTATGATGGCCGTTGGTTTGCCTTTCGTTGCTTTTGCCTCATCAAAAGCAGCTTTCAGTGCATCAAAATCATGACCGTCTACTGTAATCACATGAAAACCAAAGGCTTCAAATTTTTCATCGATAGGATATGGAGAACATACCTCATCAATAGCACCGTCAATCTGCAGGCCATTGTTATCAATAATGGCTACAAAGTTGTCCAGCTTTCTGTGAGCTGCCAGCATCGCTGCCTCCCATACCTGTCCTTCCTGGATCTCTCCATCTCCTAAAAGAGTATAAACCCGATAAGAATCGTTGCTCAGTTTTGCAGATATGGCCATACCTACAGCTGCTGATATTCCCTGTCCCAGAGAGCCGGAAGACATATCCACACCCGGTATATGTTTTTTATCCGGATGTCCCTGCAGATAAGAACCGATGTGTCGCAGGGTCGGCAGATCTTCCACCGGGAAAAATCCCCTGTTTGCCAGTGCTGAATAATAACCCGGTGCCGTATGTCCCTTACTTAATACAAAACGGTCTCTGTCCGGTTTATCCGGCTGTTCTGGGTCAATGTTTAATTCCTCAAAGAACAGATATGTAAAAATATCTGCCGCCGATAACGATCCGCCCGGATGTCCTGACTTTGCACTGTGTACTGCTGTCACGATCCCTTTGCGAACTTCTACGGCTGTTTTCTGAAGTTCTAACTTGTTCATATTATGCCTCCCCCGTTGATTATTTTCCGAATACTGCAATATAATCCTTCTGGAACTTCTCAATTCCGATATCAGTCAAAGGATGTTTGGTCATCTGCTCGATCACATTGTAAGGAACAGTAGCAATATCTGCTCCTGCCAGCGCACAGTCTGTCACATGGATCGGATTGCGGACACTGGCTGCAATGATCTCCGTCTCAATGCCATGTACAGCAAAAATATCTGCAATGTTCTGGATCAGATCAATGCCCGGTGTAGAAATGTCATCCAGTCTTCCCAGAAATGGAGAAACATAAGCAGCGCCGGCTCTGGCAGCCAGCAGTGCCTGGTTTGCACTGAAGATCAATGTGACATTACACTTGATTCCTTCGGAAGAAAGCACTTTAGTTGCCTTTAATCCCTCTACTGTCATAGGGATCTTAACTACCATGTTCTCATGGAGTTTGGCAATCTCTCTTCCCTCTTTGATCATGCCTTCTGCATCGACTGTAGTTGCCTTAACTTCCCCACTGATCGGGCCGTCTACGATGGATGCGATTTCTTTGAGTACCTCTTCCTGACTCTTTCCACCTTCTTTAGCAATAAGAGAAGGATTTGTTGTTACCCCACAAATAACACCCATTTCATTTGCTTTTTTGATGTCTTCGATTTTAGCTGTGTCTACAAAAAATTTCATTTGGTATACCCTCCTAAATTTTAATTTATATCATATGCTTATTATACAACTGACAAGCATATAATCTCAACTGTTTTTTTGTTTTTCACACCGGTTTTTACTGCGCCTTATAAAAGCACATGCCATCCAGCGTCACTTTGGCGATGCCGTCTATTGCTCCGCCATATCCATACTCCATAGTTGTCCTTCCCTTTATGTCATATTCGGCAAAATTTCCTGCTGCCGTATCTGCCATAATATAGTGGCTGCCTCTCTGTATGCACAGGCAATTTCCTTTTATACCGATTGGGAAATTAGCTTTTACTTTTACTTTTTTGTTCTTCTCATCCGTATTAACAGCCACGGCTGTTTTCCTGCCTGCCTGTTCCACAAACAATGTATAACCATCCTTTGTTTCATTCAGAACCAGAACCGATCCGGTTGTTCCCCAGCGCGATGCCGTACCATCTTCCCATACTTTCTTTTTTAGGCCGTACTTTTTCCAGGCCTTTTTCGATCCGTACAGGTTTGTCAGTACCGGTTTTACTCCGGCAATGGCATCCAGTTTCAGAAGTCCGGAAGGACTGTCTCCGGTGAGATACATACTCCCGGCTTTTGGCTCCGACAACGAAGCAATTTTAACTCCTTTCGGAAATGCATAAACTAAAGTAGTCTGTCCACTCTGAAAAGAAGTGGAAAAAATTCTGTCTCTGCCCTTAACCGTTACTAAGGAATACACATGATCGTATCCATCATAACTAAAGTCTTTTATCTTTTTCGTCTTACTTACCTGTGCTACTCCTGTAACCTTTCCGGTAGCCCCGACTCTGGCAATCCTTGTAGGTGCGATCTGATACAGCACCTGGTCACCTGACTGATACAGTCTTCTGCCGTGTTCTGACTCCGTGCGGGTGGTATTTCTCAGTATTCCCTGATTGTCATAGAGATAAATATTTTTATCTCCCGACGGGAACACCGCATACAATCCATTCTCACTTTCATCCCGGCTGTGTCCTTTGCCGGCACGGATCTTTGATGGTGCCTTGGAAGCAGGCATCGTATACTTGTACACAATCTTCTCACGCTCGGCTCCCTGACTGTCAAGGACCTGCATCACGATATAATTGGTCTGTCCGGGCACCAGTCCGCTCACTGTAAATTCCTGGACTTCACCCAGATTATCTTCCTGTCCGTTATCCACATATCTGACCAGATCCGGCACCGAATCATCCTTTACCGTGACGGTGTAACGGATCATTCCTTTGGTGGACAGTTTAAAATAAAAGTAAAAAGAACCCGGGTTGGTGCCATAGGGATCGGCCGCAATGATAGGATGTTGAAAGTCTGCATCCAGACGCTTGATCAGGCGTCCCAGACGCTCTGAAACCTTCTTTGACGCATCCACGCTGTAACTGCCATTCTCATCAAAATTCAATACATTTTTCCCGTCTCCGGAATTCTTTAATTCTACCGAATTTTCATCCATATCATAACGATATGCCCGGTCCGCAGACTGATCACTCTGCTCTTTTGTAATGCGGTTTTCAAACGCATTTGATGAACCGCCACCTTTTGTCAAGAAGTAAAAAGTTCCTGCCGTCAACGCTGCCAATATAATGGATGTTGCTAAAATCGGCTTCAATACTCTTTTCATGCGTACTCTCCCTGTCTTAATCTATCGGTCCCACTTGTCACAAAGAGTGTTGATCTGGTCCGTAAACTTGGCCACATCTTTGTTACTGAGTCCTTCATTTTTACGAATTACAGCAATAAGACGCTGTCCGGCTGTCATAAGCCGCTGGAACATATCACCGGCCCTCTTCTTGGCCGCATTCTTTTTCTGTACTGCAATCGGCTCTGTTTCAATCAGGAATTCACCCCGGATCAGATCAAACTGTGTGCCACTGTATGGTGCAGAGGCAATATATCCGGAATCTGTCAAAGCAGTTACAAAACTGTCACATACCTTATCTTCCCCATGGACAACAAACACTCTCTTTGGAGGCTGTTCCGTAAAATGATTGATCCACTTCAGCAGTCCGTTTTTGTCTGCGTGGCCACTGATGCCGGTGATCTTGACGATCTTCGCCTTTACCTCGATGGGCTCACCAAACAGTCGGACCTCTGTAGCCCCTTCTAATAACGACCTTCCCAGTGTGCCTCTGGTCTGATATCCAACAAACACAATGGTACTTTCCGGCCTCCACAAGTTGTGTTTTAAATGATGGCGGATACGGCCTGCCTCACACATACCGGAAGCAGACAGGATCACCTTTGGTCTCATGTCAAAGTTGATCTCTTTACTGTCATCGCTGGTAACCGACAGTTTCAGTCCGGGAAAACCAATAGGATTGATTCCTTTATTTACCAATTCTCTGGCTTCATCATCAAAGCATTCTTCTACATTTTTACCAAAAATGTTCGTAGCTTCCACTGCAAGTGGACTGTCTACATATACCTCAAAATCCGGATTTACCGTAATCAGTCCCTGCTCTTTGATCTGCCTTATAAAATAAAGCATCTCCTGTGTCCTTCCTACAGCAAAACACGGCACTACTACATTGCCGCCCCGTTTGAAGGTATCCTGGATGATCTCTGCCAGCTGGCCTACATAATCCGGCTCTTCACTATCGTGAAGCCGGTCTCCGTATGTAGACTCCATCACAACATAATCCGCTGCCTTGGTATAAGTAGGATCCTTCAAAATTGGCTTGTTGGAGTTTCCAAGATCGCCTGAAAATACGATGGTCCTTTCCTCTCCATTTTCCCTTGCAAAAACTTCTATGGAAGAAGACCCAAGCAGATGGCCAACATCCGTAAAACGCACCGTCACTTCATCACATATATGTACTCTGGCATTATACGGACATGGTACAAACAGTCTCACTGCTCCCAGTGCATCTTCCATGGTATACAGAGGTTCATACATCTCGCCGCCGGATCTCTGTGCCTTGCGGTTTCGCCATTCTGCCTCAAACTGCTGGATATGTGCACTGTCCCTCAACATAATCTGGCTGAGATCCGATGTAGCCTTTGTTGCATACACCGGTCCTCTGAATCCCCTGGCATACAGCATCGGTAGTAATCCGGTATGGTCAATATGGGCATGGGTGATCAGAATAAAATCCAGTTCCGATGGATTTACCGGAATCTCCTGGTTCTCGAACATATCCTGTCCCTGTTCCATTCCTATGTCAATACAAAACTTTTTATTCCCAACTTCCATGTAATGGCAGCTGCCGGTAACTTCATGATCTGCCCCAATAAATTCTAGTTTCATACTCTGCCTC
>HF998323.1:43087-44743 GCA_000433735.1 Clostridium sp. CAG:167
ACGCGCAGCCTGGCTGCGACTTAGCCCCAAAAAACATTCAATAAGTATGCTTATATTATACTTTATTTCACCCATTCAGTCAATCTATTCCACTTAAGACGGACAACATATGCTGCATGGTGTAAGCCCCTGTGCTTTCGCCTCTGAAAGTTTGATCCTGATCTTGCTTTTTTTCAGATAACGGCAGCCGGCCCGGTGGTATTTTTTCCCTGTATTGGTGGTATAGACAACCTTGCTTTTTCCCTTTACTTTTGTTTTCTTTGTATTTTTTTTACTTTTTACCGCATTTCTTGTACTGCCCGCCTGATAAGTTGTGTGCCGGATGGTCTGAAAGGAAAAGCGCAGGCTGTTTCCATCGGTTTTTGCCACAATACATCCCTTTTCATCTGTCCGGTACAAATGGTCGGCATATTTTTGTGCTCTCCTGACAACATTTGGCACTGGATGTCCGTAGCTGTTGCCGGCTCCTACTGAAATCACCGCTGTCTTGTACTTGGATGCCAGTGCCTTTTTAACAAACAGCACACCATTAGCCGTATCGGATCCGTGATGAGACATTAAATATATATCTGATGCAGTCTTATACCCGGCTGCCAGGATCTGGCTTTCCACCCGGGCTGTAGCATCACCCATATACAAGAAAGACCGTTTCCCATATACCGCTCTCATTACGATGCTGGCTTCGTTTGTATCGCTGCCGGCATCCGCCGAAAGCACCTTTGCCTTGCAGGAAGATGTTAGTTTGATGGTTGTGCCGGCTTTCGGATGGGCCACCTTTACATTGTGGTCCGCTATAGCCTGCATCATCCTTTTATAACAGAGTGTAGTGGACTGAACCTTTGGCATAAAAATCTTTTTCACTTTGTAATCTTTTATCACCTCATCGGCACTTTCCATATGATCTGCATCCGGATGAGTGACTACCATAGTCTGGATCTTCTTTACGCCCAGTTTTTTTAACTGCTTTTTCAAGTCAGCATAGGCACTCTTTTTTCCGGTATCGATTAAAACCGCCTGTCTCTTTGTGCGGATCAGTTCTGCATTTCCCTGACCTACATCCAGATAAGCAAACACGCCAGTAGAAAGGGTTTGCCCTTCCACTGCCACGGTGTGTTCCATATTACCTGCTATTACTGACAAAACCAGAGCAACTGCCATCCACAAACGGATAGTGGTATTTTTCCATGTGTTTTTCATTTTATTCACGCTTTCCTCTAATTATCTCAAATTCAGAACATATTCTGTTCCTTCTATGCCAACCGAAACAGGGTCTTCCACTCTAGCCTTCTGTCCCGGTTTCAGAATCCACTGGATTTCTCCTGTCACAGGCTGTACATGTATTTCTCTCTTGGAATGGTTGCAGATCTTATACTGCCCCTTGTCCGACTCATAAAAAATCTCACATCCCTCTTTTTCCAAAAAACTCCGGTCTCCCGGATGTCCTTCTGTCACTTCTCCGGTAAGAACCGCAGAGTCTTCCGGCTCCGCCTTATTCTCCGACTGTCCTTCTGTGTTTTTATTCTTTGTATTGGTTGTTTTCCCCTTCGTTTTGCTTCGTTTTTTCTTCTTTTTACGGGAATGTTTTCTTCTGAAACGGTGATGTTTCCTGTCGGAAGAATCTTTATCATCCTCTTCCTCTCTTTCTCTGCTTCCGGG
>HF998323.1:44773-50839 GCA_000433735.1 Clostridium sp. CAG:167
CTGCGGCGGCGTCTGTACCCGCCGGTAAACCAGCCAAACCAAACCAAAATAAAGGCAATTCCCAAAAACAAAGCAAACATGACAGCTCCTGTCAACAGATAAGAGCGGAATTTACCGGCCACCAACAGTGCCAGTAAAATCTCTGCCATGGTCAAAGTCACAAATAAGGTTGGTGCCACCATGGTCTTTTTTCCCTCCGCTACTGCTAAAAGGATCATGGACAAAACACATAAAATCACCGGCAGGGCAATGGCTGCTGCCCCGCCAAGAAGGGTTTTATTTCCTACTGCATCCTGCGCATAGGAAAAACCGTTTTTCATCTCTCCCCATGTAAAGGGTTCTTTTACAACAAAAGAATCCGGGATTTCGTTATGTCTGGCATATGTAATCCCTGCTCTGCCTGCCGTTGCCAGCACTTCCATTCCGGATAATTCCACTTTTTCCCCGGCTGCCTGGAACCGGCAAAAAGGCAGCAACAGGGAAAGCAACGCCATTAAAAGGAAAAAGGCTGCTATATTTTTAATCCATCGTCCATATTCTCTCATGTATCCAACCCTCCTGTGTATTCACTATCACAATTTGAATTTTCCAACTTCTCCAGACAATTCTTCTGATACCTTGCGGTTATTGTCTGCTTCTTTTTCCAGATTTCCTACAGTGGAAGATAATTTCACAGCCACTTCCGAAATATCCGCAGTTCCCTGTGCACTTTCCTCCACTGCAATATTTACCGCTTCCATGGAAGTTTTGATCTCGTCCATCCGTTTATAAAGATCCTCTGAATTTGCAGCAAATTCTTTCATGATCTCATTGGTCTGGTCTGCATCGTCATTGTACCTGTGACTGATCTCTACCAGACCATTATAACCGTTTATCGCCGTCGTATTGGCAAACCGGATCATTTCTTCCGCGGTATCCGAAAGAGCATTCACCGCCTCAATCACCGATGCAGACACCTGGCGGATGGCTTCTGCCGCCTGTGCCGAATCGTTAGCCAGCTGACCGATCTCACCAGCCACTACCGCAAAGCCCTTTCCTGCCTCACCTGCTCTGGCTGCCTCGATACTTGCATTGAGGGCAAGAAGATTGGTCTGATCCGTAATTTCTATGATATTATCTGTCAAAACAGAAATCTGCTCCACGGTTCTGGATTGCTCAATTTTTTGTCTGAGCACCCGGGAAATCTCATCTGTCGCTTCTTTTGCTTTTTGCTGGCTGGACAAAGCATCCCGTCTGGTCTGTGCCGCCCTTTGCTCCATTTCCACCGAATGTTCCTGGCCTTTAACTGCCTGACCAGACATATTCTCTTCCAGTTTGTAGATATTATCAACAGCCTCTTTGATATGGGTCAGCGAGGCGGTTGTCTCCTCCATGCCGGCACTCATCTGCTCCATTGTTGCAGATACATCTACAATTCCTTCTTTTGCCTGGTTTAAATTATCTACCATCTGAACAGCTCCATCCATTACATGCCCGGAATTTTCATCAATCCGGACCATGATTCCCCGGATATATTCCAGCAACTGGTTGATATTACCGGCTATCAGTTCTAGTTCATCTCCACTGTGAACATCCAGTTTCTGTGTCAGATCTCCCTCATTGTGAACCAGTTCATACACTTTTCCATTCACTTTGCGCAATCCGCCAACAATTCCGATCACCACCAGATTCAGCAAAAAGCCGGCAATGATCATACAGATCAATGTGATCTGTACCGTTCTTTTCACTGCTTTATTCAGGCTTTCCACAATATGGGAGGCATCATAATCGCATCCAAGCACTCCCACAACCTGTCCGCTCTTTGTCTTGATCGGTTTGTACACGGTGATCACATCACCGTCTTCCGACCGGTCTATGTAATGCTCCACAATATCTTTGCCCATAAAGGCATCCTTAAGACTATCATAAGACTCTGCATATTCGTCTCCGGGTGCTGCTGCATCCTCATCTGAATCTACCCCGTAATAAAGGTTTGATCCATCAGCATACACCGTATATAAAAACGCAATACCACACTGTTTCTGCATTTTTCTCAGGTAATCCTGTACCTGTGTATACTCCGGACTGGACTCAGACCCCTTTTTTAGCATTGCTACTACATCTCCATCCAGAGACGACAAAGTCACACCGGCAGCCATAACCGCCTCCTCAACCCCCATATCAAGAAGATTTTCCTGAAACCTGCTATACGAATTGTATCCCAGCAGTGCACAGACGGCCACCAACAGTACCGTGGCCGGAACCAATATTTTCAACCGGATGCTCATTTTCCTTGGTCTTTCCTGCTTCATTCTCTTGTTTTTCTTTCCTAACATTATCATTTCCTCCTTATGTTTCTGTCAAACACATTCATGGTATGTTCTCTCATCCTTAATTTATTTGATAATTTCCCATAAGCGGAAAATTCCATCTTTGGAAATGCGTGGATAAAACGCAGTTCTGCCTTTTTCAACCGCACATTTACATTATCAAAACGAACCTGCAGGCCATTCTTTTCTTCCCGGATCTCAAAGGGCAGTTTATCCACCAGATAATCTGAAACATCCTCCATCTTTTCATTCGTCAGAGCAAATACCTTTTCATGAAGTTCTTTCAGATTCTTGTTCAGGCTGGTCCAACTGAACATAGTGATGGTGGCATCAATACAAAAGATCAGGGTCAGTCCGATTACTAAAAAAAGTTCCACATCCGGATGAACTTTTCTCAACACACCCAGAAATCTCGGCTGAACAAAATGACAAAGCACCACATTGCCTGCACCAAACAAAGTCAGGCCATACAGACAGATCCTGCCATGAAGCTGAAATGGGAAATGGGAGTAATCCCACCATTTGGCATGAAAGACTTTCTCCATGACATAACTGGTAAAATACTCAATGATCCCACATAAAATGGCCGATGCCAGAAACAAAAGAAAGGGATTTTCAATCCCCCTGAAACACAAATAACACGCCGCTGCCCCCACTCCATATATAGGGCAGTAGGGTCCCATCAAAAAACCGCGGTTAATAAAATGTCTGTGGTTCACAAAGGAGCAGATGGTGGACTCATAAAACCACCCCACAAAACTATATAAATAAAAACTGATCATTGTCTCTAATACTGACATGGGTTCTTCCACTCTTTCTCTTAAACATTTATCTTTTCTGCCAGACACAAACTGATATAAGCCACCTTCACACTGTGTTCATACACACTGGCGGCTCCATGCTGCATATATTCTTTTTCTTTCCTTAGTCTGCCCTTACTCTCCAGAAAATATAGCATCGTATCTAGTTTTTCCCGTTGGGTCTTCACTGAATCAAAATGCTCCTTTCACCTTCTCTGCTATCCGGCTGAATGGGATAACCGGTTCAATATCTATGTGATGCTCCCCGATGATCTTTTCCATCCAACACATGTCATACCAGCGGTGGAACTTATAACCACATCCGTGAAAAGTTCCCACCATGGTATATCCCATATGCTCATGAAACTGTCTGCTGTTGTTATTAAGGTGCTCGTCTTCTTTTTCTGTCGTGCCTATGCAGGCGTTAAGGTTCGTAATATGCTGGCACTTTAATGCTTTTTCCAGCGCCTCATACAGCCGTCTTCCCCCGCCGTTGTGACGGGCATCCCTGGCTACATAGATGGTAGTCTCTACTGCCCAGTCATAAGCCCCACGATTTTTAAATGGGGCAGCATACGCATACCCCATAATGTTTCCTTCTTCCTCCCACACCAGGTATGGGTAACGAGAAGATATATTTTCAATTCTTTGACAAAACTCTGCTAAAGAAGGCACCTCACACTCAAATGTAATAGCTGTATTCTCCACATAATACCGGTAAATATCCAGCAGTGCCTGTGCATCTGCACTCTCCGCCAGTCTTATCATATCATTTTCCAACTCCTTTTAGGATATGGTCTTCAGTGTAACATAGGATAATGCATCCTGCGCCTTATACCATCGTTTGTACTTCTTTAATGATTTCTTCGGTACATATACTTTAAGGAAAATCGGAACATAGCAGATACTTTCATCTACCGCACCCATAACTCTCGGCGGCTCCGCTCCATGGAAAAATATTTTACCGGAGGATGATACTTCTATATTTTCTGTCCATCTGCCATTCAATGTCTTAACACTGGATGGAATATCCAGTCTAACCAGATATCTTATTCCTGCCAGGGAAAGAACCTTTTCGTCCAGTTTTTTTACCTTGGAACAAATTTTTAACTTCTTATTTTTTGCAATTCCAACCAATAATGTACCGTTTTTCTTATTGTAAATGCACTGGCCTTTTTTTGCAATGGTTTTATTTCCTTTTTTGATCTGTATATCTTTCAGTTTTTTACTCTGGAAGGCAAACATCCGGATATCAGACACCTTTTTACCAAGAGTCACTTTAGTAACCACCTTGTTGGCTGCCGCATACTCCTTGATCACCCGCACTGTGTCCGGCACGGTTACTTTCTTAAGTCCCGGTGCCACCCACCACAAAGTGCGGCCGTTTTTACTTAAAAGACAGCCGTTTTTCACTTTCATTGTCCGGCACTCAGAAGATAATGTTACCTTCCTCAATGCATTGCAGTCAGCAAAAGCTGTATGCTCTATTGTCGTAAGGGACTTTGGAAGTGTAATGCTGCTAAGACTCTTGCATCCATAGAATGCTTCCCCCGGAATAACAGTGACCGCATCGGATAAAATCACCTTTTTGAGATTTCTCAGCCCTGCAAAAGCGGTGTCCTCCAACTGTGTCACTTTGGATGGGATGACAACTTTTTCAATATTTTTGAATGTATCTTTGTATCCATCCACTCCATGGGCATATTCTACCCATTCGCCAAATACATTACAGTTAAATTCATCTCCTTTATTCAGGCTGTAACTATGCCCGATCCTGGTAACCGGTGTTCCATCCACCGAAGAAGGGAACTTAACCTGCTTACAATTCTTTGTTACATCTGCTTTATAGATCCAACTCTGGCTCCGATCCTGGCTGAGGTAGGCATGATATGTGACTCCATCCTGGGAGACCGTGTATTCTTTGGATACATCATATCCATCGATTACGTTTCCTTCTGTAGAAGTCTCCTCTGCCTGCACCTGTGCCGGAACATAGCACATGCCGCTTCCCACCATAGACAACGCCAGCAATAACGCTCCTGTTTTTCTTAAAAATTTTCTCTTCATACGCAATTCCTCCTCGCTTGTATAAGTATCGCCCCTCGCTATCGCTCGGCGGCAGATCGTCGGAACCATCCTAAAATATGACTCCGTCATATTGGTTCCTCCTTTTACTATACATAACGATAGAGCAGTCGAATCCTTGCATGTAAAATAATAAAAATTCTATAAAATTCTATAAAATCTATGAATCGTCAGTAAGTAGTATTTAGTAAAAAACCTCTTTTATACTGTCATAGTGAAGGAAAATCCCTTCTTCTGCCAGTTTTTGGATCTGTTCCAGATCTGCAAACATAAAACCGTCTGTTTCTTCTTCCTGCAGACAAACATCTTTCTCTGCAACATCCATTTCATAACGATACACATCTACAAAATAGTTGTCTCCCTCTCCCGGATTTTCTCTTTTATATGTAAATGCATAACCACCGGCAGCACCTTTTACATCCAGTCCGGTTTCTTCCAGGACTTCCCGTCTGACGGCCTCTTCCGAGGTTTCTCCCGCCTGTGCGGCACCTCCGGATACTTCCCACCAGCCAGGTGCCCAAGCCTTTGTCATAACTCTCTTTGTGATCAGATAGGTATGATTCGGTCTGGCAATAACACCCAACACCGTCAAATGATACTCTCCGTCTTTTAGACACCAGTCGTTGCGTTTCATAGTCCTTCCCGTTACTTTTTTATCTGCATCATAAATGTCCCAAAGTTCCATTTTATGTCTCCTTGTATTTTAAATATTTTTTCCCAATTCATAAGCCTGCCGGATTTCCCGGCCTGCCTTCTGGATTTTATCTTTTGTTTTCATTCAGCGTAGCATTTTGCTGTAAAAAAGTCAATCAAATATGTGTTAAATAATCGGTGGTTCTTTTATCAATTCCGTAATATGGCAGGGGCTTTTG
>HF998324.1 GCA_000433735.1 Clostridium sp. CAG:167
GAAAGCATATACCGTCTATACATCTACAATATATTAAGGTTTGCTTATTAAAAATGATAGCTTACTAGTTAAAATGACTGGCAAGTCTTGGTGGCTTGCCAGTTTTTATAGGGAGGACAATGATGAATATAAGACGACTCGTCAGCTGCGTTCTGATCCTTTGTGTCACTTTGTGTGGATGCATGTCGAAGAAAGTGGACAGCACAGAAAAGAAAAACGGCGGCTATACACAAACAACAGAAAAACAGGAGAGTAAGAAAGAAACAACGCAGTCGAATGAAAAAACTAAGGAGACTGACATAGGCAAGAAACTGCAAGAGTGCATTGCAGAGAAGGATTATCTTTCTAATTATGTAGTGACAAGTGATGCATTATATTTCGCTGTGGGACAGGAAAAGAGTGGCAAGACCAGGTTGTATAAAGCAGATATCGATTCGAGAAAGATCTTTCCATCCAAAGTGGACTTTTGTGATCCCCAATATTTTGGAAATAAATTTCAGAAAATACTAAAAATGTACTTTGTGGGACCATATCTGATGGTGTATTGTAATGTGGATGACAAATTAAGTTGTATGGTATTAGATCAAAAACTGAACTGTGTAGACTGCATATCCTTAGGGGCGATGGCTGTTTTGGGTGAATCGGTAACAGCCTGTGTATTGCCGCAAAAAAAGAAAATCGTATATTATACAGATTGTCTGTCCGAAAAAGCCAGCGATGGTGGTTTCTATGAAACAGATTATCGAGGAAAAACCAAAAAGGTCCTTTTTAAATGTGACAGCCTTTTAAACAATCAGTATAAATTTAATAGTGCTTCTGATATGGTTTTGGCAGACAACGAAAATCAGATATATTTTACCGGGCAATATTATGAAAAAGGCCAGGACGAGGGGACACAGTGCTATGGAATCTATGATATCCGGAAAAAAACCATTCAGTCTTATACAGGGGCAAGAGGCTGTATCCTGAAGAAGGGAGATGGCTGTGTTTTTACGGACTCGAGCGATAAAACAGCCTATGATTATGCGGGAAATCTTGTTTATCTTGCACCCGGAAAGCGGACGATCTGCAAATATGAAAAGAAGGAAGAGGGGATAGCAGGGGGAATATCCGATGAGGGAAAACTTTACTATTCCTGTGTCACCGACCAAGACTATGGTGTGGTGAGGATATATGATAAACAGACGAAGAAAAAAATATTTGATAAAAAATTCAATTATTACATAGAGGGAGTCTTTATTTTTGAGAAGCAGAAAGTCATGCTGATTTGCAGATATGACAAGAATTTGAATATAAAAGTTGAGGAGGTATCCATATGACGAAGAAAATAACGGTGTTGATGCTGGTGTTTGTTATGGTCATGGCGGCCGGCTGTGGCAGCCAAAGTGCCACGCAGGAAACGGAGAAAACGGAGAAGGCAGAGACAACGGAAGAAAATCCTTTTGCAAAAAGTGAATTAGGCGAGAATGAGAAAGTTGACTACAATTTTTCTTTTGGAGTGAAAAACTTTGATCAGGATGCCATGGAGATAGAATATACAGGAGGAGAATTAAAGATTGACTTTAGTGTAGAAGTACAGGGAAAGGAATTTACCTGTGGTCCTATGATTTTCATTGACGGCATCAACCAGCCATATGCGCTGCAGGCAGAAGGCGAGAAAAAAAGCGTCCAGAGTGTGGCTGTAAAAAAAGGGAAAAATACCATCACAACCCATATAAAGCCGGAAGTGGATAGTAAAGCAAAAAGGCATAAGATATACTTTCTTCTTATGTTTGAACCGGATAAGAAATATGAAGAAGGAAAGTCACTGGGACATGCCTACAACATCTCACAATTGCTGGCCTGGGATTTTAAACCCGATAAAGAGGCTCCACAGAAGTATACCGACACCATATCGGATGTAAAGTCAGAAAAAATTGACATGAGCCAGTATATTACAGATGAGGATTCATCAGAAGATACGCAGATGCAGTGCTGTTTCTCTGATAAGGGGACGAAACTGATCCTTAAAGGTGGAGAAAAAACAAAGTACCGGGTTTGTCTGTTTGCAGATGGCAAGTTAATGAAGGTAAACAAAAATGCAGAGTATGTGGATGTGGTGGCAAATGGAAAAAAAGGCGGTGTATTTGAGTATGATACACAGGGGCTCGATTCTGGAAATCATATATTATATGCCATAGCAATACCTCAGAACAATCTGGATATCGCCATGGCAGACAGGAGCGATATAAAAGTGGTCAAAGGAGTGAATTAAGTTTGAATCTGCAAGTGTTTGGTTTATCAAAGTCATTTAAGGGCAAAAAAGTCCTTGATAATATAAATCTTTCGTTCACACCGGGTATTTATGCCCTGCTTGGAATTAACGGAGCCGGGAAAACAACCTTGATCAAGTGCCTTATCGGGGTATTGAAACCGGACGAAGGAGAGGTTGCATTTGAAGGAGAGGATATCACCAAAAATCCCAGGGAATACCGCTGTAATATAGGATATATGGCTCAATATGCAACCTATTATCCTGTGTATACGGTGTATGAGTTTATGCAGTACATATGCGCACTAAATGAGATTAAGAAAGGGCAGAGGGACCAGCTGATCCGGGATGTTTTGAAGGAAGTAAACCTGTTGGATGAGAAAGACAAGAAGATCCGGAACCTGTCAGGAGGAATGAGACAGCGCCTTGGTCTGGCTCAGGTGATCATCAAAGATCCGGATATTATTATCCTGGATGAGCCTACAGCCGGTCTGGATCCCAATGAACGGGTCAGATTCCGGAATCTCATTAAGAAAATATCGGAGGGGAAAATTGTGATCGTTGCCACCCATCATATTGATGACGCAGGCAGACTGGCAGACCAGATCGTCCTTTTGCATGATCACTGCGTTTACGACACAAGTGATATTAACTCCCACAGGGAAGAGGTAGACCTGGAAGAGTATTTTTACGCAATTACGAATGGGGAAGTGGCAGATGATTATTAAACATCTTTTTTTACAGATCATGAAAGACCGTTATTTCAGGATCATATGGATTGTCTTTTGTATTTTAAACGGGTTGCTGTTGTTTCAGAGATACAATATGCAGAATACGGTAGAAAAGGAAGAACAGAGGATATATGATGATTATAAGGGAGAGATTACCAGTCAGAAGATCCGTCAGATCATTGATGGAACGACGGAACTTGACAAGAAAGTGAAGGAGGGAGATGAGTCTCTTAAGAATCTTTCGTGCAAGACATATTCTGAATATATGAAGGGAAATTATAACCTGTATCAGTCTGTTTATAAAAACTACAAATATGCATATGAGTATAAGGACTTTGCAGCGGAGATGTCGGAGCAGTATAAAGATTTTAAAAACAGAAAGCTCCGTTACTACTACGACTATACGGATGAAAATGTTCTTTTAAATTATGATATGTATACCTTGTTTTGCGTCTTGCTGGCGATTTACATAGGATGCAAATCCGTAGAGCAGGATCGTGAGGCGAAAATGTTTATTAACCTGACTCTCAGCAGACGGGGAATCCGGAATGTGTACAAAAATAAATGCATTTCACTGATTTTATGTAACTGTCTGATCGTTGCTCTTTTTGAAGTGGAAAACATAGGGATTGCCTGTCTAATGGGGAATCTAGATGGCTTTTTCCAGCCGATATATGCCCTGGAAGAGTATAAAAAGTGCTTGTTTTCCGGCAGTATTTTGTCTGCCTGGCTCATGGGGATGACAGGAGTGGCTATCGTATGCATTTTGATGTGTTACCTGTCTATGACCATCAGTCTGGTGGTTAGAAATGCGGTGCTTAGTATGATCGCAGGGTGTCTTTTGTATGCCTTTCTGGTGGTTTTGTATTTTACAGTGGACAGTGGGACCAATCCCATTGGACAGCTGGCTGTCGGAAATTCCATTCTGGATAACCGCTATTTCCTGCCAGACTGCGGTATCTATGGGCTGGCGGCCTGTCTGATGGGATGCCTGGCTGTGAAGATCAGCGGAAAGATAGATATTTCAAGAGAGTGATGCAGCACAAAGGGGAGGTTTATTTTGATTTCTGTCTTGTTAAAGAAAATTTTGATAAAATATAAGATTATATATGCGGCGTTGTTTTTACTGGTTGTGTTTTGCGTATATCTGTCCTGTAAAGGAAATTACAGTATTTCTGTCAAAGGGGTAGAAAAGAAATATGAGGAGACATTTGATTCCCTTTTTGCGGGCTATGAAGGTAAATGGACGGCACAGAAAGAAGCCAGACTGGAACAGATGACAGATAAACAGGATGCACTGGATGAACAGTTCAGCCAGCTTTCCTATGATCTGTTAAATAAAAAAATAACAGAGGACAAATTGTATCAGTTTGTCCGGGAGCACAAAGAACTTGGCACAGAATACGATGCCTGTTACAAGGAACTTCTTTCAAAAGTGGATTATGTTCAGGAAAATCCGGACAAACGATATCTGATGAAAACAGATGGATGGTGGTATTATTTTACGGATGATACGCTTTATTATGTTAATCTGGTCTTTATAGTTATTTTGTGCATGCTGGTGTTTGTGGGAGAAACTCAGACCGGTATACTGGAGATCCACCGGTTCAGTAAAGTGGGAGAGAAAAAATTCTTTTTACTGCAATGGGGGACCGTCGTGGTGGTGGCAGAGGTGTTTTTCCTGATAACCCAGGCATTGAAGTTTCTTATTTATTATGTCCGTTATGGGATATCCGGAATGAGTTATCCGATTCAAAGCATACCGGTATTTGAACACTGTGGCTGGAATCTGTCCATTGGAGTGTATATGGCGCTTTGTGTTGGATTTTATATGATATCTGTTTTGTGTCTGTGCGGGCTGGCTTTTTTGCTCGTAATGATCCTGAGAAAGGGGCTGGAATCAGTGTTTACGATTTTTCTCCTTATCATACTGCCTCCTATGTGTCTCAGTGAGAAGATCCTTTGCTTTGTGCCGAACATGTACAGTCTCATGTTTCCGGCAAATATACTGAGAGGATACGAAAATAACTGGTCGTTTTTGAGCCTGAAACAGTTACTGCTTTATGGTGTTGTCTCGCTGGTGGCGGGGGCAGCCATGGCAGTTTATGCAGGCAGGAAGGGTGGTCGTTTTGAAGGGTAAAAGAATAGCAGGGCTGGCATTGGTGCTTTTGGTGGCCGGCATGGCGGTTTTGATCGGTGTGGTAAAGATGAACACACAGAAATATGCGGTAGAAGGTGCTTTTTGTGTGGGGTATGATTATGAACTCAAAACCTATGGTGACTGTGCGTATTGGGCAAATGATGAAAATTTGTTTCGTGGTAACCTGAAAAATACCCAGTCAGTAAAGAAAATCATGGACTACATGGAGCAGGATACAGACAGTGAGATTCGTGTAACGGCAGGCACCGACCGGTATATTTTTTATATAAGATGCTACGAAGACCGTTATTATGAATTTCATGTTTATGATAAGAAAATCGGCCGCGATGATAAAATTTATTCCAGCGTTTCCTATGCCCGCAGAAATCATTCTTATCTGGGGATCAATGAAAAAGGGAAAATAGAAGGCGTGCAGAAAGAACAGGAAGATTTTGAAAAACTGCCTGTAAAATTCTGGATGTATGGCAATACGGTTTATTACCAGGAGGGAACTACCATTTACAAAAATAAACCGAATTCGTTATTCTGCAGGAAAGTGCTGACAGGAGTGGACGAAGACTCCTCTATTTTTGTTAATTCAGACGGCATTTTGTATGTATCCGAAGACAAAAAAACATATTCCTTTTCCTTGTCTGATCAGAAAAGTGTAGAAATTTTTGATGGGATGTACCAGACACTGCATTCGTCAGATGGTATTGCGTACCTGCAGAAAATGGATGGCACGATATGGAAATGGAGGGGCGGAAAAAAACTGGATTATTACGATAAAGCGGATGGTTATGTGTATTATCTTGGCAAGGACCGGATCGTATACACAGACCGCGCTGAAGAAAATTTTGTCCTGCGGGATGGAAAAAACAGGCAGGACAAAAAGGTAATTCCGAAAACGGACGGGGACATGGGTGTGACATTCAGTGGAGACAAATTGTATATAGCAAGCTTTGATGAGGAAAAGAAGCAGCCTGGCCTGCGTGTGGTCAAACCGTGACTACCAGCGTTTCCGTCTCCGAAGGAAAAGAAGAGCCAGCAGGATCAGGATAAGGACAGCGGCACCTGTGGCAATCCACAAAACAGTGTGGTTCTGCGTCTGCGGTCTGGTAAAAGAAAGTTCTTTTACCACAGGCTGGAATGTATCTGAAATCATTTTATGCCCTTGGGCGTTGGGATGAAAATCCAGTTCCAGAGGAGAATCAGTGGCGTTGCACAGACGGGTTTTGCTGTTGTGAAAGGCAGTGTACACATCTACTACCTGATATCCGTTTTTGTCAGCCTGGGACCGGATGGTATCGTTTAACTTTTGGATGCACTGATCCAAAGGCTCGCTGAGTAAGTTGGCATAATATCCGCTGAACCACTGATAAGGATTGTACTGGGTGGCTACCAGAATATGTACATTGGCGTTTTTTTCGTGGATATAGGCTGTGATCTGCTCCAGATTGTCCGCATAGTCATCAAGGCTGTTCTGGAAATCTTTGCTGGTGGAATAGCTGCCTAACAGTTTGGCGGCAGACAGCAGTAAAGAAAGCATCCTTGAATCCGAGGCGCTGTTAAAAATCATTTTGACCTCATCCACCGTTAATTTATCGGTTGGATGGGATTTGTTATAATCCGTGGCAACGGAGCGGTACAGGGAGGCCAACATATCGTTTCCGCCACAGGTGATCGTGATCAGACCGGCAGACCGGATAGTCTCATCCAATGTTTTGCTTTGCAGCTGGGACAGGATGCCGGAGGCAGTATTGCCATCCATGGCTTTGCTGACCAGAGACAGATCATTGACAGCAGCGATCTGGTGTGTGAAACATTCTGTGGTAAAGTGGCTGCCTCCCGGCTTGTAGCCGGTGGAAATGCTGTCACCCAGTGCCAGATAAGTAACGGAAGTATCGGCCTGGGAGGCTGTGTGGCTGCAAAGAGAGAAGGAAACACAGCAAATGGCAGTCAGCAGGTAAATAAATTTTTTTAATCGTTTCATAAATATCCCTCGATTCTTGTGTTTGTTACGAGTATAGCATAATTTGTGGTTTTTTTACAGCAAGTTTGTGATCCGTGCAAGAATTTTGAATGGACGGAAGTACGAAAAAAATCCCATGAAGAGTTTTTCTTCATGGGATTTCTTCGTCGTACTTGATACTTTGAAAAAAGCTTTACAAGTTCTTGGAGCCGCTTTTTTACTGCAGTAAAGAAAGTACTCCCCGGTTGGACTGATTTGCCTGAGCCAGCATAGAAGTAGCTGCCTGCTGCAAGATGCTCTCTTTCGAGAATCTTGTCATCTCATCTGCCATATCAGTATCACGGATACGGGATTCAGCAGACTGCATGTTTTCAGCAGTGTTGTCGTCAACTTTAACAGTGTACTCAAGACGGTTCTGAACAGCACCGAGTTTGGAACGCTCTGTTGTTACATCTTTGATCATAGTATCAACTTTGTCGATGAGGTTGGAGATTCCTTCGCCATCAACTTTAGTTACGCTAAAGATTGCCTTGTCAGCTGCAGTATCAGCCTTAAATTTCGTAACACCTTCCTTTGTTTCAGCATAGCCATATTTTTTCAATATTTCTTTCTCTTTGGCATCTGTTGGGTCTGCTGTGCCATCTGATGTCACCAAAGCTTTATCTGCTGCTGTAATAGTGGATTTTCCGTCTCCCTGTCCAGCTTTATAACCTTCCGTAACAGTAAACACATTTTTATTATAGGTATACTGAGTTTTAGTGTTATCCTTGTTTTCGGTCACGATAGTTCCGTCGGCAGTAGCAGATGATGCAGTTCCCTTGCCCGTAGCTTGGCTGTCGGTTTCGGTCTTGGTCATATACAATGTATCATCCCAGGATGTAGACTTAATTGTTACTTTAATACCCTGACTAGAGTTTGCTCCAACCTGTAACCACTGATCTTTGTAAGATCCATCCAACAATTTCTTCTTGTTGAATTCTGTATCAGTGTCAATACGGTTGTACTCATTTTTCAGGTTGTCGATCTCGTCCTGAATCTTCTGGAAGTCGTTTTCCTGCTCGCCATCCAGTACACCGGCGTTGGATGCCTGTACCATCAACTCACGGGTTCTCTGCAAGATTGCGTGTTTCTGGTCCATAGCACCTTCAGCGGTCTGGATCAAAGAAATACCATCCTGTGCGTTATCAGATGCACGGTTCAAGCCACGAACCTGAGCTCTCATCTTCTCAGAAATAGCAAGTCCTGCTGCATCATCTGCTGCACGGTTGATCTTGTATCCGCTGGAAAGTTTCTCAGTAGATTTAGCCAGGTT
>HF998325.1 GCA_000433735.1 Clostridium sp. CAG:167
CATATTTTCACGAATTTCCAAAGCTTTCATATAGGTACAGAGTTTTTTATTGATGAGATTGTTCTTAAAGGACAGTTTAACAGTAGCAGGTTTGAAATTGCCCTCATCGTCCTTATCTGCCTCAAATTTCATATCAATCTGATCATCCAGTTTAAACAGTAATGATAATACATCAGAAACTGTTTCTATATCAAAATCCATGAAAATGTTAATGCTGATGCCTAGCGCATTGGCGATTTTTAAAAGCTGGTCAGGCTTTGGATTACGGATTCCGTATTCATATTTTTTTATTGTTGCGGAGTTTATGCCGGACAACTGACCAAGCGTTTCCTGCGATATTCCACGCATATTGCGAAAGTATTTAATCTTTTCTCCAGTAGTCATAAAAATGCTCCTTTATGATTTATTACCCCTATTCTATCACAACGGGACACATTTGTGTATAAAAATTTGATTAAATTGCTTGACAGACACAAATGTGTACTGTATAATACGAGTAAACAAGGTCACAAAAGTGTACTGAAATAAAAATAGGAAGGAGAACACAATATGGAGAATACGATGAAGATGTATGTAACAGCAGATGAAGCTGCACAGATTCTTGGAGTATCAAGAGGATATGCTTACAAAATCATTCGTGGTCTTAATAATGAATTGAAAGAAAAAGGCTATCGAGTGATTTCAGGCAAGGTACCTACAAAGTATTTTGAAGAAAA
>HF998326.1:0-6277 GCA_000433735.1 Clostridium sp. CAG:167
CGCGTCTGCCAATTCCGCCATTCCTGCAGCACGCTTAATAATATACCACCACATGTGTCATATGTCAACACTTTTTTCCAATTTCACAAAAAAATTTTTATTTCGCCCCAAACCTGCAAAACTATGCTATACTAACATGAGGAGAAACCGTTATGTGCGAAGTGCATAATTGATAATTGGTTTCTACGACCTGCCGCCTGGCGCAGGCGAGGGACGTTCATTACATAACATATCACAAGAGGAGGTTGTACTTATGATCATGAATGTTGGAATGTTGATCTTCGGCATCTTTGATTCCGTCGTGGCATTTTTTCTTGTTTACAATATGATAAAGGCAAAACTGGGCGGTGATACAAAAAAATTGGCCCGGATTGTTTCAGCCATTGTGGCCACCATTACTGCATCGGTTTATTTTGCTGTTATTGTGTGGTTTAATACGAACCTGTATACGGTATCCTTTGAAGCTAAAATGGTTGTGTATCTGGCCCCTATCGTTTTAGCTGTCCTTATGGGCGTTTTGGTATGGCTTTCACAGCCGCCTAAAAAAACAGAAGCTCCTGCTCCCGACTCTGCTGAGCCTGAGGCAGAAACTTCTACTTCTAAATAATCAGTACTTCATATTGTATGCACCCGGCAGGTGGCTTCTATCAAAGATAGCCATCTGCTTTTAAGTGTTTCTTTTTTATATTCTTCATGTTGCAGGCAACAATGATTCCAACCACTTTACTCTTGCTGTTCAAGAAAAAGCGGATCTTGTACTTGCTGTAACTTACTTCTGTATATTTCTTAGCCTTGTTTTTCTTAACCAGTTTCATATTGGAAAAAGCATCTTTTTTGCTGCACTTTTTCACTACGATCTGATCTCCGTATTTCTTCTTGATGGTGGAAAGTTTGGATCCAGTTTTAATACCACGGTTTGTATAGCGCCTTTTACCTGTACCATTCTTAAACTGGAATGTGTAGTAAAAACCACCTTTTCCCGCATATCCTTTCTTCTGGCACAGATAGATAAAGTTGATCTTGCGGACCGTCACTTTTCGTTTGCCACGGACATAACGGGCTTCTGTAATACCAAACCGGTCAAAATCTTTTTTGCTCATCTTGGCTACAACGGATACCTTACAGGTAAGTTTTATGCCGTCCACACTGGCCTGTACTTCCGTGCTTCCTTTTTTCATTCCCTTTACAACACCTTTATCCGAAACCGTAGCAATGCTTTCATCACTGCTGGTCCAGGTAACGGTGGATGTAGTTCCTGTCACTTTCAGGGTAATCTTCTTTCCGGCCATAAGGTTCATGGTTTTCTTGCTTAACTTGATCTTGCTTGTATCCACAACCGGTGTTGGCTCCGGTGATACAACGGGCTCCAGTGTAGTAACGGCGGAGCCGGTCGTAACGATAGCAGACCCGGTTGCTGCCGTCGCTGCACTGGCTCCTGTCCCCCCGATCTCTGTAAGCCCTAACAACATGGCTGCACTAAGTGCAACACAAACTACTGCCTTGCTTTTGCTAAACATAGATATTTCTCCTTTCATTTTTCCATTTTTACTTCAAACTACATAATATACCACCTGTGGAGATTTGTCCAGCACAAGCCTTATGCAAGTTCTACCGCCCCTGTATAGAGCTGATAATAGCGGCCCTTTTTCTCAAGGAGTTCATCATGAGTTCCCCTTTCAATGATCTGGCCTTGTTCCAGTACCATAATGCAGTCCGCATTACGCACAGTAGACAGGCGGTGGGCGATAACAAAAGTGGTTCTGTCTTTCATTAACTGTTCCATACCCCGGTCAATGTGCAGTTCTGTACGGGTATCTACCGAACTGGTAGCCTCATCCAGAACAAGGATCGGCGCCTTGGAAACAGCAGCTCTGGCAATATTTAATAACTGTCTCTGCCCCTGGCTTAAGTTGGTTCCATCCCCTTCCAGCACAGTATCATACCCATCTTCCAGTCTCATGATAAAGGAATGGGCACTGGCTGTTTTGGCAGCCTGGATCACTTCCTCATCCGTCGCATCCGGTCTTCCATATCGGATATTTTCCATGACGGTTCCGCTGAACAAATGAGTGTCCTGCAGCACCATAGCTATATGGGAGCGAAGACTGCTTCTTTTGTATTCCTTAATATCTCTTCCGTCGATGACGATCGATCCCTCCTGAATATCGTAAAAACGGTTCAAAAGGTTTGTAATGGTGGTCTTTCCGGCTCCGGTAGAACCAACAAAGGCAACCTTCTGTCCGGCGTGGGCGTACAGATTGATATCTTTTAAGATGGTTTTATCCGGATTATATCCAAACGTAACATGCTCCATCGTCACCTCACCCTTCACATCATCCATCTCTACGGCATCCGGCATATCTGCTTCTTCTGCCGGTGCATCCATCACAGTAAATACACGCTCTGCTCCGGCCAATGCCGAAAAGATCGTGTTTACCTGCATGGAGATTTCATTGATCGGGCGGCTGAACTGTCTGGAATAGTTTACAAATACCGTCAGATTACCAATGGTCAGCTTGCCAAGGACTACAAAAATAGCACCTACCGTGGCAGTCAGTCCATAACACACCTGACCGATATTTCCCATTACCGGCCCCATCACTCCACCAAAGAACTGGGCTTTGATCTGTTTACCTCTCAGATCATCATTTAACTCTGTAAAATTCTCAACGGCATCTTTTTCATGGCAGAACACCTTTACAACCTTCTGTCCGGTTACAATCTCTTCGATATAGCCGTTCAGATCTCCCAATGCACTCTGCTGGGCTCTGTAATAACGGGAACTGCGCATGGCAATGCTGCCAGCTGCTTTGATCATTACCGGCACCATGATCACGGTAATAAGTGCCAGCCATACATTCATGTACAGCATGATCGCCAATGTACCGATCACACTGATGGTTCCGGAGATCAACTGGATCACCGTATTGTTCAACAGTTCACCGATCATATCTACATCATTGGTAAAACGGCTCATGATGTCACCGGTGCTGTTGGTATCAAAATAACGGACAGGCATTTCCTGCAAATGATCAAACAAATCCTTACGGATCCGGATCAACGCCCTTTGGGATACTCCGATCATAATTCTCTGCTGGGCATAGTTTGCTACTACGCCAACACCATATACCACAAGCATGATCAGTACGCCCCGCAGCAGCCGCAAAGTACCGGCAGCAATAAGATCTGCTCTTTCACCGGCGGCTGCTTTCATTACCTGGTTTGCACAGTTTGTAAGATCATCTACGATGGGCGACAGCAGGTAAGAGCCTGCCAGAGTCGCGCCACTAAAGACAATGACACATACAAGTGCCGCAATCACAAACCCCTTGTCTCTTCCCAGGTATCCTAATAACCGTTTAATGGTAGCACTGGTTTCCTTTGGTTTTCCGCCTCCCGGCATGCCCCCCGGTCCTCCTGGTCCTCTTCCTGGTCTTGGGCTCATTGTGCCACCTCCTTTTTACTCATCTGTGAATAATAAATTTCCTGATAAGCTTCACATGTGTTTAACAATTCCTCATGAGTTCCCTGTCCTACAATACGGCCTTCATCCATCACAAGGATCCGGTCTGCTGTTTCCACAGAAGAAATTCTCTGGGCAATGATCAGCTTTGTGGTATCTTTCAATGTAGTAGAAAAACTCTGGCGGATCTTTGCTTCCGTAGCAGTATCTACTGCACTGGTACTGTCATCCAGGATCAAAATCTTTGGTTTCTTTAACAAGGCTCTGGCGATACAAAGTCTCTGCTTTTGTCCACCTGACACATTGACACCGCCCTGTCCCAGTTCCATATTGTATCCTTCATTAAAATCTCTTACAAAAAGATCTGCCTGAGCCGCCTCGGCTGCCTGGCGCACTTCTTCGTCACTGGCATGTTCATCTCCCCAGCGGAGGTTATCCATAATGGTGCCGGAAAACAAAGTGTTTTTCTGCAATACCATGGCCACGCCGTTTCGCAGATGTTCCAGTGAATACTCTTTTACATTGACACCATCTACCAGCACTTCTCCCTCGTCACAGTCATACAATCTCGGTATCAGCTGTACCAGAGAACTCTTACCGGATCCGGTGGATCCTATGATTCCGATCACTTCTCCCGGATGGGCCACAAAATTAATGTCCTGAAGCACATTGTTTTTATGTTTCTTGTAGTAGCGGAAACCAACATGACGGAATTCGATTTCACCTTTTTCCACTTTTTTATCTGTCATAGATGCTTCTTCATCATTCAGATCCACTTTCGTATCCAGCACTTCCAGAATACGGCGGGAAGATGCCATCGCACGGGATCCCTGGATAAAGATCATGGAAACCATCATGAGGGACATAAGGATCTGAGTCACATACGTAGTAAACGCGGTCAGATCTCCTACCGCCATACTGCCCACAATGATCTGACGGCCGCCAAACCATACAACAGCCATAACCGTAATGTTCATAGCCAGTGTCATGATCGGGATGGTCATAATCACTACTTTCATAGCCCGCAGAGTGTTATCTTTCAGATCTTCGTTGGCTGTGTCAAATGTCTTTTTCTCAAAATCGTCCCTTACAAAGGATTTTACAACTCGCTGGTTAGTAATGTTCTCCTGAATACGGGAGTTAAGGGAGTCGATCTTTGTCTGCATGATATTAAATCTTGGCAGTGCCACCCGCATGATAAGAACGATGGCTATGATCAAAAGAGGAATGACCACGCAGAAAACGATGGCCAGACGCCAGTTCATAACAAATGCCATGATCAGTCCGCCAATAAGCATTCCCGGTGCTCTCAGCAGCATACGAAGTCCTATGGAAATTACATTCTGCATATTGGTAATATCATTGGTCAGCCTGGTTACAAGAGAACCGGTTGAAAATTTCTCAATATTAGCAAATGAAAATTCCTGTACTTTTTTAAATACATCTCTACGCAGATCTGCCGCAAAATTTACCGATGCCTTTACTGCGAAATAAGCCCCCAGCACTCCACCAGCCATCATAAAGACCGCTGTCAGGATCATGGCGCCGCCGATCAGGGTGATAAACCCGATTCCCCGGGATTCATATCCTCCTTGTCCACAGCCATAGTTTATAATGATCGACATAAGTTTGGGTAAGATCACTTCTCCCAGGACTTCCACGATCATAAAGATCGGTCCCAGAATAAATGCCGACAAATATGGCTTCACATATTTCTTATACTTATCCATCTTTTCTCTTTTTCCTTTCTGCCTGTTTGTTTGAAAGTCGTTCCATATTATGGTAGATCCGTTTCAGAAAATCTACGAACTGTTTCTTTTCCTGTTCAGAGAAGCCCTGATACATCTCAGAATCCACCAGATTGAAATATTCTCTGCTGTCCTCCACCAGTTTCTGGCCCTTTTCAGTGAGAAGGACATCTTTAACCCGGTTGTCGCCCTCCTTGGATGTACGGACAATGTATTGTTCTTTTTCCAGATTTTTCAGCGCAACTGCTATGGTGGCCGGTGAGACTTCCAGTTCTTTGGCAATCTCTACCTGGGAATAAGACCGTTTGCAGGACAAAGTCATCAAAAGCCTGTGCTGTGCCCGGTGAATCCTCATTCCTTCCAGATTGCTCTCTACCATACGGCGGTGCAGCTGGTTAGTAACAATAAAATAATGGGTTATTTCTCTCTCGTCCATAGGTCCTCCTTTCTTTTTTTTATAATTAGTATGCTAATTATTAGCGTGTTAATTATTATATCCTTTTGATGTCTTTTGTCAATAAATAATGCACAATTTAACAAAGAATTCATATTCTGAGAATAAGGAATTAATCTGTAATTTGAATGGAGGGTTATGAATTTATGGACAACGGCTCCCTCAATGTTTATGTTGTAGATGATAATACCGGCATTCCTCTGACAGATGCCACGGTGCGGATCGCCACCGACGACGCAGAAAATACTACATTAGTAGAATCCCCTACTGACAGCCTGGGCCGTCTCTCAGAAGTGGAACTGCCGGCACCACCTTTGGAATACAGTATGGAACCCGGTGACAACAAACCTTACTCGGAATACTCGATTTTTGTGTCTGCTCCCGGATACGAGGAGGTAGAGGTAAACGGTGCCGAAATTTTTTCGGGAGAAACCGCCATTCAGCAGATCTCCCTGCTGCCGGTTTCTCCTTCCGAGCCATCCGGCGCAGAACTTTTTGTCATTCCGGATCACACTTTGTGGGGTGATTATCCGCCGAAAATACCGGAAAGCGAAATAAAAACCACCGGTGACGGCGGGGAGATCGGTCTCAGCCCCATCGCTATTCCTGCAT
>HF998326.1:6285-12366 GCA_000433735.1 Clostridium sp. CAG:167
ATCCCTGAATATGTAGTAGTCCACGACGGACCACCCAGGGATTCCCGTGCCAAAGATTACTATGTAAAATACAAAGATTATATAAAAAATGTTGCCAGCAGCGAAATATATTCCACCTGGCCCAGAGCAACCATTGAGGCCAATGTGCTGGCGATCCAGTCTTTTACCCTGAACCGTGTGTACACGGAGTGGTACCGCAACAAAGGTTATGATTTTACCATTACTACTTCCACTGCCTATGACCACAAGTGGATCCCCAACCGGAACATTTTTGACAGCATCTCCCAGGTAGTGGATGAGATCTTCCATCAATACCTTGCCCGCCCTTCGGTGGAACAGCCCATCCTGACCCAGTACTGCGACGGAAAACATGTCAGCTGTCCACAGTGGCTTTCACAATGGGGTTCCAAGGCTTTGGGCGATCAGGGTTATTCCGCCATTGAAATTTTGAAAAATTATTATGGAGACTCTATCTATATTGATGAAACCACAGAGATTTCCGGTATTCCATCCTCCTATCCGGGATCTCCTTTGAAAATAGGATCTTCCGGGGAAAAAGTGCGGCAAATGCAGCGTCAGCTGAATGTCATCGCCGGTGCTTATCCTCTGATCCCGAAAATTGCGGAAGACGGTGTCTTTGGTCCTGATACAGAAGAAGCCGTCAAGGTCTTCCAGCGAATCTTCGGCCTGACCCAGGACGGCATTGTAGGTTTCAAAACATGGTATAAAATTTCTGAGATTTATGTAGGTGTCAGCCGGATTGCTGAACTGGTGTAATCTTTTCTTTTGTCCGGGAGGAAGTTCCTCCCGGAACACTTTGCTAAAAAACAGTCAGATACCGGTCCATAAGTTCCTGCAGTTTTTCCTTGCCAAATGGCTTGGAAAGGCAGTCATTCATGCCTGTCAGACTTATGGTTTCCGGGCTTTTGCTCAGATCATCTGTAGACATAGCTATAATGGGAATGGTCTTGGCATCCATCCGGTCCAGGCTTCGGATCTGGTAGGCAGTCTCATATCCATTCATAACCGGCAAATGAATATCCATGAGGATAAGATCATAATAATTTCCTGTCTGTGTTTTTACTTTGTCCAGAGTATCCTGTCCATTTACTGCTGTTTCTACCGTAATGCCCATCTTTTCCATCATATTCTTTAACATCTCTCTGGTCAGAACATTATCATCAGCAACCAGGACACGCCTCCTTCCATATTGGGATAGCGGTTTTTTTCCTTCGATTCTGCCAGAATCCGAATTTCCCGCCACCGGACCATAGCGGAGCAACAAGACTGTTTTGCCATTATAATCGATGTTTTTCTCCACACAGCCTGTCACCGGCACAATCTTCCCATCGCTGTCTAAAATCCGAAAGGCAAAAGGGATTCGTTTTCCCTCATTGGCCGCTATCGAAAAAATTTTCTCTGTCTGCTCTCTGTCTTCCAGGTATATCTCGTCTAAGAATGCTCCGCCGACAACTTTTCTTTTTCCCCACTGGCCACTGATATGTTTCGCCGCCTCATTCATGGAAACGAAATAGTAAGGTGTGCCTGGCGTTACCAGTGCCATTCCTTCTGACACAGCATTGAACAGATGATCCGTGTACTTCCAGTGTTTTACCATTTGTTTGTCCGCTCTGCCTCTCTGCCATAACATGATATGCAAAAGAGCTGTTACCAGCGTAACAAGCGCTACTATAAGGATCGCTGTGGCTGCCAGGATCTGACTGGCATTTTTGTTCACTTCCTCTTTGTCGATCAAAGAGATCATATACCAGTCACTGTCCTGCTCCACCGGACAGTATACCAGCAAAGATGACTTCTTCTCAAAAGGCATCACAGCCCATCCAATCTTCCCTGTCTGGAGAGCGTTTTGCAATTTTTCTTTGCCTCTGCCGTGCACATGAAGAGGATCAATGGCATCAAACAGATTGTTTACCGTGAGATTACTGTTTAAATTGATGGAACGCATCAAAATCTGTCCCTCTGTATCTACCACATACGAAAATCCCTTGTCTCCGTGAAACGATATAGCAAAATCTTCCATCATCTGATTAACCGGCACCTCTTCCACCAGCCATCCACGGAGACCGTCTTTCGTAGTAAAGGGAACATACATATCAAACACCTTTACTCCGGTAGCACTGTTAATATGGGGATTGACGATCCCTTCTCTTTCTTTTCCGACCACCGTTTCTTCTGCTGTTTTATCTTTGGAGGCTCTCTTGGGATAAAAATTCCCGTTTTCAAAATATACCACCATATTGGCCAACACATTGTAATGGACCACCGCATGAGCAATCTGCTCCTGATCGGTCATCTGTTCAATTCCTCTGGCAGCTCCCTTTAGTCTCTGGTTTTTTTCCTTTAGCTGTACCTGTAAAGTCGTCACTCCCTGACGGTTTGACTCCATTACTTCCTGTACAGAACGCTGCCAGAGTTTATTGTTAATATACTTCTGAAATAAATATCCAATCCCTGCAATGACTAAAGCCGCAAGCACGACATATGCCATAAGGCGGCACCTTCTTCTTATTATTCTGTCGTACAACATAATTCCCCCTGTTTACTATGTGACGCCCGCCTATGCTGGGGGCCGTTCGTCAGAACCATGTCTAATGCTTCCAAGGCAGACATTCCTTCCAGTATATTTCGGCAGATTTTTTTCGTGTAATCATTTAAAGGAAGCTTCAGGCGGTTATCCGGTGCCACCACGATGCGCCCGGCCTTTGTGCAGGACACCACAGCGGTCAGTTGCTTTTTTCCCGATGCTTTCTTATTTTTCAACGGACTTAATGAGCACCTTTGCTGTGAAAACCTCTCGATGTTATCTTTTCTTGTAAGGAAATCCACAAACCGCCTTGCCTCCTCTGTGTGTTTGCCGACAGCATTTACTGCCAGACACACATCTGAATTTACTACCACTACATTAGAATTTTCCAGTACCGGAAGGGGATGGACCTGGAACTCAAAATCCAGGTTCATCTCTTCTACCCGGCCGGCAGCCCAGGCACCTGTGATCATAAAAGGATATTCTCCTTTTGCAAATTCTTCCAGATCCTCTGTGGTTTTCCGGGTTTTGGCGGCCTTCTGTCTGTCTATATAACCTTTTTCTATAAACTCCTCCACTTTCTCATAGCCGGGTTTTAAATAGCTCCTTAGTTTTTCCGGATCCTGATTGATCTTTGAAAGAGTTTCTTCCACTCTTCCTTCCCGATAAGTATCGTAAAAACCAATTCCCACTGCAATACTGTTAAGTGAGTAATCTTTGTTTACTAACAGCGGAGTGATCCCTTTGGCAAAAAATGCATGGCAGGAAGCCTGCAGCTGCATCAGATTTTCCGGCACTGTGATACTGTTTTCCGCCAGAAGATCCATATTGCAGTATAGTCCCGACATGGAAACAGACATGGGAAGCATGTACACTCTGCCGGATAAATCTGTTATCTGATCTTTGGTAATATCCCCATACTGGGATACCACCGGGGAATCTGCCAGATTCACAAGAAGATCTTTTTCTTTCAAGATCCTGCCGGTATCATGGTTTACCATGAAAACATCGTCTCCGTTGCCTGAAAGCATCCTCTTTTTAAGGACCTCATAATACTCAGTGCCTTTCATGCTCTCATAGACCACTTTTATATCTTTGTTTTCTTTCATAAACTCTGTGATCAGTTCTTCCATGACACGCACATTGTTTTCTTCCCATTTATTGGCAAAAAAATGCAGTGTCGTTTTTCCTTTTCCGCTGCTGTCTACCGTCACAACCGTGCCGTCCGCCTGTCCACAGCCCCAGAGCATGGACAGTATCAGCACAAGCACCATAATCAAACTAGTTGTTTTTTTCATCTTATCCCTCTTTTAATCAACTCATTAATCTACAGTTTTCTCTGCCCTTCCGTTTCTTTTATGAAATCGCATAAACACCAGAAACAGACACAGCACCCCATACACAGCCAAACAGCCAAATATAGTATTATTTCTTTCTCTAAACACTCCTTCCTTAGGGAAAAAAACATATAAATCGTATTGTTTATAGGCGCCTTTTCTTCTGTACCATCCCTCATCTTCCTTTATTGTTTTATACTGTTTCTCATTGGAACTTATCAGCGTCTCTCCGTCTGTAATAACTACGATGGCATCCATTTTCAACGGGTAATCTTCCAGAAGTTCTTTCAGATACCGCTTCTGTTCTTCTGTCTGCTCCTCTGCCTTTTTGTATCCAAGCACCAGACCTCCCTGTTTCCGGCCCACCACTCCATAATTGTAATCTGTTTTTTCAAGGCTGATGCAGTCCATATATGTTTTCTTTGGGCGGCTCAAGATTTCCTGCACACATTCTTTTGAAAGAACGGAAGCAAATTTTGTATCACCATCCAACTCCGACTGCCACAGCAGTTTTCCTTTTTCATCCAGCAATAATAATCCTGTCAACCCTGCCTCTTTTATGTATTGTATACTCTTTTTTCTATTTTGCCCCGCTTCCACATACCGAGCATAGTTTTCGACCCACCGGGTCAGGGAAAGCAGGCTTTTCGTTTTTTGTTCCAGTCTCCGTCTTTCATATTGTATACATTTTTTCTCCGCTAACCGAAGTGTCTCCTCTGCATTTTTCTCCATCTGCTCTTTATCCGACTTCGTGCCGGCAAGAAAAAGAACTACAAACACCACAAGTCCCATCAAAACCGGGACAATGACAAAAGCATATCGCATACGGTTTTTATCCATTTGATCCTCCCTGTTGTCTATAACATCTTATCCGGATCCAGCCCATATTTTTTCACAATGCAGCCGGTTGTTCCATCTTGTATCATTTCACTCAGCGTGGCAGTCAGTGCCCTGGCCAGTATCTTGTTCCCCTTTTTCTTGAATGCCACTCCTAATTCTACCGCAAAGAGTTCCCTGTCCAGAAAACGATAGGCATCCGGCTGTTCTTTCATAAACTGAAGAAGTGCCCCTTCATGTCCGGCTACCGCCCCTACGGATGGATCCCAGATTGCTGCCATTGCCTCACTCATGGTAGAAAAAGCATATACATTTCTGGTCTCTACTTCTTCCTTTGCCAAAAAGTATTCTTCTGCTTTTCCTCCGGCCTGAACAGTTACATTCTCATCAGCCAATTGTGAAAGATCCTCGATCTGACTGTCCTTGTGCACCATAACCACCTGACGGCTGTGCAAGTACGGTCCTGCCCATAAATACTTCTGCTTTCTGCCGTTCATAGAAAAACATCCCCAGAGACAGGCTACCTCTCCTTCTTCTAACAGTTTGTCCTTCTCCTCCCAGCGGATTTTTCGAAAAACCGGCTTATATCCCAGCCTCCGGCAGGCTTCTCTGGCCAGTTCCACATCAATCCCCGCCATATTATTTTTATTATCACGGTAAGAATAAGGTGCAAACTCGTCACAGCCGATAATCAGCTCTGGTGAATTTTCAATATTTTTTCCTGATATGTCTGTCTGCACCTCGCATCCACTTACTAATTGTAAAACAATACTTGAGATTAACACAAGGCAAAATTTCTTTCTTTTCACTCTTTATTCCTCTTTATTTTCTTATTTATTTATAATTGTAACATATCTCGGTCTTTTTGAATAGAAAAAATTAGAATAATTTAAAATAGTTCCAGGTACTATATAAAGGAATGTTTTTAACAGAAAGGAAAATTTATGAAACGAATTTTGGCTTTTGCCCTCACTCTATCCCTTGCCTTTGTTTTTCTCTGCTCTGATTTTTCTTACGCAGGCGAAGCTTCTTATGGCAAATCTTATACAATGGAGAACTTTTTATCTGACTACCAGTATGTAGTAGAAAACAACACAGTCATCAAAAATCATACGGTTGGTGCTGTTTTGACCGGAGGTCCTACTTGGATTGAGTCCTTTGGCGATGCCGCCATGGAACACTCCTTTATGCAAAATGTTGAACACGCCGGCAATTACAGCAGCGGCTCTTATTTCCGCGGCACACCATATGCCTCCCTGGCCGGTGCCTACCAGGCATATTATAAAAAATATATACTACACAAACCACAAGGACTGACTCACTACACAGGCAGTTCTTATATGGATTTTTCAAAGGCCTTCG
>HF998326.1:12563-13095 GCA_000433735.1 Clostridium sp. CAG:167
GAAAGACTGGATCCATACTCGCCATGTCATTACCATTCAGGCCCTTACCGCCCATATTGGTGCCGATTATTCTTTTGTTGAACCCGGAGACCACAAAAAGGCTGTCTACATCCAGAGTGAAAACAGCTACAAACTGCTGGAACACGGAAACGGCCTGATGCAGATTCAATCCGGCGCGCTGAATCAGGGGCAGGCCAACCTTTCCGGTATGAAACTCATTTGGAATTTTCCGAAAACAAAGATTTTAACTACCCAGTATCTGCCGGGACATGTGCTAGCTCCGTCGGCCTTTACTACTATTTTAGGTGGTAATGTGGAAGGAAGTTATCTGGTACACAAACTTTGCAGCCATGCCGAGGGACATTTTTACCCTTATAACGGTAAGGATATCCAGACGCCAAGTCCTACGCCGACGATAACTCCCACATCTACCCCAACGGCCACTCCGACTACGGTTCCCGCCACTGCGACTCCTACCGTGGCTCCGACGATAACTCCGTCCGTGGTTCCCGCCACCGCTACTCCTACCGCG
>HF998327.1:0-15492 GCA_000433735.1 Clostridium sp. CAG:167
AGCCTCTTCCTGCCCACAGACATCCAGAAAATCCTTTATTTCACCCTGCTTTTCCCACACTTCTTCCCGGTATTTTACCGGCTGGATTTCTTTCTCTCCCCGCAAAAAAAGACGGACTTGCTGCAGGGATTCCACGCAATAAACCTGAACCCCTTTTACCAGGGCCGCCTCTCCGACATTTTCAGCCGGAACGATAAACCGTGCCATTCCCTGTCTGCGTCCTTCCAGTATCATAGCCAGCACACCCTGGATCCCACATACTCTTCCATCCAGCCCCAGTTCACCTAAGACCAGGTACTCACTTGCTCTGTCAGCAGGAACTCTTCCAAATGCTGCCAGCAATGCCACCGCAATCGGAAGGTCAAAACTGGTACCCTCTTTTCTCAGATTGGCCGGGGATAAGTTTACTGTAATTCGTTTAGGCGGCATAGGAACACCTGTATTTTTCAGACTGATCCGCACTCGTTCTCTCGCCTCTTTAACAGCAGAGGCAAGGAATCCAACCATATCAAAAACAGGCAGTCCTTCATTTACATCTGCCTCGATACGGATCATCCTTGCCTCTATGCCAAAAATATCTGCTCCATATATATAACTATACATTTCTTTTTTCGGAAATCAATCTTTGCTAAAGAATACCACAGCCGACTCTAAAAAGCAATGACTATTTTTTCTTTGATTTCAAAAGTTTCTGGATTTCATCCATAAAAGTGTTCACATCTTTAAACTCACGGTATACAGATGCAAACCTTACATATGCCACCTGGTCTAAATCCTGAAGGCCATCCATCAAAAGTTCTCCGATCTTACTGCTTGGTATCTCTTTTTCACCCATGTTGAAAATAGCACTCTCTACCTTGTCTACCAGGGCATTGATCTGGTCTACGGACACAGGTCTCTTGATACAGGAATGAAATACTCCTGCTTCCATTTTAGAGCGGTCGTATGGCTCTCTTACCTCATCTTTTTTTATTACAACCAGCGGGATCGTTTCCAATTTTTCATAGGTAGTGAAACGCTTGCTGCATTTTTCACATTTACGCCTTCTCCGGATGGATGCATTGTCATCTGCCGGTCTGGAATCAATTACTTTTGTATTTTCTTCTCCACAAAACGGACATTTCATATCATTGTCTCCTCGTATAAAGTATTGCCCGCCGCTTCTGCCGGCAGGCCATCAAAACACTTTAATTATAACGAACTTTGCTCTCTATGTAAAGAATCATAAAGAACATTTTTTTGTAACTTTCTCAAGATTTACCTCTACCAGGATCAGATCACATCCTACCTGACATATATGACATAATCCAATCACATACTCTTCTTCCCGTCCTATAAATCCAAGAAATTTACAGGGTCCCGGAACGATAATGTGAGTAATACATCCGCTGCACAGATCAAATTCCACATCTTCCACAAATCCAAGACGCCTGCCGTCGCATACATTGATCACTTCTTTTTCTTTCAGGTCACAGATACGCATTGATTTACTCTTTTTCTTATTATTTTATGTTAAAAAAGTATAATTCGTTCCTCCTGTGGCAATCCTTAGTAGAAAGGAATTTAAACTGGGAGGTTGTACAGTATGGCACAGTACAAAGTTGAAGTAAGCGGTATTAATACGGGATCACTTCCTCTGCTTAGTAACGATGAAAAAGAAACACTTATCCGCCGCATCAAACAAGGAGACAAAGAAGCCCGTACCCGGTATATCCAGGGGAATCTGCGTCTTGTATTAAGTATTATCAAGCGTTTTCAAAACAGCAACGAAAATATGGATGATCTGTTTCAGATCGGCTGCATCGGACTCATGAAAGCCATCGACAACTTTGACCTGAGCCAGAATGTAAAATTCAGTACTTATGCTGTACCCATGATTATGGGGGAATTACGCCGATATCTCAGGGATAACAACACCATCCGGGTCAGCCGTTCCCTGCGGGACCTGGCTTACAAGGCAATCTATGCCAAAGAAGCGATCATGAAGCAGCAGGAAACCGAACCTACGCTGGAAGAACTGGCCAGCCTCGTAGAAGTTTCGCCGGAGGAACTGGCCTTTGCTCTGGATGCCATCCAAAGTCCGGTTTCCCTGTACGAACCCGTTTACTCCGAAGGCGGCGACACTTTATACATTATGGACCAGATCAGTGACAAAAAAAACCGGGAAAACACCTGGGTTGAACATCTCTCCCTGAGAAACGCCCTGCAATGCCTTCCAAAGCGGGAAAACAGGATCATTGAACTACGCTATTTTGAGGGTAAAACCCAGATGGAAGTAGCCGAAGAGATCCAGATTTCCCAGGCACAGGTATCAAGACTTGAAAAAAGTGCACTGGCTCAGATGAAAAAACATCTGATGCCGTAACATCAGGCTCCCTCCAGCCGGAGGATCTCCTTTTTCAGTCTTTTCATGATCTTCTTTTCCAGACGGGAAATATAACTTTGGGAAATCCCCAACTGATCAGCTACCTCTTTTTGTGTCAGTTCCTTATCTCCCGCCGTTCCAATGCCAAACCGCAGGCGGATGATCGTCTGTTCCCTCTTGGACAAAGTCTCCAGCGCTTTAATCAGAAGTCCACGGTTTACCTCTCTTTCCAGATCCTTGTAAATAATATCCTCACTGGTTCCCAGGATATCCGACAAAAGAAGTTCGTTTCCATCCCAATCCACATTCAGAGGCTCATCAATGGAGACTTCCATTCGTGTTTTATTATTTCTTCTCAGATACATAAGAATTTCATTTTCTATACACCGGGAAGCATAGGTAGCTAATTTAATATTTTTATCCGGATTAAAAGTATTGATGGCTTTCATCAGGCCGATGGTTCCGATGGAGATCAGATCTTCCACCCCCACTCCTGTATTGTCAAATTTTTTTGCTATGTAGACAACCAGCCTCAGATTATGCTCCACCAGGGTGTTTCTGGCTGTCTCATCCTGCTCATTTCTGAGTTTTCTGATACATTCTGCCTCAGCCTGGGAATCCAGCGGCTCCGGCAAGATCTCTGCACCTCCTATGTAATGTATGTCACTGCCGGGATGAAATAAAAAGTGTCTGAAGTCCTGCATCATCCTGAATTGAAAACGATTTGGTACACATATCCGTAAAAGCATTGTTTCTCTCCTTTATTGAAATTTTTGATTTAAAATCAGGTCAAATTCACCATCTTGAGAAATTCTTTTCTCTCCTACAGCAATCCAGACCTGTTTATAGTGTTTTTTGTTTTTTCCTCTGCCCAGGATCATTTCATCCATGCAAAAGCCCTGGAAATATCCACTTTTCCCATCCGCCATATGATATGGGATAGGCCGGGATACTGCCCCTTGCAAAAGGCTCTGCAGGCACTTTTTTTCTCCCAGACACACAGGCGAACCTGAAAAAGGTTCTCTTAACTGGTTTCCGGTGTCCAAAAAAGCCATTCCCTCCGCCATCTGTCCCCCTTTTTTTAAAACAAAGGGAATAAAAAGATTCCGCTGTTTTGAAAATTCCCGGGTGGTCTCTCTTTTTTTCCACACTGCAAACAAACACAAACCACTGCATGCCGTAAAAAAAAGATATCCTTTCCCCACCGGTACTGCTCTGGCCGCATAATACAAAAAACCAGACAGGAAAAATCCAAGCAGTCCATGCACCACATAATTCCTGGCAAAAGAAATCTTTGTGATTTTTCCAAACGCAAGACGAATGGTAAGAAACCAGGTACTAAGGGTAAAAGGAATGGTAAGGAACCACCTGGCTCCTATACCGCTAACCAGATAAAGCACGGCCAGAAGCGCAGATACCACCGCCGCCAGTACAAATCGTCCAAAGCGGAATTTTCTTTTCAACAGTATCCCTTCCATCCAAAGTAAGACCAGATTCATTTGAACATTCATGAGAAAATATAAGTCAATATAAACAATCAATTGTCTCCCTCATTTCTCCACCATTATAGGAAAAATCAGAAGCAGAATTTGTCATAATTTATCCCTGTTTTTTTATTTGCCCGGATTTCATCGACAGAATTCGTGTTGGACTTGCATATTCAGCTTAAATCTTTTACAATAATAGAAATCTATCAAGAAAGGAATGTAATAACTATGGCAAATCAAAATCCAATTGTTACCATTGAAATGTCCAATGGTGACACAATGAAATTAGAATTATACCCGGAGATGGCTCCAAACACAGTGAACAATTTCATCTCTCTGGTTCAGAAAAACTTTTATGACGGTCTTACTTTCCACCGCATTATAAATGGCTTTATGATCCAGGGTGGAGATCCATCCGGCAATGGTACCGGTGGCCCTGGTTACAGTATTAAAGGTGAGTTCTCAGGAAATGATTTTGCAGAGAATACACTGGCACATACAGCAGGCGTTATCTCTATGGCCCGTGCTATGGATCCGGACTCTGCCGGTTCCCAGTTCTTTATCATGCACAAAAATGCACCACATCTGGACGGCCAGTATGCTGCTTTTGGAAAAATTACAGAGGGCATGGATATTGTTGACAAAATTGCCACCTGTGAAACAGACTGGAGCGATGCTCCCATGACACCGGTTGTGATGAAAACGGTAACAGTCGATACCTTTGGTGAGACCTATCCGGAACCTGAGAAATGCTGATTGTTTTTCCTTAAAGAAAAAAAGATCTCACACAGATATTTCTGTATGAGATCTTTTTTTGTTTCATAATGAATAGCTGCATGTTAAACACGCTGACCCATGTAATAAAAGCCTTTGCTTTCTTTCAGAAGAACCGGAACAATAGAGCCTATCATAGAGGCATCTCCCGGCAAATGTACGACAGCATTATTGGACAGCCTTCCTGTTACCAGGCTCTCATCCTGTTCATTGACCTGTTCGATGAGAACAGGCTCCGTCATACCCAGTTTTTCATTGGTCCTTTCCGCTGATATAGTCTGCACCACTTTCAAAAGTTTTGCAAACCGCTCCTTTACAACATCCTCCGGTACCTGATCCTCCATAGAGGCCGCAGGTGTGCCGCTGCGTTTGGAATAGATAAAAGTATACGCACTGTCATATCTTACTTTTGACACTACATCCAGTGTTTCCTCAAAGTCTTCTTCTGTCTCTCCCGGGAATCCTACAATGATATCCGTCGTCAACGCTATTTCCGGAAGTTTTTCCCGGATCTTCTTCACCAGCAAAAGATAATCTTCCTTTGTATAATGCCGGTTCATTTTCTTCAGGATACGGCTGCTTCCTGACTGCAGCGGCAGATGCAGATGACTGCATACCTTTTCACAGTCAGCCATAGCCTGGATCAGATCGTCAGATAAATCCTTTGGATGAGAAGTCATAAAACGGATCCGTTCCAGTCCTTCTATCTCATTCACTTTCCTGAGAAGATCAGCAAATGTGATCTCCTGGGGCAGTCCCTTTCCATAGGAATTTACATTCTGCCCTAACAGCATGATCTCTGTTACACCATCCTGTACCAGCCCCCGGATCTCCTTAATAATTTCTTCCGGCTCTCTGCTTCGTTCCCGTCCACGGACATAAGGAACGATACAGTAACTGCAGAAATTGTTGCAGCCAAACATAATATTAACACCGGTCTTAAAGGAATATTTTCTTTTTCCCGGGAGATCTTCTATAATCTCTTTTGCTTCCTCCCATACATCCATAACCCGGCCCTCTGACTGGATCTGAGTGTACAAAAGTTCTGCCAGTTTGTAAATGTTGTGGGTTCCGAAAACAATATCTACAAAAGGATAACTTTTGCGGACTCTCTCTACCTCATCTGCTTCCTGCATCATGCATCCGCACAATACAATCTTCATATGAGGATTTTTCTTCTTATGATTCTTCAGATATCCCAGTCTGCCGTAAATCTTCATATTGGCATTTTCCCGCACGGTACAAGTATTAAACAATACAAGATCTGCTACCGGTTCTTCGGTTTCTTCATAGCCGATATAAGACAAAATTGCTGTCATTTTTTCCGAGTCCTTCGCATTCATCTGGCAGCCAAGTGTCTGAATGGACATAGTCAGAGGCCGTCCCAGACGCCCCTCCTCCTGTTTTGCCCAGTGTCTGCATTTTTTCATATAGTAGTACTGACGCTCCGGTTCCTGCAATGGAGCCTCAGCCCACTCATCTACCTGTTCAAATCTTTCCTTTTCAAACATTCTTATCTCCAATCCTTTTGCTTATGATATCCATTCTCTATCACAAGCAGCACCTTCTCAGGAATTGGATGAAGGTTTTTTGCCAAATGTGACTTGAATGGTTTTTTCTTTATATGATCCTTCTGAATTTATTTTTACAGTAATCGTACCCTTTTCACCGGCCTTGCACTGAGACAGTTTTTCCTGAAGATCTGTCAGGGTTTTTACTTCTTTTCCGTTGATACCGGTAATAATATATCCAGACCGGATTCCTGCTTTTTCTGCCGGTGATCCACTGGTAACCTCAGAAACATAGATGCCTTCCGGAAGACCATATGCTTTTACATATTCACTGGTAACATCCCGTCCTGTAATGCCAAGATATGCCTGCTCGGATGCATCTACCGTTTTCTGGTTCATTAACTCTTCCAGAATGGATTCTGCCGTTGCCATGGGGATAGCAAATCCCATGCCTTCTACTTCTTCCGATGCAAATTTAGAAGAGTTGATACCGATTACTTCACCTTTGCTGTTAACCAAAGCACCTCCGCTGTTTCCCGGGTTGATGGCGGCATCCGTCTGAAGAAGTTTTACACTGCTGCTGTCTTCTGAATCGATCTCTCTGTCTTTTGCACTAATGTATCCAACTGTTACACTGGTTCCATAACCTAATGCATTACCAATGGCAATGGCCTGTTCGCCTACCTTTGTCTTGGTACTGTCACCGATGGCAGCAATTTTTACACTGCTTAATGTCTCAGAAGAAAGGGAAGACATGTCCACTTCTACTATCGCCAGATCCTTGGATGAATCCGTACCTTTTACGGTTGCTTTTGCTGTCTTTTTATTGTTAAAAGTAATGGTAACAGAGGTAGCACCTTCGATCACATGATTGTTGGTTGCGATATACATTTTGTTATTTTTCTCTGCTATGATAATACCGGATCCACTGCCTTTAGTTTCCTGTTGCTGCTGTTGACCAAACATAGAATATCCTGTGGTAGTCTGCGCTGTTACATCAATGGCTACGATAGAAGGAAGAACCTGCTCCGCTACCGTAGTAACATCGGAAGTTCCGGTGGATGCTGCTGTAGAAACCACATTAGTTGTGGCAATCTTTGCTGTGTCCTGACTCTCACTTACCTGTGATTCCTGGGCAGTTAACGCTCCTGTTGCATAGTTAACACCCTGAAAAGCCCCTCCTGCTAATACTCCAAATGCAGTTGCACATGCAACTAATTTTATCATCTTTTTCATATGAAACACATCCTTTCGTTTTGTATGTACTTATCATAACGAAAAAATGTGTGTTGATTTTGAAGGGTTTTTGTATGGTTTGTGTTGAAAATATGATGAAACTGTGAAGCCCTTTTTACACCCGGAAGTTTCCTAAAACCCGCATTGCTGCTGATTCTTCCTTTACTCCCCGCAGTGCGTTGCTCATCGCCGGATCATCCAGATTTCCTTCCACATCCAGGAAAAAACGATATTCCCAGTTGCGTCCCGGTATCGGTCTGGATTCGATCAGGGTAAGGTTTAACCCATTATACAAAAAATGAGACAAGATCCGGCACAAAGATCCACTTTGATGAGGCAGTTCAATACACATTGCCACACGATTGCTTTCCTTTGTATACAGCTGTTTCGGACCTATAATAATAAAACGGGTACAGTTGTTTTTTTCTGACTGTATATCCTCTGCCAGCACCTTCAGCCCATATTCTTTTGCCGCCCGGCGGCTGGCGATAGCTCCCTGGGATAAATCTCCGTCTTCGGCTACTCTTTTTGCCGCCTCGGCAGTGGACGCATACTCCACTCCGGTCATCTCCAGATGAACATCCAGAAATTCTCTGCTTTGAAGCAGCCCCTGCGGATGGGAGTACACCGTCCTGATAGTGTCTAATCCTGCTCCTTCCAATCCCAGCAGACACTGGTTTATCTTCATGACATAATGACCTACAATAGCATTGTCATAATTTAAAAGCAGATCATAATTGGCGGTGATTCCTCCTGTAGATGAATTTTCAATAGGCAGCACGCCAAAGTCTGCTTTTTCCTCTTTGACAGCCTCCATAACTCCCTGAAAACTGCGGCAGCTCACTCCATTTACCTGCGCTCCGAATACTTCCTCCATAGCCTGCTGTGTATGTGTTCCCGGTACACCAAAATAATATACCGTAGGATTTTTTTTCTGGAATACATTCTCTACCTTTTCAAAATCTGTCACCTTCTCAGAACCACGAAGCACGCCGTACTGGTATTTTCGACTGATGGACATGATCTGGCTGAACAGTTCTCTGACAGCCCTTTCATTAAACTCTCCGTGAGAAAGTTTTCCCAAAGCATCCAGTTTCTGGTCTTCTCTTTCCTTATCAAAAACAGCCTTTCCTGTCTCCATCTTATATTTAGCCACTTCATTGGCTGCTTCCATTCTTTTTTCAAACAGCCCTACGATCTCACTGTCAATTTTGTCAATTTCCCTGCGGGTAACCGATAAATCAATCATTGGTCTTTCTCCTTTAACTCTAAATACATTTTCTCCACTGTGGTTCCAAGTACCGGATGACGCACCCAGGGTGCCAGCTGCCTTAACGGCTCCAGTACAAACATTCTCTTATGCATCTCTCTGTGGGGAATGATCAACTCTTCTGTTTCTATCACCTGGTCCTCATACAAAAGGATATCCAGATCAATGGTGCGGGGTCCCCAGTGGATTTCCCGCGTTCTCTGTCCCCTCTCTTCTGTCTCGTGGATTCTTTTTAACAACTCTTCCGGTGAATACAGCGTCCGAAGACGAACCGCCCCATTAAGGAAATCCGGCTGATCCGTATAACCATAAGGTTTTGTTTCCAGCAAAGAAGAGCAGACAACATTCCTGATTTTTTTATCTTTTCTTAAATCTGTCAGAGCCTCTTCTATATAGTTCTGCCGGTCACCCAGATTTGACCCAATGGAAAGATACACAGTCTTCCAGCCTCTCTTTACCGTAACACTGACCGTGTCCAGCGGGAGAAGAACAGGCGCCCACGGTTTTTTGATCGTTACCTCTGCCTGATCCACCCGGTCAAATTCCAGCAGAATATCCATGGCCAGATGCTGGGCGGCGGCCTCTATCAGTTTATAATCCTTTTCTTTCATTTTGCGCTCTGCAAAATGGCAGATGTCCGCATAATTTACCGAAAGAGAAAGATCATCCTTTTCTCCTGCTGCTTTTGTATCAGTATACAACTGGATAGACACTAAAAACTTCTGCCCCAGAGCTGTCTCTTCTTCCAGTACGCCATGATGACAGTATATCTCCAAATCTTTAATACATATCCGATCCATTGTTTCACCTCTGTATTTTATGAATGTAAAATAGCATCCGTCATTTTTAATGCACGGACATTTTTCTCTACATCATGCACCCGTACAAACTGACATCCTTTGATGGCTCCCAGAACACTGGTGGCTAATGTTCCTTCTTCCCTCTCATCCACCGGCAGGTCCAGCGTCAGGCCAATGACACTCTTTCTGGAAGTGCCTAACAGCACTGGGTATCCCATGTCCACAATCTCTTCCAAATGGTTCATTACCATAAGATTTTGTTCATAAGTCTTTCCAAACCCTACTCCCGGATCCAGCATGATGTTTTCTTTTTTTACTCCGTATTTTTCAGCTATATCCAGACTGATCTGAAGATCTTTTTTCACATCTTCCATAAAATCATCATAATCAAGGTTGTCTCTGTTATGCATAAGGCACACCGGCACATCATACTCTGCCGCCAGTTCCGCCATTTTTTCATCATAACGAAATCCCCAGATGTCATTTAAAAGGTCTGCTCCCGCCTCCAGTGCTGCTTTTGCCACAACTGATTTGTATGTGTCAATGGATACCGGTATATCAAATTTCTTTTTTATTTCCCGGATAACAGGAACAACTCTTTTAATCTCTTCTTCATCACCAATCTGTACATGGCCCGGCCTGGTGGACTCGCCTCCCACATCAATGATATCAGCTCCCTGCTGTATCATTTTTTCTGCCTGCTCCATCGCTTTATCTATACTGGTATAGCTTCCGCCATCCGAGAAAGAATCCGGTGTCACATTTAAAATTCCCATAACATAGGTTTTTTCCGATGGTTCAAAAATTTTATTTCCTATTTTCAAAGCTGTATCCTCTCTTTCTTATGCACGAAGCATTCCCATAAACATAGCCCGAAGACTTTCATCTGTTTCAAACCTGCCAAGCACTTTGTAGGTAACTGTTTTAGTGCCCGGTTTTTGCACGCCCCTCATCGTCATGCACATGTGCTCCGCTTCTATCATGACCATAACTCCCTTAGGCTTTAACTCTTCCCAGACAGCCTGGGCGATCTGACCTGTAAGCTGCTCCTGGATCTGGGCTCTTCTGGCAAATACTTCTACCACTCTTGCCAGCTTGCTTAGTCCCACTACTTCTCCATCTGGAATATAGGCAATATGAACTTTCCCGTAAAATGGCAGAAAATGATGTTCACATACAGAATAAAATTGTATGTCTTTTTCTAATACAATATCTCCTGTCTCAGCATGAAATGTACGGCTTAAAGGCTCCGATGCTTCCTGACTGTATCCACCAAAAAGCTGGTCACACATTACAGAAATCCGGTGAGGCGTATCTTTCAGTCCCTCTCTCTCCGGATTTTCACCGATTCCTTCTAAAAAAAGTTTTACCGCCTGCTCTATCTTTTTATGATCCATGATCTATATCCTCCATCCGTCCATATTACATTGGTTTTACTATTATAACACAATCCTCTGAACGATTCCAACATATTCTGCTACGATACAATTATATCTGCGCTTTTTCCTTTTGTTACTTTCAAAAAATCAGAAGGTGCGATTAAAATCTGCGTTCCCAGTTTTCCTCCACTGACAATGATCTGGTCAAACTGCAGCGCCGACTCATGTAATACCGTATCATATTGTTTTTTCATTCCAATGGCCGTACAGCCTCCCCGGATATAACCGGTTACCGATTGAATATCCTTTACATGAACCATCTCCAGAGATTTCTCATTGACCACCCTGGCCGCCTTTTTCAAATCAACTTCTTTATCCACAGGCAGCACAAATACATGATATTCCTTACTTTTTCCCTGCATTACCAAAGTCTTAAAACTCTGTTCATATGGCTGATGTAAAAAATCTGCTATGTGAACACCGTCTATAAACTCTTGACAGTCATAAGTGTTGACAGTAAACGGTATCTTATTTTTTTCCAGGATTCTCATTGCATTGGTCTTAGCTGTTTTCTCTTTTTTCGCCATGATCCTGTTCCTCCCATTCTTTTAATGATTGTAAAAATGATAAACTGCCGAAGATTACAATAACGTCTTCTTTGGCAGATTTTTCTCTGGTTTTTTTCAAGGCCTCTGCCGGCAGATCTTCTGTCCTTACTTTTTCCATTCCATAGTCCTTCCAGACTTTGGCAACCAGTGCAGGCTCTTCAGACCGCACGCCTCTGGCTCTGGTAACCGTTACATCGGCAAAGGTATCCTTTAAGATCTCTATAATATGTTTGTAGTCTTTATCCTTAAAGACTCCCATGATCCCATGTATCGTACGATCCGGAAAATAATTTTCGATGGCATTTTTTAAAGCACCGGCCCCCTGGGGATTATGTGCTCCATCTACTATAACCACAGGATTTTTCTCCCATATTTCAAACCTTCCGGGCCATTGTGCCTTTTCTAATCCCTTTCTTATCACCTCTTCTGACGGCCGTAAATAGTCAGGCAGAGCGAGACATATTTCCCATACCGCCGAAGCATTCTCCACTTGATGTTTCCCCAGCATATGAATCGTTGTTTTTAAATGGTCCTTATAAATAAACTGTGTACCATCAAGGGAACTTTCTATAATCTTTATATCCGGTTTTACTTCCAGGAGTACTGCACCACATGCTTCACATTGTTTCTTTAAAACCTCTCTTACTTTCTCATCCTGAAAACCACTGACTGCGACACTGCCTTTTATGATTCCCGCTTTCTTTTCTGCAATCTCAGTAAGAGTATTTCCCAACATACCCATATGATCCATAGCAATAGGTGTAATAACCGATACAAGTGGTGTACCGATAATATTGGTGGCATCATCCACTCCTCCCAGTCCCACCTCCAGTACAACAACATCACAGTCCCACCGGGCAAACATCATAAAGGCCATGGCTGTCTCAAGTTCAAAGGCTGTTGGAAGTTCTTTTCCCTGTTGCTGCCATTTTCTGCAGACAACTTCCATTTTTTCCACACAGGAGATCAGTTCCTCTTTTGAAATATAATGGATTTCTTCTTTGTCCTGGCGTTGTATCATTTCTTCATATTCAAAAACCCAGGGTGAACAATACCGTCCTACAATACTGCCACTTTCTGCCAGCACACTGGCAGTCATAGCTGACACAGATCCCTTTCCATTGGTTCCTGCCACATGGATAAAGGCCGTTTTTTCCTGTGGATCTCCCAGTTCCTTCATAAAAGATCTCATACGGTCAAGGCCAAGTTCAATTCCTCTTCCCGCGGTCTGACTCAAAAAAAATCTTGCTTCTTCGTACTGCATATGTTTCCTTTTTCTTTCCATTTAAAAGGGGCGACCAATAAAATGTCGCCCCACATATTCTCTCTTTTTCACTTCTTATTTAATCACACGAACACGGATCACACCGTCAATGGCTTTCAATTCATTTACAACTTCTTCTGTCACTTTGGAACTAACATCAAAAATTGTGTATGCATAATCGCCGCGGCTCTTGTTGATCATATTTTCAATATTTACATTGTCTTTAGCAAAAAGACCGGTAAACTGAGTAAGCATATTCGGCACATTTTTGTGTGCTACCGTGACACGTCCTTCAGCAGAACATACACCTGCATCACAGTTTGGATAGTTTACAGAATTTCGGATATTACCGTTTTCCATAAAGTCACGGATCTCGCTGACTGCCATCTTGGCGCAGTTGTCTTCTGACTCCTGGGTAGAGGCTCCTAAGTGTGGTGTAACGGTTGTGTTTGGCATATTAACTGTATTTGGATTTGGGAAATCCACTACATATTTTGCCACTTTACCGGAAGCCAGAGCTTCTTTCATATCTTCTTCATTTACCAGTGTATCACGGGAGAAGTTCAAAAGCACAACGCCGTCTTTCATCTTGTCAAAAGCCTTTTTATCAAACATACCTTTGGTAGAATCAAGCAATGGAACATGAACTGTAATATAATCACACATTTCGTAGAGATCTTCATTGCTTTTCACCATCGTTACATCTCTTGACATGTTCAATGCATTTTCAACAGAAAGATATGGATCACATCCATACACATCCATCCCAAGACGGTTGGCTGCATTAGCTACCAGCACACCGATAGCTCCCAGACCGATGATTCCAAGTTTTTTACCTTTGATCTCGGTTCCTGCAAAAGCTTTCTTTGCCTTTTCACCGCTTTTAGCAATACCGGCATCATCCTTATTGTCTTGACACCATTTGATACCGCCTACGATATCTCTGGCTGCCAGCAGCATAGACGCAATAACCAGTTCCTTTACACCATTTGCATTGGCACCCGGTGTGTTAAATACAACAATTCCTTTTTTAGCACATTCATCCAACGGAATATTGTTAACACCTGCGCCTGCTCTGGCTACTGCCAGAAGACTTTCCGGCAGATCCATATCATGCATTGATGCACTGCGGACCAGCACTGCCTCAGCCTCGCTGAAATTTTCTGTTACTTCGTAATTATCCCCCAGCATTTCCAGTCCACATGCTGCGATTGGATTTAAACAATTTACTTTGATGCTCATATCCTCTATATCTCCTTATGCATTTTCTTCTTCAAACTTCTTCATAAACTCAACCAGTTTTTCTACGCCAGCTTTTGGCATAGCATTGTAGATGCTGGCACGCATACCACCAACGGTACGATGTCCTTTCAGGTTCTCAAGTCCTGCTGCTTTTGCCTCTGCAACAAATTTAGCATCCAGATCCTTGTCTCCTGTAACAAATGGTACATTCATAAGAGAACGATCTTCTTTGCGGACAGTACCTTTGAACAATTTAGAAGAGTCAAGGAAATCATACAAAATCTTTGCTTTTTCAATATTTCGCTTCTGGATTTCTTCCAAGCCACCCATCTTCTTGAGCCATTTAAATACTTTGCCACAAATATAAATACCATAAGCCGGTGGTGTGTTATACAGTGAATTTGCATCTGCATGAATCTTGTACTGAAGCATAGTTGGTACTTTTTCATCTACTGACTCCGGAATCAGATCTTCACGAATGATCACGATAACAACACCTGCTGGTCCAATATTCTTCTGAACACCACCGTAGATCACGCCATATTTGCTTACGTCTACTGGTTCAGACAAGAAACAGGAGGATACATCTGCTACCAATGTTTTACCTTTAGTATTTGGCAGTGTTTTGTATTTTGTACCATAAATTGTGTTATTTTCACAAATGTATACATAATCAGCATCCTCATCAATCGGCAAATCCGAGCAATCCGGAATGTATGAAAATGTTTTATCTTCAGATGAAGCAATTTTTACGGCTTTTCCGTATTTACATGCCTCATTGTACGCCTTCTTTGCCCACTGACCTGTTACGATGTAGTCTGCAACCCCATTCTTCATAAGGTTCATAGGGATCATTGCAAACTGTTGGGAAGCACCGCCCTGTAAAAACAAGACTTTATAATTGTCAGGAATATTCATGAGATCACGAAGATCCTTCTCCGCTTCCTTAATGATGGTGTCGTATGCTTTGGAACGATGGCTCATCTCCATAACAGACATGCCTGTTCCTCTGTAATCCAACATCTCATCTGCTGCTTCCTTCAATACCTCTTCCGGCAATACAGCCGGACCTGCTGAAAAGTTATACACTCTAGCCATTTTTCTATATCCTCCTTAAAATTACTAACATAAATTAATTTTTAACACGGTTTTCCTGGTCTTTTTCATCAAAAGCTTCTTCAATCGGTGCTCCTGGTGCAACCATTGGGAATACCTTGTCATCATGATCGATAACCACTTCGATCAGAACTGGTCCATCTTCCTTTACTGCTGTTAAAATAGCATCATCCACTTCCTCTTTGTTTGTTACACGAATTGCCTTAGCCCCCAGTGCTTCTGCTACTTTACAGTAATCCACCTTGTCTTCCAGAATCGTGTTTGAATAACGCTTTCCATAAAATAAAGTCTGCCACTGGCGAACCATACCCAGTGCATTATTATTAAACACAACTTCAATAACAGGAATATTATAACGGCTTGCTGTAGCCAGTTCATTCATATTCATACGGAAACAACCGTCTCCCGCAATATTAAATACAGTAGATCCCGGCATTCCT
>HF998327.1:15530-25210 GCA_000433735.1 Clostridium sp. CAG:167
TGCGGCACCCAGACCGTATCCCATCGTTCCCATTCCACCGGAAGTAAGGAGATGTCTTGGTTTACGGTATTTATAATACTGAGCCGCCCACATCTGATGCTGGCCTACATCTGTAGTCACAATAGTATCATCGTCTGTCAGCGCATCAATTCTCTCAATAACATAAGGACCTGTCAAACTTTCATGATTATATTCCATCGGCATAGCTTCTTTTCTAGCCATTACTTTCTCAATCCAGTTTTTGTGATACTGCTGTTCCAGTTTTTTATTCAATATTTCAAGAACCGATTTCAGATCACCAACAATAGAATAATCTACCTGAATATTTTTATTTACCTCAGCCGCATCAATGTCAATATGGACAATTTTTGCATTATAAGCAAATTTTTTGGCATTACCTGTAACTCGGTCCGAAAATCTTGCTCCCAGCACGATCAAAAGATCACACTCTGTTACACTGAGGTTGGATGCCTTTGTTCCGTGCATTCCAAGCATACCTGTGTAATAATCATCTGTGCCGTCAAATGCTCCTTTTCCCATAAGGGAATCCGTTACCGGTGCATCCACTTTTTTCACGAAATCTTTCAACTCAGCTGCCGCACCGGAAATAACTGCACCGCCGCCTACAAAGATCATCGGTTTTTCTGACTCTTTGATGGCCTTAATCACGTTTTCAATATCATTCTGGTCAATGGTGTCTACCTTTCTCTGAATAATCTCCGGTGACTTCGGCTCAAACTCTGCCACTGCAGAAGTAACATCTTTGGTCACATCTACCAATACCGGTCCCGGTCTGCCTGTCTGGGCAATAGAAAATGCTCTGCGCATGGTAGCCGCCAGATCTTCTATGTTCTTTACGATAAAACTATGTTTTGTTATTGGCATAGTAACACCTGCAATGTCTACTTCCTGGAAAGAATCTTTTCCCAATGCAGGCACTGCCACATTACAGGTAATAGCAACCATTGGAACCGAATCCATATACGCAGTAGCAATACCTGTGACCAGGTTTGTCGCTCCCGGTCCACTGGTAGCCATACAGACTCCAACTTTTCCTGTTGCTCTGGCATATCCGTCTGCTGCATGGGATGCTCCCTGCTCATGGGAAGTCAGAATATGATGGATTCTGTCCTGATAGCGGTACAACTCATCATATACATTCAGGATCGTTCCTCCCGGATAACCAAAAACAGTATCAACACCTTGTTCCAACAGACACTCAATAATAATCTGAGATCCATTTAACTGCATTCTCTGCACCTCTTTCTCCGTATTCTATGAATAAAGTTTATTTCAAAATTGCTCCTGTGCTTCCACTGGTAACCATATTCGCATATCTCTTTAAATATCCGCTGTTAACTTTAGGCTCCCGTGGCTGCCATTTTTTCTTTCTTTCAGCCAGTTCTTCATCTGACACCTCTACATTTAATGTATTTTCAGGAATATTGATCTTAATGATATCTCCCTCTTCCACCAATGCGATCGGTCCGCCAACAGCTGCCTCCGGAGATACATGCCCAATGGACGCTCCTCTGGATGCTCCTGAGAAACGGCCATCTGTAATCAATGCGACGGAAGAACCTAATCCCATGCCTGCGATAGCGGAGGTAGGATTCAGCATTTCACGCATACCAGGACCTCCCTTTGGTCCCTCATAACGGATCACTACTACATCACCTGCTACGATCTTACCACCTTTAATAGCAGCAATCGCATCCTCTTCGCAGTCAAATACTCTGGCCGGTCCTTCATGTACCATCATTTCAGGTACAACAGCAGATCTTTTTACAACACCGGAATCTGGAGCAATATTACCCTTCAATACGGCAATTCCACCAGTCTCACTGTAAGGGTTATCAATCGGTCGGATCACTTCCGGATCACGATTGTATACATGTTCGATATTCTCTCCTACCGTCTTTCCTGTAGCAGTCATACAGTCTGTATAAAGAAGTCCCTTCTTATTCAACTCATTCATAACAGCGTACACACCTCCAGCCTCATTCAGCTGTTCCATATATGTGTGTCCTGCTGGTGCCAGATGACAAAGGTTAGGTGTCTTGGCACTAATCTCATTGGCAATGTCCAGATTCAATTTAACACCTGCTTCATGGGCAATGGCCGGCAGATGAAGCATTGTATTGGTAGAACATCCAAGTGCCATATCCACTGTCATGGCATTCATAAACGCTTTTTCCGTCATAATATCTCTTGGACGGATATTTCTGCGGTACATTTCCATTACTTGCATACCGGCATGTTTTGCCAGTTTAATACGTTCTGAATATACAGCCGGAATCGTTCCATTTCCCTGCAGTCCCATGCCGATTGCCTCGGTAAGGCAGTTCATGGAGTTTGCTGTGTACATACCGGAACAAGATCCACAGGTAGGACATGCGTGACTCACAAAATCATCTACCTGCTCTTCTGTCATTTTACCGGCCGCATGAGCACCTACTGCCTCAAACATACTGGACAGAGAGGTTCTCTTTCCCTGTACATGACCTGCCAGCATTGGACCACCACTGACAAATACTGTAGGTACATTCACTCTGGCTGCCGCCATCAGCAGTCCCGGTACATTCTTATCACAGTTTGGCACCATAACCAATGCATCAAAGGCATGGGCCATTGCCATACACTCTGTAGAATCTGCAATCAGATCTCTTGTTACGAGAGAATACTTCATTCCTACATGCCCCATGGCAATTCCATCACACACTGCGATTGCCGGGAACACAACAGGTGTTCCACCAGCCATAGCAACGCCCAGCTTAACTGCTTCTACTATCTTATCCAGATTCATATGCCCCGGTACGATCTCATTATAAGAACTGACAATACCTACTAACGGCTTATCCATTTCTTCTTTTGTCATTCCCAGCGCATTAAACAAAGAACGCTGAGGAGCTGTCTGCATTCCTTTTTTTACTGAATCACTTTTCATTCTCTTTTCCTCCTGTCTGTTGCCCGGTTTACTGAATTTCAGCTGCAATAGCATCGCCCATCTCTTTTGTTCCAAGCATAGTCTTGCCTTCGTCCATAATATCAACCGTTCTTAGTCCTTTTTTCAAAACAGCTTTTACTGCATTTTCTACGGCATCCGCTTCTTTTTGCAGATCAAAGGAGTAACGCAGCATCATTGCCGCTGATAAAATCGTAGCAATCGGATTTGCTTTATTCTGTCCCGCAATATCCGGTGCTGAACCGTGACTTGGCTCATACATACCAAAGGTGCCTTCGCCAAGACTTGCTGAGGACAACATTCCCAATGATCCGGAGACCATGCTGGCTTCATCCGACAAAATGTCACCAAACATATTCTCTGTCAAAATCACATCAAACTGTTTTGGATCTCTGACAATCTGCATGGCACAAGCATCCACAAGCATTTCTGTTAATTCTACTTCCGGGTAATCCTTAGCCACTTCTCTGACTACCTTGCTCCAAAGTCTGGAAGAATCCAACACATTGGCCTTATCCACACTGCAGACTTTTTTATTTCTCTTCATGGCAATGTCAAAAGCAGACATGGCAATACGGCGAATTTCATTTTCATCATACTTCAGTGTATCTACCGCTGTCATAACGCCGTCTATCTCTTTTGTATAACGGTCTCCAAAATACAGGCCACCTGTTAATTCTCTGGCGAAAATAAAGTTAAAGCCGCCCTCTACAATCTCATCCTTCAACGGACAAGCCCCACTTAATTCTTCAAATAAAACTGCAGGACGCAGATTGCAGAACAACCCCAATCCTTTTCTTATCTTCAAAAGTCCCGCTTCCGGTCTTTTGTCCGGTGGCAGATTATACCAGCTGTCCACACCGACTCGTCCCCCTACAGAACCAAGCAGAATAGAATCACTTTTTCCTGCTCTTTCCAGAGTCTCATCTGTCAGCGGTTCTCCATAAGCATCAATGGAACATCCGCCCATCAGCAGTTCTTCATAATCAAATTCGTGTCCATAAACACTTGCCACTTTATCCAGCACTTTCTTTGCTTCTGTGACAATTTCTGGTCCAATTCCGTCTCCCGGAATCACCGCGATATTGTATTTCATATATTACCTCCCGATAATAGGTATTTCATTCTTCCTAGTATAATGCAAAAGGGCACAGCCTGTCAAGTCAGCTGTGCCCTGCAAAATTAGTCTTCTAAAACAAATTTTTCAATCAATTCTTTCATGGTTACCGCCTGAGCTGACAATTCTTCACTGGTTGCAGATGTCTCCTGGGCATTGGCTGAATTAGCCTCTACTACATCGGAAATCTGTTCGACGCCCTGTTCTGCCTGTTTCATTGTATCCATCTGTCCACGGGATACATCACTGAGTTCTTTGGCTGATGCCGCTACTTTCTTCATTCCATCCACAACTGTTTCAATGGATTGCGTTACATGGACAGCGGCCTCACTACCCTCTCTTACAACCTGAATAGAACCATTGATCAACTCGCTTGTATCAACTGCAGACTGCGCACTCTGCTCTGCCAGACTGCGGATCTGGTCCGCCACAACAGCAAATCCTTTTCCGGCCTCTCCTGCTCTTGCGGCCTCAATCGCTGCATTCAATGACAACAGGTTTGTCTGGCTGGCGATATCTTCAATATCAGCAATAATATTTACAATCTGCTTGGATGTCTCATCAATTCTTCCAATAATCTCAATCAGACCATTAATCTCTTCACGACTCCGGTCTGCTTCCTGCGCATATTTATAAGCCAGTTCATAACTTTCATTCATTCTTGTGGCTGCCTGCTCAGCACCGTTTGCCACATCTGTAACCGTTGCCTGCAATTCCTCAATGGCAGCTGCCTGCTCGGATGCGCCTTCTGCCAGTTCTACAGAAGCCTCCGCCAGGTTCTGTGAACCTGCTGAAACCTGGGAAGATGCCTCATTGATCTTGTGCATGACATCATTCATCTGTCTCTTCAACTGCCGCATTGCCTGTAACAATCCGGCAAAATCTCCTGTGTACTTATCCTCTAGCTCTGTATGGGCTGAATAATCGCCTTCTGCCATTTTGTTCAATACTTCATCTGCATCCGTAATGATCAAACGAAGATCACCTGCCATACCGGCAACCACTTCATTCATCTCGGCAATTTCATCTTTCTTATCCATCTGTGGGAAGTCGGATGTAAGATCCCCCTTGGCAAATGTCTGCAAACGGTCTTTCAATGCATCCAGCGGTTTTGTAATGCCATTTGCAATACGTTTTCCAAGTTTTTCTGACATTAGGAAAGCAAACACAGAAAGGACCAGAACAAGTACAATACATATGTAAGATATAATCTTCATACGGTTGCTGAAGCTGTCTCCCTCCGTCACCTTTATATTCATAAGTTGTACCATATCCTTATAAATTTCATCATACTTTGGTGCCAGTTCCTTATCATCTTTCTGTTGAGCCAGTTTTCTGTTCATAGAATCACCACTGGTTCCCATAGATACAATTTCCTCTATGTTTGTCCAGTAGTCTTTCAGTTCAGTATCTATCTTATTATAAACATCCAGTTCTGCCTGCGCATTAATGTTTTCTTTCAATGTTGGCCAATACTGCTCAAAGGCTTTCTTTTTATCCTTCTGTGCCTGCACAAACTCTGATACCTGGTCATCATCTGAATAAGCAATAGCTGCACGGGCCGCACTACGAGCCTCCGAAAAAGTTACCATCGCTTTTCCAATATCTCCCTGAACAAAACCATATTCATCCAATGCTCCGGAATATTTCTTGGTAAGCCCAAACATTATAATAACAGAAATCACAATGGCTACCACAGCAATCCCTGTAGTAAAACGAAAACTCATCTGCAATCTTTTTCTTATCATATAATGATTAAATTTCGACTGTTTCTTTTTCATTATACAATTACCTCCTTCGTTGTTTCTTATTTACATATTATTAACTATATATCAAAATCTCAGATCTGTAAAGTCTAACAAAATTCCTGTCAGCACACTGGCAGCGTATACATAGCCTAAAATCGCCAGATTATGCCGCGGATGTTTTTTATTCATGCGGAACATGACAAGCATACCAATACCGGCTCCCGCCATAAGACCCGTGATCATAGGTCCCGCCCCGATCACACCTTTTACATACAATTCTGTGATTACAACTGAGGCTGCACAGTTTGGGATCAGGCCAACAATTCCGGCAATCAGTTCACCCACTACCGGCATATTGGTAAAAAGCATGGCCAGCTTATCTTCTCCCACGCCATGAAGGACCAGGTTCAAGATTAAAGTGATCAAAAAAATGAAGAGTGTAATATGAAGGGTATGATGAATCGTAGATTTCAAAATTCCTTCATCACATTTACAATGTTCACTTTCACACATACTGTGAATATCCTTGTACCGTATTTCTTTATGAATGATTTCATGAAAAATAAAGTCCAGGATAAACCCAAACACTACTGCCACAGCAAACTTGAAAGCCAAAATTTTAATTATTGTCAGAACCGGTACTGCTTCTGAAATAAATATAGGCACCATCTCATCCGAAGTAGAGATAAAAACTGCCGCAATCGTTCCTGCTGTAACCAGTCCTCCTGAATACAGATTGGCAGCCGCTGCTGAAAAACCACACTGAGGGAACACCCCAAGCATTCCTCCAAACAGCGGTCCAAGTCTGCCGGCCCGGCGGATCAACGCCTGTGTTTTTGTGCCTGTTTTGTGCTCCAGCCACTCCATAAACCAATAAGTAACAAACAAAAAAGGAACCAGTTTTAATGTGTCAATCACAGCATCCAATAGAATTTCTGTCATGGCATATCTCCTTATTTTTCCACAGATTAAAAGAATACTTCCTCTGCCCCGTCAAAGCGGACTGCAAAAAGAAGTATCCCCCATTGATTTTTTCAGTCTTTTATTCAACCGACAGAAAATAGTAGTAAATCGGCTGTCCACCATACTGGATTTCTACTTCCAGCTCACTGTCTATTTTCTCTACCTCTTTTTCAATTTGCCGGGCATCTTCCATAGATCCATCCTGTCCAATATAGATGGTTACCAGTTCCGAATCTTCGTCTAGCATTTTAGAAAGAAGTGCCACGGTTGTATCTACAATATCAGAGCCTACTGTCTCAATGGTCTTGTCACTCAGTCCCATGATATCACCAGCCTTGATCGTCTTGCCGTCCACCGATGTATCCCGGACCGCATAGGTCACCTGACCAGCCTTCACTTCACTAAGACTTGCTTTCATTGTTTCCGCATTCTCTGAAGCAGTAATTCCCTCTACAAAGTTAACCATCGCAGTGATACCTTGCGGAATGTTCTTAGTGGGAATCACATAAATATTTTTATCCTTTGTAAGATCCTTCGCCTGCTCACAGGCCAGGATAATATTTGAATTATTGGGCAGTAAAAAGATATTATCTGCATTCACCTTGGAAATCGCATCCAGAATATCCTCTGTGCTCGGGTTCATGGTCTGTCCGCCTTCGATAACATAATCTACACCTAATTCTCTGAAAATGTCATTCAGTCCGTCTCCAACGGATACACTGATAAAACCATGTTCCTTATGCGGCATCTCTTCTGCCTGTTTTTCAGCTTCTTTTTGTTCCTGGGCCTTACGGTCTGCATCACGGATCACACGCTCATTATGTTCTTCTCTCATGTTGTCAATCTTCATGCGGGTAAGTGAGCCATACGTCAACGCCTTCTGGATAGCCAGTCCCGGATCATTAGTGTGTACATGGATCTTCACTATATTCTCATCCGCCACACACACAATCGAATCACCAATAGACTCTAAATACGCCTTAAACTCCAGTTCATCCTGTCTCGAAAATTTCTTCTCAAGCATAATAATAAACTCCGTGCAGTAGCCATATTTAATATCTACATCGGCAATCGCTTCCGTTTTGGCACCGGCAGAAACAGACGGAACCATCCCTTCATCTGTCTTGATGTCATAATTCACATTTTTTCCAAGGAGACAGTCATATGCACCTTCAAGAATAGTCAGAAGACCCTCTCCACCAGAATCCACCACGCCGGCCTCTTTCAGTACAGGCAGCATATCCGGTGTCATATCCAGCACATCTCTCATGTAAAGTACTACTGAATTTACCAGTTCAATAATATTTTCTGTTCCATCACAGATCTGCAATGCCTTCTCAGATCCCGCTCTGGCCACTGTCAAAATAGTTCCTTCCTTTGGTTTCATAACCGCCTTATAAGCTGACGCAACAGCGTGTTCAAAAGCCTTTGTAAGAACTTGAACATCCACTTCTTCTGCTTTCTTTATTTCTTTTGTAAAGCCACGCAAAAGCTGGGAAAGAATGACTCCTGAGTTTCCTCTTGCTCCTCGCAGGGAACCACTGGATATTGCTTTACAAAGCTGCTGCATGTCGGCATCTTCCTCCAGTGCAGCTACTTCCCGCGCCGCTGACATAATCGTCATAGTCATATTGGTTCCTGTATCGCCATCCGGCACAGGAAAGACATTCAGATCATTAATTATTTCCTTTCTGGCATCCAGGGCATTTGCCCCGGCCAGAAAACATTTTCGTATATCTGCGGTGCTCAATGTTCTGATTATCACTGTTTTATTCCTCCAAAATCATTTGATTATCTGAATTATTCAACACTAATTAATAACTCTGACACCCTCTACGCATACTACAATTTTGCCAACTTCCATTCCCGTAAACTCTTCAACCTTGTATTTCACATTATCAACCAGGTTTTCTGCCACTGCCAGGATACTAACTTCATATGCCACAATGATATGAAGTTCGATCACAAGTTTATCATTCTGGATCGACACTTCTACTCCGTGACGGAGATTATCCTTGCGAAGCAGTTTTACGATGCCGTCTTTCACACTGACAGATGCCATTCCCACTACACCATAACACTCAACAGCCGCAGACCCGGCATACTTTGCCAGTACATCCTCGTCTACGATGATTTTTCCCATATCTGTATCCATTTGTCCCTTCATATGAATCCTCCATTCTATAAAGCACTCTAGCATAATTATATTTATTTTACACTAAAACATACAAAATTGCAATTACAGGGCAAACTTTTTTTACCTTTTGCATACATTGATAAAAAGGATCCCGCTAAAGGGCAGGTGGTGCCATGAAACAATTATTGGGCTTCGTACTCATATGGATCGGCATCGGCATGTGTATCATGCTGTTTTTGCGCAATAGCTTCATCGCTCTGTTTATTATCGTATTCTGCCTCTGGGTCGGTTACAAACTTTTTTCCTGCAAATAGCCTGTTTCATATTTTGCCCAAAAGAAAAGGGACTGCCTGTAAACAGTCCCTCATCATCACACATTTAATCTCTATGCTCTTTCAACTTTTCCAGAACGCAGGCAAGAAGTACAAACATACATCTTCTTTGTACCACCGTTTACCTTTACTCTTACAGATTTCAAATTCGATTTCCAAATCTTATTGCTTCTTCTATGAGAGTGGCTGACAGCGTTACCGAAATGTACGCCTTTTCCACATACTGCACATTTAGCCATGAAAAGCACCTCCTTCTGCTTGGAACTAAACAATTCCTATATTGTTCTTAATCAAACTGTCATTCTTAGAAAATAATATCTCTACACACGACAACACGACTATTCTATCAAATACAACACAAAAATGCAAGCATTTTTTATTTTTTTATTATTCCTGTGTATTCTCCGGTTCTTCTTTC
>HF998327.1:25237-37962 GCA_000433735.1 Clostridium sp. CAG:167
TCTTTTTTAGTGAATTTTTCAACAAAATCCGGAACCATATCCAGAAGTTTTGTCATACCATCCTGATTCTTCACATTTACCAGTTTGGACACACCGTCTTTGATGACCAGGACAGCACTTGGCTGGATCTTACCACCCATACCACCGCCACCATTGTTCTTCTCAGATGCGGATGAATTACCTGGTTTTTCTTTGTTGCTGAAAGCACCGGCAGCCACACCAAAACTTACATCTACAAGAGGCAGCACGATGGTTCCATCGTCAAATTTGATAGCCTCTCCCACTACGGTCTTTGTAGTCAGAAAAGAATCCATCCCTTTAAACAAAGACTCTACTGTTTCGTTAAAATTATTATCAGCCATAATGACCCTCCTTTTGTTACTTGTTTTTCATTCTTTTATAAAAATTCATTATTTCCTGATTCCTGTACAGACGCACAGCCATCTTCAACAGATAAAACACCTGTATATTTCCCTTTATCTTTCCTCGTCCCATGAACACCTTTCTCTCAAAATCCGGAACGATATGTACTTCTTTGCGATACACAACAGGGAAGAGCGCCAGTGCTCCGAACAAAAGCCCGGTATAGCACGGATCCTCCAGTCCACATACCAGATCGCACCAGATCCTGCGGGGTGCCAGCTGATGAAAAAGTCCCTTACATTCTCTCCATATAATGCGGATAACCCGTTTGTTTTCATCCGTGATAAAGTTTATTATACCCGATACCCCCGGAAATGAAAAGCGTTTTTTTGTCCTTTTTTTCCTTGGTGGCACCTTTTGCTGTGTTTGCTCTCCCGGAACTTTTTTTCCCTTTTTCTCTGATTTTTGAGACGTGGTTTTCTTTTTTTCTGTTGTCTCCTTTTTCTCTTTTTCTTCTTTAGACTTTACTGTTATAAATCCAATCCGGATTCTAACCTTCTCTGAATCCAGTTTCTTCTTTATCGAAATCAAATGGAACAAAAAACTGACGCTGAATGCGTATTTTTTCTCTCCCTGCTCCGGCAGCACTGCTTCCGCCCGGTACCGTACCGGCACCCACACCACACAGGCTGCCAGAACGACAACAATCCCCAACACAATTCCAATCAGAATACCAATCCATTTTATGACTGCTAAAATGATAGCCAACTTATCACATCCTATTTTCAAGACTTATCAGGAAAAATCTTTTTTGTCAAAAAGATTTTTCGGCTCAAACACTTCCTCCCGACTGGCTTCTTCCATCATTCCCTGAAGCAGTTCCAGGGCCTTTTCATAACTGACAGCCAGACCAAACACATAGATATCCAGATACTCAAATCGTCTAAAAAACATTTCTCTCGTCTTTACGATCTCAAACAAATTATCCGGATTCATTGCCAGCATAAGTGCATAATAATTTTTCTTCCATGGTTTTCTTTTTTCCACTCGTTTTCTGCACTTTTTAGGATGTTTCGCCACCGTTTCATCCATATACAGATTCTTATACCAATGAATCATCCTACCACTCTTCCTGTCTCATCCAGTCATTTAAAAGATCCACTACTACTGCCTGCTCTGCCAGATCCCGGCACCCAAACAATCTGGTACGAATCGTTTCCATCACCTCATCCTGGCTTTTAAACACCATCGGCAGTTTTTCCAGAACTTCGCCCATAATAGCCCGTTTAACAGGTTTGCTTACCTGTGTCAGTTTCTGATCCATCTTCTTTATCAGTTCTTTCGTCTGTTCGTGAATATAAGCATCCGATGCCTCTTCCGGCTCTGTCACTTCCTCCAGTGATACAAACAAACTGTCTGACAAAAGGTTAGCAATCTTTCCAAGATCCATATAAACGCCGGTCAATCCCTGTTTTTCCAATTCTTCTTTACAGGAAGACACGGTTTCAAACAAGACCGCTTCAAGATAACTGCTTTTTTCCACCAGTGGTTCAATACGACCTTCCAGAGGAACTAACATTTCCTCCCGGTATTCTTCTTTAGCCAGGCATCTCCAGATCGACTGGCAGGCCTTGGAAAGTTTTTCCTCCGAAACAATATGCTTCTTCAGAAGGCATTGGGCATAAATGCCATTTACTACCTTCTGCATGGAATAATAAAGGTCTGTCAGACGGTGAATCTGCCTTGCCGCCTCTTCCAGCACACCAGTCAGCGTTTCATACCGGTCTACATCCAGATTCTTGTAATCCGCTGTTTCCAGCTGGCTGTACATATTCCAGAGTGTCTCATACTGTTCCAGCGATTCTGCCGGCTGATACAAAGTTCCCGCCGTTTCCAGCACATATACAAAACCATCCACCGAGGCCTTATCACTTCCCTTATAAAGAGTAAATGCCTCACGGATACAATCATAGAACTTTTCCCTTGTCATGCGGACCGGCAGTTGTCCTGCCACCAGCCGGATCTTTTCCTGCATCACGCTGGTATCCTTATCCGAGAATAAATACCTTTGAAGTTTCTGCAAAAACTCCTCCTGTTTTATACCGTTTAATTTGTCTTTTCGTTCTTTTTCACTCAGATACTGGTATTCCATTCGGTTAAGAACATATTCAAACACAATAAGCCGGTCTGTATAGGCAGTAAACAGATTCATCTTCTCTGTAATCCGGCTTCTGAGTTCTTCCATTTCCTGCCCCAGTTTTGCATAATCCGCTGCCGGATCCGAAAGTGTCAAAAGTCCCTGTTTTATCTTCTCAAACTGTCCTTTGCCGGCATCTTCTGCCAGTTTTTTATCTTCTGATATTTCTTCAACCAGACCATAGGCCGAAAAGGTTAGTTCCAGCACGCTGTATGCCTCGTAAGTCTCCAGAGCCAGTTCCTTATATTCTTTTAAATTTTTGTCCAGGTTCTTTCCCTGGTGCAGTTCCTGCAGCAATCGTTTCACTTATGTTCTTCCTTTCTCTTTCTAGTATATCAGCACCCAGGATTCTCTCCATCTGAGGCAGTCCCGCACAAATGTCTCAGGCACCGGCGCCCCTGATAACACCGGATAAAACAGTACAAATAAGACAAAGGCACAGGCAAGATATAAAAGGATCCATTTAAACCATTTTTCACTGCGCTGCCTCAACAGTACCATAATATAAACGATCATCATACATACAAACGGTACGCTTGGAAAATAATGGTATGCAAAGGTGCATCTTGGCACCAGCATCCAAGGCACATATTGTACCAGATAGGCAAAACTGATAAATAAAGCTGTTTTATCCTTTCTGCAAAAGATCCGATACAGCATAAAAATAAACGCCGGGATGCCCGCCCACCATACAAGAGGGTTTCCAAAGGCACTGATTCCTTCTTTCAATCCATTTGTAAGTGTCTGGCAATAATAAAACATCGGCCGGTACATATCAGGCCACTGATACCAGGTGGATGAATACGGATGGGTTGCCTTTAACTGGGAATGGTAGTTATACATAGTATTGGCATTTTTAACCATTTTACCAACCAGTTCCGTAAATCCATTCTGGTGATTTTCCAAAAATTCAGCAATTCCTCTGTAAACGCCTCCTACCGGATTGGCGGTGTCGGTCAGTTGATACTCAAACCGTGCCACATTATCTGTACATCCATCCGAAAACGGAATATAAGAACACAGATAGATCGTTCCTGCAACAAGTACAAAGAACAGAACACAAAATCCCAAAGTAGACCATAATTTCCTGTAAAAAACTTCGCGGATATAACTATGCTCAATGCCCGCGGTCCTTCCCTCCGGCTCTTTTCCTGCTTTTACATATTCATAAAGCCTTTTTCCCATAATGGCGAAAAAGAACACCGCCAGACCTGCCGCCGCATAGACAGCGGTCCATTTTGATGCACATCCAAGCCCCATCATCACCGCACTCAGTCCCAGCGGGATAAAAGTCTTCCAGAGAGGCGTATCATAAAAGTTCATCTGGCTGTACCAGTACATAAAGAAGAACATGGCTATGATAAAAAACGTTCCATATACATCAATGGTAGCGATACGTGTCTGGGTAAAATGCATGAAATCAAAGGCAAATAAAAATGTCAGTGCCGACGCCGCCCATGTCTTCCCGCGGAACAACCTTCTCCCAAAGAAATACATAAACGGAAGCATGCCGATACCAAACAAAGTACCCATAATACGCCAGCCAAATGGATTCATACCGAAAATACGGATTCCCAGACTCATGATGTATTTGCCAAGAGGCGGATGGGTATTTTCATAATTATACAATCCATGGATCATTTCATAAGCGGTTCTGGCGTGGTATATTTCATCAAAATAAGTGCCGCTGTGGAAGGTTACGGTTGCTTCATATTCATCCTGCTCATCAAACAGTTCCGGATATTCATTACGGTTCACAGGCATCAGTTTATTTCCGTGGGCATCTGTGATCACCAGTTCCATTAGTACGGATTCCTGATCCTGGCTTGTAAGCCGCAGATAACGGTATTTATCTGCCAGATTATAAGTATCTGCATCCGCATCCTCTTCCGTCTTTGACAGATTGTTCCAGCAAAAGACACTGGTAGCCTTTACCTCGCCGATCTGAGCATAATTTTTACCATCGTTGGAAACCTCTGCCATAAACTTGCGGTCCTCATAGTTTCCTAAAAAGGTATGGATCATATCAATATTCTGCTCTTTGCCAAAATCCAGTGTAATAACACCGCCGTTTTCCTCTGTCTGATCCCAGTGGGTCACCGGTGCACTCATATTTCCAAGATTGATCAGGGCAACAGCCGCATACACAGCCACGATAACCCCCAGCGCAATTCCGTCTTTTTTACTGAACGGAGCCAGTTTTACCGTCCCCCGGATATCTCCCCACGGCTTTGGGTTCTCCGCCTTTTCCCTAACCGGTTTTCTCTTCCAGATGTAGTTTTTTTCATTCTTTTTGCCAGCCGGCATTTTTGACAAAATTTGTGTGTTTCTTCCTGCCGCAAAATACAGATAACCATACATTCCCATTGTAAGGAGTGCCGTGATACCAATGATACCTCCCTGCGGTCCGGTGCTGTCTTTCTCCACAAAATAATAAAGTACATGTGCCACATTCATAAAGCAGACTACCGAAAAGCCCACATAGGTAAAAAACATTTCTCTGGTTGGTTTGGCAAGAAATGCAAACAAAACAAGAACGATCGCCGGGAACAAATATCTTTCATGCATACGGACAGAGAACAAAAACATGGTAGAACAGATCACTGCCATAGATACAAAATATTTGGACTTGTCCTCTTTCATCTTCTTAAAGAACAGCCAGGCACTTAATGCTATCGCTGCCACAATGGCAAGACTGCCATATGTGCTGTATTTGATTCCCAGAAAACGGTCGTTCTGACTGGCCCAGTTTTTTCCAAACATCGCCCAGAAATTATACGCATTGATACTGCAGTACTCATAAGATCCCATGGTGTCTACATACTGGCTTATTACTTTACCCAGTCCAAAAGGTGCTGTCAGGCCAAACATAACCACAATAGCTGCCAGACCGCCTATGAGATCCTTCTTAAACTTCTGCCAGTTAAAATTCTTAAGAAATACCTGTTCTATGATCGTATAAATCAAAATCGGTGCAAACATAATCGCCTGGGGTTTGATCAGCACCCCAACAATATACACAAAATAAGCCTGGATCCTTTTTTCTTCCATGCACAGATAACATGTAAGGATCACTGCCAGAGTAAACACACTGTCTGTCTGTCCCCATATAGATGAATCCAGGATCACCAGTGGATTCAGAGCATACAGGCCTGCCAGTATAAGGGACGTCCCCTCTGAGAATTTCTTTTTTGAGAAAAGGTAAACCAGATACGCAGTTCCCAGATCTGCCAGCATTGGTACCAGTTTGATCAGCCATCTGCCGGCATCTGATGTCAGCCCAATCCCGAATAAACGGCGAATCCCTGCTATAACCCACAAAATAGCCATATATCCTGGTGGATAATCTGTGAAAGCATCCAGATAATAAAACTTAGAAATACCATTGTCAAAAATCATGTCGGACCAGGCATAAAAACAGTTCATATCCGTTCCATGTCCTGCATATTTTACTGCCAGTACACTTTTAATCAGAAAAGCAGCCCCCAGCACTAAAAGAATGTTGACATAATCCTTCTTTTTATCCTCTCTGTAAACCACACATCCTTCCACTTCATAGCGTATCTTATAGATATAAACAAGGATGCACACAGCCAAAAAAACCAGAATCGCCACCGCATATCCGGAATTTTTGATCGTCTGGATCATATCTTCAATAGAAAGATCCGGCATTACAAACAACTTTGCCCCCATGAAACCTGTCCTCCTATCCTACTTATGATGCACATGCTCGTGCGTAAATAGATGTTCCGAGCAGTACTCATATCTACCATCACATTTTGAGCAATAGCGAAAATCCAATTCCGGTGCATCAAGTTCTGTCCGTCCACAGATCGCACATCGATGAATCGGTCCTTTTTCCCTACTCTCATGCATTTTCTGTTTAAACTCCGCTTTGCGTTTTGTCTGTCTGGCATGTGCTGCCATGCCCGGACTTCCCTTTGCAAAGAAAAAGAATATAAAAATATTGATAAGAGAAACGACAATCAGCGCCACCGGATAATAACTCTTCATCATGATTCCCTGTATGATCTGGTATGCATCTAGTGCAAAATAGAAAATACTAAGCCACTTTGCCTTCACCGGGATAATGAAAAACAGCAAAAACTGCACATCCGGGAATACCAGTGCAAAAGCAAGGAATAAGGATTCCGTTACATACTCCAGGGTCACCTGCATTCCCAGCCAGATACCTACTTCCTGTGCCGGATAGACGATTCCCATGATCAAGTAAGCTGCCAGCGTCACAATAAGAATCATAACGATACCACTGAGATAAAACAGTGTAAAACGAAATCTTCCCCAGATTCTCTCCAGGTTTGATCCGATGCTGTAATAAACCCATGCCATGATCACAAACCAGAACAATCCGGATGAACCGCTTCCCCCTGCACTTGGGCAAAGCAGAAATGTAATCAGACGCCATACTTGTCCATGGTGAAAGATCTGATAAAAATCCAGACTCAGATACTGATAATAAATATATGGATTTACCATCGAGATCAACATTCCCAGTCCACTGATGGCGATCACATAGATCATAAGATTGGATACTCCGAAATTAGGATATCTCTTCTCCAAACGGTCAATAAAATTCATATAGAACTCTCCTGTCTTCTTTCTTTTCTTTTTAGAACAGATTCTTTTTGCGGAAGAATAATGCTACCAATAATGAGATCAGCAGTGTGATCACGATAGTAATGACAAATCCGTACGGATTATGTCCCAGTGGGATCACATCAAAGTTCATACCAAAGAAACTGGCAATCATAGTAGGAATCGAAAGCACGATCGTCACGGTTGCCAGCAATTTCATCACTATATTTAAGTTATTAGAAATAACCGAAGCAAAGGCATCCATCATTCCACTTAAAATGTTGCTGTATATATTTGCCATCTCTATAGCCTGCTTGTTCTCTACGATAACATCTTCCAGCAGATCTTCATCTTCCGGATATTTGCGAATTTTTTCTGTCCGGAGCAGTTTCTCCAGCACCACCTCGTTGGACCGCAGTGAGGTAGTAAAATACACCAGGCTTTTTTCCAATTCCAGCAGTTCGATCAATTCGCTGTTTTTCTGGGATATGTGGAGTTTTTCCTCAATCTGGTCGCTCTTACGGTCTATGATACGCAGGTACCGCAGATAAGAAGTCGCATTGCGATACAAAATCTGAAATACAAACCGGGTCTTTTTAAATGTATAAAATTCCCGTACTCTTTTATTGGCAAACGCCCGCAGCACCGGTGATTCTTCCAGACATAAAGTAACGATCACTTCCTTAGTCATATAAATACCGAGAGGAATCGTAACATAACGGTCCTTTTCATCCAGAGATGGGATGTCCACCAGGATCATATTGTAATCGTCCTCTACTTCGACACGGGATCTTTCCTCATCATCCAGCGGTGCCCGCAGATCGTCCATATCGATTCCGGTCTCGTCCTGCAGTCTCTCCAGTTCCTCTGTCGTTGGTCTGGTCACATACACCCAGCAGCCATCTTCTATCTTGTCCACTGATATCAGTTCGTCTTCTACTGTTTTGTATATTGAAATCATGGCAGCCTCCTGTTTAAATATTCATCCAAAACCAGCGGCATCTATTCCCAGACGCCGCCAGACTCGCATAGATATTTAATATTATAGAGGTTCTAATATTCTTTGTCAAACCTTGTTTGGTATATTGTAAACCACATTTTCTTTCAGTATCATGCCGTCTGGATCATTTACAGCAAACCATTCGTCCAGGGAGCAGTTGCATTTTTTAAGAACCGATCCCAGACTGGTCTCTCCATCCGACTGCCATGTGATTTTTTCCGGTTTCTCAGCCTGTTCTGTCTTTTCTACATCCTGCACCGGTTCCGATTCAGATACTACTTCCACCCCGTCCTCTCTTTTTTCTTCTCCCTGGCAAGGAGGTTTAGGTCCCGGCTGCGGTCTGTTAAAGTTAGGCATCATACCAGGAAAAGGGCGGGACATAGGAATGCAGATCTCCTGTCCCGGCTGCAGATTATATACATCTACATAAGGATTGGCGCGCATCAAAAGAGCCACCGGTATCCGGTACATCCTGCTTAACTGATATAAAGTTTCACCTTCTTTGATCACATGGACCATTCCATTACAAAAACGCTGATTCATTTTATATTTTTCCTTTTTGTTTTATCCTATTCACTCCTTTTCAAAATGTCACTTTTTCCTGTAATTCTGTTTTATGAAAGTTTATATATAATAAGAAGTTTTTCATTGCATTGGGTCTTTTTTTGTCGTATAATGTGACTTTAGATACAAAAAAACACATGACGAATCATGGAGGTATAGTATGAACAGAGTTGGTATCGATATTGGATCAACTACGGTAAAAATCGCCATTCTGGATGATGACGATCAGATCATCTTTTCCGCCTATGAACGGCATTTTGCCAACATACAGGAAACACTTAAAAATATTATAAATGACGCTTATGATACACTTGGTGAAAGAGAGATTCTTCCGGTCATCACCGGTTCCGGCGGACTGGCAATCTCTGACTATCTGGATATTCCCTTTGTACAGGAGGTTGTCAGTGTTGCTACAGCACTGAAGCACTATGCTCCCAGAACTGATGTTGCCATCGAATTAGGTGGTGAAGACGCCAAGATCATTTACTTTACAGACGGTATTGAACAACGTATGAATGGTATCTGCGCCGGTGGTACCGGCTCTTTTATTGACCAGATGGCCACTCTGTTAAAAACAGATGCTGCCGGACTGAACGAATACGCCAAACATTATCAGGCACTTTACCCCATTGCTGCCCGCTGCGGTGTATTTGCAAAGACAGACATTCAGCCGTTGATCAACGAAGGGGCTGCCAGAGAAGATCTGGCTGCTTCTATTTTTCAGGCAGTTGTAAACCAGACCATCAGCGGACTGGCATGTGGTAAACCAATCCGCGGTAATGTAGCATTTCTCGGTGGCCCTCTTCACTTTTTAACCGAATTAAAAGAGGCTTTCATCCGAACCTTGAAACTGGAGGGAGATGCCATCATCGCACCTGACAATTCCCATCTGTTTGCCGCCTCCGGTGCTGCCATGAACACACCAGGAGAAGGACAGACTACTTTATCAGCCCTTTTAAACAAATTATCCAGCGAGATCCACATGGAATTTGAGGTAACCCGGATGGATCCACTTTTTAAGGATCAGGATGAATACGATGCATTTATCAAAGATCACAGCCAGCATACTGTATCCAAAGGAGACCTTTCTTCCTATGATGGCAATGTCTTTCTGGGTGTTGATGCCGGCTCTACTACAACAAAAGTTGCTTTGGTTGGCGAAGACGGCTCTCTGCTGTACTCCTTCTACGATAACAACAACGGAAGTCCTTTGAAAACAACTATCAAAGCCATAAAAGAGATTCATTCCCTGCTACCTCCTACCGCTCACATCGTGCGCTCCTGTTCTACCGGATACGGAGAGGCACTGATCAAATCGGCCCTTATGTTGGATGAGGGCGAAGTTGAGACTGTATCCCACTACTATGCCGCTTCATTCTTTGAGCCAGAAGTAGATTGCATCTTAGATATCGGTGGTCAGGACATGAAGTGCATCAAGATCAAAAACGCTTCTGTAGACAGCGTGCAGTTGAACGAGGCATGTTCTTCCGGCTGTGGCTCTTTTATTGAGACTTTTGCCAAATCGCTGAATTACGATGTAAAAGATTTTGCGAAACTAGCCTTATTTGCAGAAAATCCGATTGACCTTGGTTCCCGCTGTACTGTTTTCATGAATTCCAAGGTAAAGCAGGCACAAAAGGAAGGAGCTACCGTAGCAGATATTTCTGCCGGACTGGCTATCTCTGTTATAAAAAATGCCCTTTTAAAAGTTATTAAACTTACCGATCCCAAAGACCTTGGTAAAAATGTAGTAGTACAGGGCGGAACATTCTACAATGATGCCGTACTGCGCAGTTTTGAACGGGTTTCCGGCTGTCACGCTGTACGCCCGGATATCGCCGGTATTATGGGTGCTTTCGGTGCAGCCCTGATCGCCAGAGAACATTATGATGGCGGTGAAGAGACTACCATGCTCTCTCTGGAAGACATCATCAATCTGAAGTTTGAAAGTTCTATGGCCCGCTGTAAAGGCTGTACAAACCACTGTCTTCTGACTATCAACAAATTCAGCGGAGGCAGACAGTTTATCTCCGGTAACCGCTGTGAGCGTGGTCTCGGAAAAGAAAAAACAAATAAAGATATTCCAAATCTTTATGAGTATAAAAACAAACGACTTTTTGCACACTACAAGCCACTTCCTGCCGAAAAAGCATATCGTGGCAAAGTAGGTATCCCAAGAGTTTTGAATATGTACGAAAACTACCCATTCTGGTTTACATTCTTTACCAAACTGGGTTATCAGGTTGTTTTATCCCCGGCTTCCAGCCGGAACATTTATTCACTTGGAATCGAATCCATTCCAAGTGAATCCGAATGTTACCCTGCCAAACTGGCCCACGGACATATTTCCTGGTTGATCAAGCAGGGTGTTCCGTACATTTTTTACCCTTGTGTTCCTTATGAGCGAAAGGAATTTCCGGGTGCAGGCAATCACTATAACTGCCCGATCGTAACTTCTTATGGAGAAAACATCAAAAACAATGTAGAAGAACTGAAAGATCAGGATATTGTTTATCAGAATCCATTTGTTTCCTTTGAATCCGAAAAGATTCTTGCCAATGAACTTGTAAAATATCTGGGAAAGGAAAATGATATTCCTGCCTCCGAGATACGCAGAGCGGCTCATGCAGCCTACGAAGAACTGAAGGCAGCACGCCTGGATATCCAGAAAAAAGGCGAAGAAGTCCTGCAATGGATGAATGATAATGACAAACACGGTATTGTTTTAGCCGGCCGTCCATACCACATTGATCCCGAGATCAATCATGGTATTCCTGAACTGATCACATCCTATGGCATTGCTGTTTTATCAGAAGACAGTATCTCCCACCTTGGCAAGGTAGACCGGCCAACCATTGCGGTAGACCAGTGGATGTACCACTCCCGCTTATATGCAGCGGCAAGTTATGTCCGCACTCAGAAAAATCTGGATATGATCCAGCTTAATTCCTTTGGTTGCGGATTGGATGCTGTTACAACCGATCAGGTAAATGATATTTTGACAGATTCCAACAAAATCTGTACCGTTTTGAAAATTGATGAAGTAAACAACTTAGGTGCTGCCCGTATTCGTATCCGTTCTCTTATCTCCGCTGTAAAAGACAGAGAACGAAAGGGAATCGAACCTCACCTGGCCGACAGTGCCCATCACCGTGTTGTATTTACAGAAGAAATGCGGAAAAATTACACAATTCTGGCACCACAGATGTCACCGATCCATTTCGACATTCTCATGCCTGCTCTGTCCGCCTGTGGTTACAATCTGGTTCAGCTGCCAAGTGGCGTAGGCGAATTGGATTATGGATTAAAATATGTAAATAATGATGCATGTTATCCATCCCTACTGGTTGTGGGACAATTTATGAAAGCCCTCCTCTCTGGCGAGTATGATCTGGACAAAACCGCCGTGATCATCACTCAGACCGGCGGTGGCTGCCGTGCTACCAATTATATCGGTTTCATACGAAGAGCCTTGAAAAAAGCAGGCATGGAACAGATCCCTGTTATCTCTTTGAGTGCCGGAGTAGAAAAGAATCCCGGATTCAAGATCAACTACCGCCTGTTGAAAGCTGCGATCCACTCTCTGATCTATGGAGATCTGTTCATGCGGGTTGTATATCGTACACGCCCTTATGAAAAGGTACCCGGATCTGTCAACGCTTTACATGAGAAATGGAAACAACGCTGTATTGAAGCAGTGAAAAATCCGAAAACCTCTGAGCTAAAACAAATCGTTCAGGGCATTGTAAAAGATTTTGATGAAATCGAACTGGATGAGACAATAAAGAAACCACGAGTTGGTATTGTGGGTGAGATTTTGGTAAAATTCCTGCCAGCCGCCAACAACTATGTAGTAGATCTTCTTGAATCGGAAGGCGCTGAGGCAGTTTGCCCGGATATGCTGGACTTCTTTATGTACAGTGCCGTAGACAGCGTGTTCAAAGCTGACCACCTCGGTTTTAAGAAAAGCAGCAAACAGATTGGTAAAGCTGCCGTGTGGCTGGT
>HF998328.1:0-26780 GCA_000433735.1 Clostridium sp. CAG:167
TAGGAATCGATACGGCTGGGATTATGCCGGAAAACAAACATGGTTATGATGTTTTAACCGATCTGTCTGCCGGCTACCGGGTAAAATATATTTTTTCCAAAAAAGGAATTTATTTGCGCTCCGTGAAAGCACCGAAAGGATTCAGCAAAACCAAAACCGAAATCCAGTTAAACATAAAAGACTATTCCATTTATGTAAAATATCAGTGCGGAAAGAAAACAGCTTATAAAATTTACGACATCCAGTCAATCCTGCTCAAGAAAAACAGTCTCTTAACTACAGGTGGAGCCATTTTTTATGCCGATGAACAATGTAATATCTACTACCGCCTAAATGGAAAAGAGCATGTTTTCATCTCTTCACAACAGATGGCACAGTGTACGGAAGATGCTCTTGGCGAAGGCGCAAACTGCCTGGTGGGCGAACTGCCTGTCATTTTGAAAGCCTGGCGCAAGAAAAACCGTATCTACTTTTACTGCTATGTAGATGTAGAGGAAAATATCATCATGAGAAGCTATTACATTGTCAGCCAGAAAACAAACGGCAAGGGATTTGACTATGAGTACCAAAAGACAGATCAGGTCATTATATGATCCCTGCAAAAGCAGATTTCAACTCCGATCTCCGTCTTGCAGTTTTTCCCCCTTTTTGATATAATTAAATATCAAATTAAATACATGTTTGACGGAATATACTACTTTCCGGAAAGGAGTTCTCATGAAAGATAAAAGAATCGTTGTTGCTCTTGGAAGAAATGCTTTTGGCGAAACATTTCCTGAGCAGAAAAAAAATGTAAAAAAAGCAGCTGAGGCTATCGCTGATCTGGTTGAGCAGAAATATCAGGTTGTTATCACTCATTCAAACGGCCCTCAGGTGGGTATGATCCAGACTGCCATGACTGAATTTGCCCGTCTGGACAGCCGCTACACCGTGGCTCCTATGTCTCTGTGTGGTGCTATGAGCCAGGGTTATATCGGATATGACCTTCAGAATGCGATCCGTACCGAACTGTTGAACCGTGGTATCTTCAAACCGGTTTCCACTGTGATCACTCAGGTTCGTGTAGATCCATTTGACAAAGCATTCAATCATCCTACCAAGGTGATTGGACGAACCATGTCCAAAGAAGAAGCGGAAGCAGAAGAAGAAAAAGGAAATTATGTGGTAGCAGAAGGTGACGGATACCGCCGTATCATCGCTTCTCCACAGCCGGTAGATATTTATGAAATTGATGCCATCACCGCTTTGCTGGATGCCGGACAGTTAGTTATCGCTGCCGGTGGCGGTGGTATTCCGGTTATGGAACAGGGTACTACACTGAAAGGTGCCAGTGCCGTTATTGAAAAAGACTACACAGCAGCCAAATTGGCAGATATGGTAGATGCATCCCACTTGATGATCCTCACTGCCAGAGAATATATGACCACCAAAGACACCGATGAAAAGCTGGAAAAAATCTCTGTTTCTGATGCCATTAAATTAATGGATGAAGGAAACTTTGATCCTATCACTACGCTTCCAAAAGTAGATGCCTGCGTTTCTTTCGTATCTTCCGGAGAAGGCAGAACCGCTATCATTACTAAGCTGGAAGAAGCTTATCAGGGAATCAAAGAGCGAATCGGTACGATTATCAAATAATCATTCTTAATAAATCCAAAAGAAGTCCATTGGTGAAAACCAATGAACTTCTTTTTTTATTTGTTTCTCCAAACACCTTTTTTGTAATAATAAAAAGACAATCCTGTAGATAATACCCATCCCACCGGCCAGGCAAGCCAGATTCCTATGCTGCCCCAGATTCTTGAGAACACAAAGGCCAGGATCACTCGCAGGATTAGATCTGAAAAGGTAGATACCATAAAACTGCGGATGGCACTACCGCCTCTGAGCAGTCCGTCGGCAATCAGTTTAATGGAAATAGCAAAATAAAACGGTGACAAGATTCTGAGATATAAAACACCTGTTTTCATTGCTTCCCCGGATGTATTCTGTAAAAATAGCGACATGGCCCATTTTCCTGTGACAAAATATCCCAGTACAAAGAACACACCGATGCAGGCAGCTATCAAAATGCCGGAGTGAAATCCCTTTTCCACCCGCTCTTCCTTACCTGCTCCCAGATTCTGGGCTGTAAAATTGGATACACCGTTTCCCAATGTCGAAAATGATGTAATAGCAAAATTATTTAACTTCACGGCGGCCGAATATCCGGCCAGTACACCGGAACCGAAGCTATTGACCAGTCCCTGGATAAAAAGATTTCCTACGGATACAAAACTCTGCTGTAAAATACTTGGTATCGCAATGAAAGCAATCTTTCCCAGCATAGATTTAGAAAACAGGGCAATCTTTCCGCCCTGGGTGTCAATAGCAGCCACTCTTTTCCGTAAAGTAATAAGTGCCAGTATACAGGCGATGCCCTGTGCAATAAAGGTAGCCCAGGCAACTCCTGCCACACCCCAGTGGAAAGAAATCACAAATAAAAGATCCAGTAAAATATTTCCAATGGATGATCCGATCAAAAACACCAGGGGTGTCTTAGAGTCTCCTAAGGATGTAAACACGCCGGTAGCCACATTGTATAAAAACAAAAAAACAAGACCGGCAATGTAAATATTTAAGTACAGTTTTCCCTGATCAAAAATATTGGCCGGCGTATTCATAACATGAAGCAGAGGCCCTGAAACGACCAGCCCAATCCCTGTCAGAAAAATGGATAACACAAGAGAGGCAAGAATCGTCGTAGAGACAGCTGTCTTCATTTTACGCATCCATCCACCGCCAAAATACCGGGAGATAACGACAGAACACCCTACATTACTGCCTACTGCTATGGCCATAAAGATCATAGTGACCGGATAGGATGCGCCTACTGCCGCCAGCGCCTCTTCCCCGGCAAATTTGCCGGCGATGGCACTGTCTGCCATATTATAAAACTGCTGAAATACAACACTGATAAACATAGGTAGTGTAAACTTCCATAACACAGAATTTACCTTTCCTTCTGTCAGATTGGTAACCATTTTAACTTACGCCTCTTTCGCTCTTTAATTTTGTTTCCTTACGATCTTATACTCATCATCGGACTGGTAAAAAGGACAGGTCTGATAGGAAGAACTTAAGAACCGGGCCATTTCATCTTCATCCAGATTCACTTCACATTCTCCATATCCATCCTCGTCCAACACATAAAATGCACAAAACTCGCAGTTTGTAACCATCTCTACACCCCCCATATCTGAGAATAAGCCGGATTCAATACTCCCATATCCATCAATTTGTGAAGTCCTGTGTACCGCAGTGACCGCACTGTGTCCTCCGTCACACTGCCAAGGCCCGTCTCCTGGCCGGAAAGGGACAGGATAGCCTGTCTGCGCAGTGCCAGGCGGCATTGTAATTCTCCGTTTAACACTTCCTGCCCCTGTCTGGTAATGTCAAAATCATCCAGTGCATAGGTTAGTGAACTTCCTTTCAACATGTCTTTTACCAGACCGCTTCCCTGAAATTTATATTCTTTGTTCCAATTACCGGATATCGCAATGCTTCGTTCTACCGGATCATAAGTCTGTTTCAGATAGAAACTTTTCTGCTCTTCTCCCCATGGAAAAGATAGGGAGACAGACTGCTTATAAGTATCTTTGCAGCTTTCTTTTTGCACATAACGGACAGCCGCCTTTCCATCTGCTCCTGTCACCGTGATGGATTTTGTATTATTATCCTTCTTGTCAGTAAACTTTATCTGTACCAATCCTTTTTCTCCCCAGGAAATACGGACGGACTTTAACTCACCCTCTTTGCTTGTCATTCTCACAATGAGGGGTTCTTTCTTCTGGATTCCCGACTGTAACCACTGCTTTACCCTGCTTTCAACATCGTATGCAGGATCTTTGTGACTGGCGTTTACCAGAGAAATAAATTCCGTTTGTCCTTCTAAAAACTGGATCAGGTCATCTGACAATGTCTCCACTCCGTCTGGATCCAATGTTAATTTGTATTTTTCTCCCTTGGCGTTGCTGGATTTTTCAAAATGAAGTTCATCCTCTACACCGGATGCATTCTCTGTCACATAAGTTCCCAGATCTGTCAGAAAGGACGCTGCATAAGTCCAGTTCATCCGCTGAATGCGCAGGCTGTCTGATTCTTCTGTGAACACAGTGTCCGGCATACACTCCGGCAGGGCATAGGAGACTTCATCCTTCCCGGCATACATTTCACCGCTGAGCAGATTCTTTCCGCTTTGCAGTACCACCGTACCCCGGCATTTTTTATTCATCACATCGGTCTGTGCATTGGTGCTCAGCGACAGATCCTGTGAGACAACCGCTCCCTCCTTATATGCTGCCGGAATCCATTCTTTGATAAGAGCAGAAGAAGACACCTGGCTGAGTCTGACATTAGCCTCGCTCTGTCCTGTCAGACAATTTGTCAGAAGATCCTTTACCCCCAGTGATTCATTATACTGGGAACCGGCAAGTTTGTCCGGCAGCTGCTGTAAAAGATTGACTGCTTCCACCTTGGGATCTCTTACTTTCCTTTTTACATAGATTCCTGCCACTGCGATGGCCGCCACCGACATCATGGCTGCCCCTATCACAAGAATTTTCCGTTTATTCATTGTTCTATCCTTTCATCGTCCTGTTGCTCATTATCTTATTTACCACTTTAATGGATATCCATGCCATACAGGTGCCAAGCACCATTCCAGCCAGCACATCTGTAGCATAGTGTACGAAAAAGTACAGTCTGGATACTGCAATCAGTACCGCTGTCACATAAGCCACGATTCCCCATCTGCGGTCCCAGAAAAAAATACAGACCGCCCCGGCAAAAGAAGCTGTAGTGTGTCCGGACGGAAAGGAAAAATCCTTCGGAATTGCAATGAGCATTTCCAGATCCTCCCGTCTCCAGCAGGGTCTTGGTCTGGCCACTAAGTTCTTCAATGCTATATTACAGCTTAACAGGCACAAGATAAGGGCGCCTGCCAGGATGATCCCTGCTTTTCTTGTTTTCTTAAAAAGCAGCAGCAACACGGCTGCCAGGATCCAGACAGCCCCGCCTTCCCCTATGGTGAAAAAAAATTACAAAATAACCGTAAGCACTGGATTATGTAACGGTTGAAACAATTCAATCGTGCCGGCATCCAACCATTCTATCATTTTTTCTTCTTTGCCTTTCTGACTATAACTTTACATACTTTTTTCTTCTTGCCATAATATACGGTGATCTTTACTTTTCCCGCCTTCTTTCTGGCTTTTACAACACCTTTTTTATTAACTGTAGCAATCTTTTTATTAGAAGATTTAAACCGTATCTTTCCCTGCACGCGGGATGGCCACACCCTACGAACAGAAAGCTTAAATTTCTTTCCTGTTTTTAATGTCTTTTTCGTCCTGCTCAGGCGGAAAGATGTGATCTCCGCCAAATAATTTTTTACCTCTTTCTGCGTCACATCCCGGTACAGAGAGGAATAATCGAACAGCACATAGCCCTCTGTATTTCCTTTACGGATCTCTTTGATCATATCTGCCAGATTGCGGGAAGAACTAAGCCAGCCCGGATCCAGTTCCAGTTTTCCCCCGGCCCGCTCCAGTGCCAGACCAATGTACATCGGGATGTCCCGTTTGTTCATCTGACGCCACTGAGCCAGTTTCTTTGAAAAATAAGCAGTCTTTTTGCCATTTTCCAAATACTGGTTAGTCCAGTATATCTGTGGAATGATATAGTCCACATAGCCTGGATTGGACAGCCATGTCTCCACATCTGCTCCGATCTGGTGGCAGTAAGTAGGATTTCCCGCCGGACTGATACCAAATAACAATCGGCTGCTTTTTGCTTTCACGGTACTATGGACCTTTCGTACCATTTTATTCACAGCGAACATCTTTTCTGCCTTTGACAGTTTCTTATATTTTTTCTCATTGTTCGGGTAAAAATAGTCATCAAAATGTATTCCATCCACTTTGTATTTATTTATGATCTCTTTTACCTGGCTTACGATCCGGTCAGTAGTGGCATCTTCTGCCGGATCCAGCACTTTCTTGAAAGTCACACGATACGGGTTCATCCACGCGTGGAATTTTAACCCATAGCGGTGAGCTGTGTCAATCAATATTTTCAGCGGATCATAGGACGGTGCTCCCTTTCCTTTTGTAAAACGCTCACTCCATCCTACCACTTTGGATGGATAGATGGCATCATCAAAAGAGCGTACATGAAAATACACCGTATTACATCCATTGGCCTTTACTTTAGCAAATACACTGGCCGCATTGGCTCTGAACTGGCTTTCACTCATAGTTCCCACTAAGCCCAGATCCTCATATTCAAAGGCTGAGATCCAGACTCCTCTGGTAGAAAGGGTACCTGCCTGGGCTTTCGTATCATTTCCTGCCCCTGCTGCCACACAAAACAAAATCATCGCTATCCACAAAATCCATTTTCTTTTCAATCTTCTCACTCCTGATTTCTTAATCTTATTTCCATTGAGACATGTACAATTCTTTGTAAAAACCACCTTTTGCCAGCAGTTCTTCATGATTTCCCTGCTCCAAGACCATACCGTCTTTCATCACCAGTATTTTATCGGCCTTCAAGATTGTTGACAGACGATGGGCTACCACAAAACTGGTTCTTCCCTTCATCATGGTCTCAAAAGCTTCCTGGATCTTCATCTCTGTACGGGTATCAATGGAGGAAGTGGCCTCATCCAGTATCAGCATCGGTGGAAGGCATAACATAACTCTGGCAATACACAAAAGCTGCTTCTGCCCTGCTGAAAGGCTGCCGCCATCTTCTCCTAATACTGTATCATATCCTTTTGGCAATTTTTTGATAAAAGCGTGGGCGTGGCTGTCCTTTGCCGCCTGTATGATCTCTTCTCTGGTGGCCTCCGGCCGTCCCATAGCGATATTTTCCGCTACACTTCCACGCTTCAGCCATGTTTCCTGCAATACCATTCCATAATTTTTCCGAAGACTCTCTCTTGTCACATTTTTGTATTCCTTACCAGAAATCACAATCTTGCCCTTATCTACATCATAAAAGCGCATCAATAGGTTGATCAGTGTGGTCTTGCCGCAGCCTGTCGGTCCTACGATGGCGATTCTCTGGCCCGGTTTTACATCCAGAGTAAAGTCCTCAATGAGTTTTTTCTTTGGATCATAGGAAAAACATACATCCTGCAAAGATATACTCCCGTCCACTTCATCCAGTGTTTCCACAGTTTCTTCCACTTCTCCCGGCTCTTCGATCAATTCCAAAAGCCGTCCCGCGCAGGCAATGGCATTTTGCAGTTCTGTTACCACCCCGGATATTTCATTAAATGGTTTAGTATACTGGTTTGCGTAACTTAAGAAACAGGAAAGTTTACCTACTGTAATGCCTCCGTGAATGGCATAAATCGAACCAAACACTCCTACCGCCGCATACACCAGGCTGTTAATAAACCGGGTAGACGGATTGGTAATAGAGGAAAAAAAGATTCCTCTCAGAGAACACTTTTGAAGACGGATGTTGATCTCATCAAACTCTTTTAATACCTTTTTTTCTCTTCCATACGCCTGCACTGTTTTCTGATTTCCGATCATTTCTTCGATCAGTGCGGTCTGCTCTCCACGAGTCTCAGACTGTATCTGGAACATACGATAGGTCCTTTTGGCGATAAAACTTGCTACAAATAACGACAACGGCGTGATCAGCACAACTACTACTGTGATGGGAACACTGACGCTGAGCATAAATCCCAGTGTTCCAAGGATCGTGATCACACCGGTAAAAAGCTGTGTAAATCCCATCAGCAGACCATCAGAAAACTGATCTGCATCCGCAATGACCCGGCTTACCACTTCACCATAAGAATAGCTGTCAATGTAGCGGAGGGGCAGTTTTTCGATTTTGGCAAAGGCATCTTCTCGTATTTCCTTTACCACACCAAAAGAAATTTTATTGTTACATACATTCATGATCCACTGCATGATCATGGTCACACCGATCAACAGTGCGATTTCTTTACAAATGCTAAGGATAGAATCAAAATCCACCTGTCCCTTTGCCACAATATAATCCACCGCATCTCCTGTCAGGATCGGAATATACAAAGTAGCCGCTACCGTACCCAGTGCCAGCACAATGGATAAAATAAGATACAGCCAGTAATGCTTGATGTAACGAAGTACTTTTCTCAAAATTTCTCTCTGACTCACTTTACTTTCTCCTTTCCGTACTGGGATTCATAAATCTCTCGGTAAATTTCACAAGACTGTAAAAGCTGTTCATGCTTGCCGGCTCCCACAACTTTTCCGTCATCAAGTACAAGGATCTGGTCCGCTCCTCTTACCGAAGCCGCACGCTGGGACACAATAAATACCGTTACCTCCGATGCCATCTGGGAAATGGCCTGGCGGAGTCTGGCATCGGTAGCATAATCCAGTGCGGAAGAACTGTCATCCATGATCAAAATTTCCGGCTTTCTTACCAATGCTCTGGCAATAGACAATCTCTGCTTTTGTCCGCCGGAAAAGTTTCTTCCGTCCTGCTCCACCAGTTCATCCAGCTGCCCGTCTTTTCCCCGGACCACCTCCTCTGCCTGGGCAATCCGGAGTGCTTCCCACAGTTCTTCCTCTGTGGCATCTTCTTTTCCCCACAGCAGATTGGAGCGGATGGTTCCCTTAAACAATACCGATTTTTGCTGCACCACCGCCACCAGAGAACGAAGTGTATTTATATCGTATTGTGTCACCGGCTTTCCTTTTACTTTTAAGGAACCTCCTGTTATATCGTAAAACCGGGGAATCAGGTGTACCAGTGAACTCTTGCCCGAGCCGGTTCCTCCTATAATTCCCACTGTTTCTCCTTTTTTCACATGAAGATTAATGTCTGTCAGCGACGGTTCCATGCTCTCCGGATAAGTAAGATCGACATGATCAAAAGATACTTCATACTCTCCTGTTTCATCCGGCGCATCTTTTGTTTCCTGTGTGGAAAGTCCCTGCTCGATCTCAAATATATTCCAGATACGGTTTCCGCAGGCCACCGACTTGTTTACATTGATGATGAGGTTTGCCAGTTTTACCAGTTCTACCAGGATCTGCGACATGTAATTGATCAGTGCTACTACCTGTCCCTGAGTAATGGCGCCGCAGTCAACCCGGACACCACCGATCCAGATCAGGGCAATAATGGCACCGTTGATAATAACAAATGTCAATGGATTCATGACTGCCGATATTTTTCCCACTACCATCTGCATATGATTCAGGGATTCATTTTCCTGATCAAATTCCTGTCTTTCTTCTTCCTGCTTATTAAAAGCCCTCAGCACTCTGGCACCGGTAAGGTTATCTCTGGTTCTTCCCAAAACCAGATCCAATGCATTCTGCACTTTTTTATACAGTGGAATACTGACAAGCATCACACCAAAGACGATAATACAAAGAAGTGGGATCGCTACAACAAATACAAGGGCCGCTTTTACATCAATAGTAAAAGCCATGGCCATGGCTCCAAAGACAATAAAAGGTGAGCGTAAAAACAGTCGAAGAACCAGGTTCACACCATTCTGCACCTGGTTCACATCACTGGTCATGCGGGTGATCATAGTGGCCGTTCCCATCTGATCCAGTTTTTCAAAAGACAGTCTCTGGATATGAGCAAACAGATCGTGCTTCAGATCCGTACAAAAACCTACTGCTGCTTTAGCTGCAAAGTACTGGGCTGTCAGAGCTGCCGCCAGTCCGATCATGGCCAACAGTATCAGCACCAGTCCCATATGCCATACCAGCGTTGTATTTTTTTGTATGATTCCATTATCAATGATCGATGCCATAACCAAAGGCACAAACAGTTCAAAACTTGCCTCCAGTAATTTAAAAAGGGGTGCCAGGATTGTTTCTTTTTTGTACCCCTTTATATATCTCAACAATTCTTTCATGTCTATCGCATCTCCATTCCCTTACTTTTTAGCATCAAAGCCATATTCCTTTTGCATAAATTCATACAACCTCTCTGCTGATCCGTCATCTGTATAGTCATGGCAGAGATGCTTTATCTCTTCCAGTTCTTTCCTGTTACAGTGATTTTCAGGCTCGCTGACGAATGCACATAACTGTTCAAATGAATCAATATAGAATCCCTTGATCTGTTGTCTCAGATTTTCAAAAGGACAGTAAAATTTTTCGAAAAACTCCTCTGCATCTCCCATGGTAAGTCCCACCGGACGGCCTGTCAGGAGAAAATCATAATAAATTGTAGAGTAATCTGTCACCAGAGCCTCTGCCCCGGATACCATTTCATACAAAGTCACATCATGCTCTCTCAGCCAGGCATCATCTGCGATTTCAATAAAAGGCATCTTCCGCTCTTCAAACAGCTGAAGATTCTGTGCCGGGTGAGGACGGAACAAAAGTTTTTTATGAGCATGTTCCAGCGCCTCGTTTAATGTTTCCAACTGCTCTGCTGTATATACTTCCGGCATGCCATAAGGAAATTTACTTTTCAGTTCTCCTGCAGACCGGTTCCGGTGCTGGCGGTAAGTAGGCATCCACACAATATAGTTTCCCCACTTTTTTGTTTTTTCACATCCTCTTACCAGCACATCATTACGAGGGAAACCAAGAGGCAGTAATTTCTCCTCCGGAAGCCCTATAATCTTTGTATGTATCTCTCTCCAGATTTCTTTTCCCGATGTCACCAGGTAGCGGTCCATTTCCCCCATGACTTCATAATTGCTGTAACTCAGTAATAGTTTGAAAGGCATACCATGACTTGTATGCACCCGGATCTGCCCTTTTCTTCTTTTCTTTATAAAACTGTTGCAGTCCACAATATATCTGGAAGTATACAGCACCTTCAGACGCTTCCAATTTTCTCTGAACCCTTTTGGATCCAGGCGGAAAGTATCCACTGACTGGGGAAGTTCTTTTGTTACCGGCTCTCTTCCATGGATGGCCCAGTGGATCTTCATCCTGTCATTGGTCCCCTGCTTCAGCAAGTACTCGTAAAAAGCACCTGTATTATCAGAAAAATCCGGGTGGCTCTCCAGAATGATATCATTCCGAAGAGGCAACACCCGGATCAAATTTGTTAAAAACTTCTTAACGATGTTTCCCATTCCGTCCTATATCTCCTGTCTGTGAAGTATATCACATATCAGCGCATTCAGCTCCGGCTTCAACTCATCCATCGTAACCGGCTCCTCATACAATATTACATTGTGACAGGTAGAGTTGATCAGTTCCACGATCATAAATAACATCAGATCCGGATTTCTGAATTCTCTGCCGGATTCCTCCAACAGTTTATAGTAGGCATCATAAAAACTCAGCCCCTCCATTTCATCTCCACCAGTTACAAGCATATCATGAAATACGCCCCAACTCAAGTTTTTCGATATAAAACGCATCAATATTTTATTTTCCTGTAATTTGTCTATTACCCGGTCGGCAATAAACAATACTTTTTCCTCCAAGGTAGGGAGTTCTTCTTCCATCAACTCGATGGTGGCATTGTCAAATAACTGCCTGGCCTGTTCTGTGATCAATTTATCCCGGATATCGTATTTATCTTTAAAGTACAGATAAAATGTTCCCTTGGCCATATTCGCCTTAGAGGCAATATCCGAAATGGATGTTTCATTGATTCCCTTGGAAGTAAACAGGGAGAATGCTGCCATAAGCAGCGCTTCTCTCTTCTGTTTCTTTTTTTCTTCCAGTTTTTTACTCATTCTTTACCGCCTCAGTTTCAATGATGAACTTCACTTCTCCGTCCATCTTGCTATTGATTCCACTAAAGCTCTTATACTCTTTTCCTACATTGACAACTTCTTTGAAACGGTCAATGGCTGTCTTGATGTCATCATTGTATGTGTCTGAAAGTTTCTTAATACCTTTGTCGTTGAATTTCTTGGTTCCTTCTGCCAGTTTATCAGCACCTTTGGCAAGTTTGCCACTGGCATTATCCAGTTTGATCACACCATTTACTAATTTACCGGTAGCTTTGTTCAGGCTCTTACCGCCCTTCTGCAAGCTCTTCATACCTTTGTTCAGTGTCTTAACTGTCTTTTTCATTGTCTTGCTTGCTTTCTTTAACTGTTTGGCTGACTTTTTGATCTTGCTGTTGTTTTTGTTCAGCTTTTCTGCTCCCTCTTTCATCTTCTTTACATTACTTACAAGAGTTGGCATAGATTTGTTCAACTCAGAAGATGCACTGGTGAGAGACGAGGAACTCTTTGACAATTCGCCCAGTCCGTCCATTACCGTTGCCACACCGGCAGATACCTGGTTGGCTCCAGTCTGCAGTTTGCTGTCTTTTGCAGTAGCTGCCTTTAACTGCTGAATAGATTCTTTCTGTTTCTGTGTCACAACCTTTAATGTTTCAATGGCTGTCTTTACATCCGCACTGGTTGCCTCCAATGGCTCCAAAGCTTTCAGAAGTTTTTCATTATTGGCAAACGATTTTTCCAGTTCATCTAAGTTTGTGTTCAAAGTGGTGACACCGGAAGCCACGGAAGATGCTCCGCCTTTTAATGCGGCAATATTCTCTTTAGTTCCCATTTTATCAACAGCACCTGTATATTTTTTCACACCGTTGTCAAACTGTGTGATCTTGGCAGGCAGTGTTCCTACTGCTTTGTACAACTGAATGGATCCATTGGCCAGAGTAGCTGCACCATTTACATACTGTACGGTTCCGTCAGCAAACTGTGTAACACCATCTGCGTAAGTGTTCACACCTTTTACCAGTTTAGGACCGTTCTTTGCCAGTGTGTTGATTCCACCGGTCAGTTTATTCACACCTTTTTTCTCATAGGTCTTGATAGAAGAACGAAGATCTCCCATTTTATCTGAATAAGTCTGCATATTCTCTGCCAGAGAATCAGATCCGTCTACCAGTTTTTCTGCCGCATCTGTCAGATCATCCAATTTATCTTCCAAATCGTCCAGATCATCCACATCATCCAGATCAATATCATTCAAGAGGCTGGCACTTCCATATGTGTAAGTGTTTTCCATGGTAAAATCTTTGGCATCTGCCTTAATGGTAAAATCACTGGTAATCTTATCTGAAAAATCTTTATCGAGATCCAGACTGTCAGCCAGTCCCGGCATACCGATACCAACGACGATATTGTTGGAACCTTCATTGATCACACGTCCATTGTCAATCTCTACATTGGAGAAATTGTCATTGCTCAGGATCATGGCTGTTACCATAACAAATGGTGTATAGATAGTCTCTTTTTTGCCCTGAATGGTCTTGGTCTGCTTAGAATTGTTTGTATATTGTACATGGATCTCAACCTTGCCACTCTTACCAGGCAGATCCTTGGCAGCAATTTCTTTACCATCCAGTTTGTATGTGATCTTCATGCTGACCGGAAGCTTCTTATCTGTTTTTCCCTGATAATAAATATCCTGCCCGGATGTATTCCAGCTCATATCTGTTCCGTTTTGTGAAAATGTCTCATTTCCCTTTACATTGCTGATATCTGTAAGGGATGAACTGTCCTTTAAGGCTCCGGATACGCTGCCGGAATTTTTCAGCCAGTCGGAAACCGTTATGCCTGTTATGCTTCCGTCTGCTCCTGCATTGACAAACACGGATTCCTGTTTAGAAACTTTTTCTGCGCTTACCACAGAACCATTGCACAATACCATGCTGAGGACCAAGGCTCCTGAAAGAGCCACTCTGCCGATATTTTTCAAATTCTTCTTCATAATCGAACCTCCTTAATAATCAATTTTATTCATTCCGATTGTTGTCTTACAAATAATCTTATCAAATACCGTCAACATAGCCGGCAGGATGAAAATAACAACGATTGTACTTATGATAGCACCTCTGGACAACAAAGTACAGATGGATTTGATCATATCAATGTTGGATGATATGGTTACCCCGAAGGTAGAAGCAAACAAACTCATACCACTTATGATAATGGATTTGATAGATGTTTTATGTGCGATGGAAATTGCTTCCTTCTTGCTCTTCTTACGCTCCAGACGCTCTTTCTGATAACGGCTGGTCATAAGGATGGCATAATCTACCGTTGCTCCTAACTGAATACTTCCTATGACGATACTTGCCACAAACGGAAGAGATTCTCCTGTGTAGAATGGAATACACATATTCAGGAATATAGCAAATTCAATGACCGATACAAGGATGATCGGAATCGAGATAGACTTAAAGGTTAACATAATAATGATGAAAATCGCTATAACCGAAACATAGTTTACACTTGCCAGATCCACATCCGTTACATCCTGTAAGTCTTTCATCAATGGTGCCTCACCAATGATCATAGAATCCTTACTATATTTCTTTACCAGTTTATTGATCGCATCAATCTGGGCATTTACTTCATCCGTTGCCGATTTATAATTAGAGCAGACAAATTCAATTTCATAATTATCGCTCTTAAGCATCTCCTTATACTTGGCAGGGATCATATTGTCCGGAACGGAAGTTCCTACAAAGGAGTCCATTCCCAGAACCCACTTAACACCATCTACTTTTTCTACTGCCTTGTTGAGTTCTGTCTTCTGTTTATTGCTCATGCCGTTTTTCAAAAGAAGAATATGCATGTTATTCATATCAAACTTCTCCTGAAGTTTGTTATTAGCAATGGCTGAATCCAGATCCTGTGGAAGAGAACTGTCAATATTATAGTAAATATCGTAGTTCTTGTTTCCGTAATAAGCCGGTCCGATCAATACTAAAAAGACCACAATGGCAACCGGCCAGAACTTTACAATTTTTCCAGATGCTTTGTCCAGATTTGGAATCAGGTTCTTATGAGTAGTTTTGTCTATTGCCTTATCGAAGCAAAGGATCATAGCCGGCAGGAAAGTGATACATACGATCACACCGAAGATAACTCCTTTTGCCATAACTAAGCCTAAATCCATACCCAGTTTAAAAGTCATGAAACAAAGTGCCGCAAATCCCGCAATGGTAGTAACGGAACTGCTGGTTACAGACTTAAATGTATTGGAAATGGCATGTGCCATAGCTCTTTGCTTATCTCCCTCATACCGCACCTTATTGGCTTCGTAACTCTCCAGCAGGAAGATGGAATAATCCATAGTTACTCCCAACTGAAGGATCGCCGTCAGTGCCTGTGTGATATAAGAAATCTCACCAAAGATAACATTGGTTCCCAGGTTATAAATAATGGCGGTTCCGATTCCTGCCAGGAAGATAAAAGGTGTTACCAGTGAGTCCATAGCCAGTAACAAAACGATCAAGGCTAAGAGCGCAGCTACCGCTACATACAATGGCATCTCGGAAAGAGCCAGGTTCTTAATATCTGTTACGACACCGGACATACCGCTGATATAAGCCTGCTTCTGCACAATTTTTCTCATCTGCGAAACCGCTTCCATCGTATCATCCGAAGATGTGGTGTTATCAAACAGTGCGATCATCATGGTAGCATTTCCATTAAACAGTGCTTCCTGCAGATCGTCCGGAAGCATTTCCTTTGGTACGCTGATATCCAATGCATCATCATACCAGAGAATCTTCTCTACATGATTTACTTTCTTTAACTTTTCTTTCAGTGCAACGACATCCTTATTATCCATATCTTCCACTACGATCATGGAAAATGCTCCCATTCCGAACTCATCCACCATCGTATCCTGACCGGATACGGTTTCCAGTGATTTTGGAAGATAACTAAGAACATCATAATTGATCCTGGTAGATATATAACCAATGGTTGCCGGGATCAACAACAGTACTGCAGCAATAATAATAAAAATCTTGTGTTTAGCAACCCATTTGCCGAACTTAATTACCACAATATTTGCCCTCCTTCACTTTATATTTTGATAAATTTTTTAACAAATGAACGCTGGTCATTTTTTATCAAGTGCATAGTAACACAAAAATGACCGACGGTCAACCTTTATTTCATAATTAACAAAAAAATTTTTTTTACATACATATATACCATAAAGTTCTGCATGGAGGGACGAAATTTATGAATCGATGCCGTTGGCAGATAGGGGCAGATTATGCGTATCGAAAAAGACTTACGGGACAGGGCGGATGTATTGCCTTTTTAGACACCGGAATCTGTGCTCACCCGGATTTTAAGGGACGGATCGTCGGCTGGAAAGATTTTGTCCACAACCGCCCCTCCCCTTATGATGACTGTGGACACGGCACCCATGTAGCCGGAATTGCTGCCGGTGACGGCTCTATGTCTCAGGGCAGATTCCGGGGTGTGGCACCCGGATGCAGTCTGGTAGTCCTGAAAGTATTGGACCGCCTCGGCAATGGCAGTATCGCTCATTTATGCCGCAGCGTGGACTGGCTCTTAGCCAATCAGTACCGCTATCATATCCGGGTTGTAAATATTTCTCTGTGTTCCGGTCTGGGAAAACTCCATCCGGAAGATTCTCCTTTTGTAAAAAAGATCGAATCTCTCTGGGATGCCGGCATGGTAGTAGTAGCCGCTGCCGGAAATCAGGGCCCGGGATCTTATACTATAGGCGCTCCCGGAAATTCAAGACGGATCATCACCGTGGGATCCAGAGATTCTTTTATTTATACCCAGACAGCCCGACAGCATTTTTCCGGCGAAGGACCTACCCATAACTGTATCTGCAAGCCAGATCTCATTGCCCCGGGAGCCCGTGTCATAAGCTGCCACAATGGTGCAAAGCCTTATATTGCAAGAAGCGGCACTTCCATGTCTGCCCCTATGGTAGCCGGTGCCATCGCCTTGTGCTTAGAGGCCCACCCGGAGGACACACCAAAAAAAATAAAGATCCGGCTGAAACAGTCCAGCACGGATCTTCATCTTCCCCATTACCAGCAGGGCTGGGGATTTCTTTCTATTCGTAATCTTTTATAAATGCCAGATATCCTGATCATACTGCGCGATGGTCCGGTCGGATGAAAAGAAACCGGCTTTACTGATATTTACCAGCATTTTCTTTGCCCAGGAAAGACTGTCTTCATAATCACTGTACGCTCTTTCCTTGGTCTCTACATACTCTTTGTAATCCGGGAACGTCATGAACCAGTCTTTGTTCAGCAGTTCCTTATACAGACGGGTCAATTTTTCCTTGTCTCCATATTTCAGCATCTCTTTGCCTGTGATAAAATCAACAGCCTGTTTCAGATCCGGATCTTTTTTGTAATAATCTTTAGAACAGTAATCGCCTCTTTCATATCTGGCAATTACCGTATCACTGTCTTCTCCAAAGATGTAGATATTGTCATCTCCTACAAACTGGTGGATCTCCACATTGGCACCATCCTCTGTTCCCAGCGTCACAGCACCATTTAACATGAATTTCATATTGCCGGTTCCACTGGCTTCTTTGGATGCCAGCGAAATCTGCTCTGAAATATCACAGGCTGGAATCAACATCTGTGCATTGGTTACATTATAGTTTTCCACCATGACTACTTTCAGATAAGGAGATACATCCGGATCCTCTTCCGTGATCTTCTGCAGACACAGAATCAGATGGATAATATCCTTGGCAATAACATACGCCGGAGCCGCTTTGGCACCAAACAGCAATGTAATAGGCCTTTTCGGAATCTTTCCACTCTTGATCTCCAGATATTTATGAATACCATACAGCGCATTTAACTGCTGCCGTTTGTACTCATGTAGTCTTTTTACCTGAATATCGAAAATAGAATCCGTATCCAGAGTAAGTCCCTGTGTCTCCTTAAGATACTCTGCCAGTCTCTCTTTGTTATCCTTCTTGATCCGGATCAACTTTCTTAATACTGTCTCATCCTCTTTATATGCCAGCAGTTTTTCCAGTTCTTTTGCATCTTTTTTATAACCATCTCCGATGATCTCTGTGAGAAAATCTGCCAGCGGATGATTGCAGTGAAGCAGCCATCTGCGGAATGTAATACCATTGGTCTTATTATTAAACTTCTCTGGATATATCTCGTAGAAATCGTGAAGTTCACTGTTTTTCAATATTTCTGTGTGAAGAAAGGCAACGCCGTTGACACTATGTCCATAATGCATATCCATTCGTGCCATATGAATCCGGTTATCCTTGTCGATGATGGCCACCTCCGGATTTTTGTAAGTTTTCTTCACTTTCTCATCCAATTTTATAATGATAGGAAGGATTGCCGGTGCTGCCTTTTCTATAAACGCCATCGGCCACTTTTCCAGTGCTTCTGCCAGGATCGTATGATTGGTATAGGCACAGGTTTTTGTTACGATGGACACCGCCTCTTCAAAATCAATTCCTTCTTCCATCAATAAACGGATCAGTTCAGGAATCACCATAGACGGATGCGTATCATTGATCTGGACTGCCACATACTCTGGCAGATCATGCAGATTACTTCCCCGCTCCTTCGCCTCTGCCAGAATCAGCTGGGCACCACAGCTTACCATAAAGTATTGCTGGTACACGCGGAGAAGTCTTCCTTCTTCGTCACTGTCATCCGGATACAAGAACAACGTAAGGTTTTTCTTTATATCTGTTTTGTCAAAATCGATTCCTTCTTTCACTATGGACTCATCCACAGAATCCAGGTCAAACAGATGCAGCCTGTTGCTGCCCTGTCCGTATCCTGTTACCAGTATGTCGTACATGGAGGCTGTTACATCCATGTTTCCAAAAGCCACCCGGAACTTTCTTTCACTCTTTATAAGCCAACTGTTATCCTTTTCAATCCATGGATTTGGCTCTTCCTTCTGAACACAATGTTCAAACTTCTGTTTAAAAAGCCCCAGATGATAATTTAATCCAACACCATCTCCGTACAATCCCAAGCTGGCAATGGAATCCAGAAAGCATGCTGCCAGTCTGCCCAGGCCGCCGTTTCCCAGAGAAGGTTCAGGTTCCCTTTCCTCCAACTGGGCCAGACTTTTGCCTGCCGCTTTTAGTTCCTGGTCAATCTGGTCGTAAATCCCCAGATTGATCAGATTGTTGCTCAAAAGTTTTCCAATTAAAAATTCAGCTGAAATATAATATAACTTTTTCTTTCCGTGAATCTCTTTTTGTCCCGCTTTTTCCTGAACCAGTTTTAAAAGCGCTGCATAAGTCTCATCCAAACTTAACTGCCCAAGGTTTTTACCATAATTTTCTTTTACGAAATTTTCCAGCATACACATACTCTCCTATTTATTGCGTTCTTCTGTATCTTTACTGCGCTGTTATCTTGTCAAATGTAAATTCAAACTGACGGGTTCCTGTGGTGATCACAATGTTATAAACAGAATCCGATGCATTGCCATTTTGTGCTATGATGTCATAACTTCCCGCCGGCACATTAACCGAATAGTAACCATAACTATTCGTAACCGCTGTATAGATAGTACCATCTTTTCTATCTTTTACTGTTACCACAATATCTGCTAACGGATGGTGGTCTGTATCTTTTACAACACCTACAAATTTCTTGGCTGATTCAACTGTTAAAGTAACCGGTATTTCTTTTTTCAGATTTGCGTTGGATGAATCCACAGCATACAGAGTAATCTTATAGGTTCCCTCTCTTACCGGTGTACCGGAAAAAGATCCGTCACTGTGAAGATTCAATCCTTCCGGAAGGCTGGATGCTGTATAGCTGTACTTTCCGCTTCCTCCACAGATCTTAAAGGTCATAAAATCTTCATAGGCTGTACCCTGTACCATTTTTTTGTTCAGGTCTAACGCCTGGATCGTATTCTTATCGCCCACTGCCACATGAACAGTCTGTTTGATAACCCGGTCTGTCTCATCTACTGCCCGGATCACCAACGCACCTGTTCCTGCCTGGTTATAAGTTCCTGAAAACTCTAACTGGTTGCCACACTGTTTCCATGTTACGCCGGACACACTTCCTGTCACGGTATAAGCAGCATCTCCATAGCAGTATTCACTCAGGTCGATGGTTTTCTTCACCTTTTCTCCTGTCTCGCCTGTCCAGTACTCTTCCGTCGGAGCTGTGGTATTCAGCATAACTGCCTGTGTTTCCTTTGTCTTTGTTCCGTTTCCCGGCAAGGATGCAATATCCACTTTCACATAACTGTCCGCTGCAATAGTAGTATCTTGATCCAGGAAAAGATCATAGTTCTTTCCATCGTAATTGCGGATGCGGCGGATGGTATATTTCTTGTTATATTTACCAAAGGAATACTTCTTACCGGTAATGGCAAAACTGGTTTTATTGAGATTATTCATCTTATTCAGACTAATACGTACACAGTCTTTTGCTACTACTTCTACGCTGGTCAGATTAACAGTATCTTTGGACAATACCTTGATCTTGATCGTACCTTTGGTTCCGGATCCTTCTACTGACTTGGCTGTGATAGTAACCGTACCGCCTGCTACTCCTCTTACAACACCTTTGCTTGTAACAGTAGCCACTTTCTTATTAGAAGAACTCCATGTTACCCCTTTATAACTTCCTGTTGCCGGCAGAACCGTTGGTGTAACCTTAACAGATTCTCCTGCATATATTTCTTTGGTGGATGCTGCTAATTTGATGGAGCTTACTTTTTTAACAACAGTTACCTTTATAGTTGCTTTTTTCTTTTTGTTTTTCTTGGATGTTACCTTAATCTTACAGGTTCCGGCTTTCACACCCTTCACATAACCGCTGGCTGACACCGTAGCAATTTTTTTATTGGATGACTTGTAAGTCACTTTTTTGTTGGCAGCCTTGTTTGGCTTTACCTTTACGGTAGTTTTCAGTTTAATTTTTTTGCCGACTGCCACACGAACACGGCTTCCATAGTTACTTTTCACTGTCACCTTCGACACTTTGACTTTTGTCTTGGCATCTGCCTGAACAGACGCTGCTGTTCCCATCAGTGTCACAGCGGACAACAATAATACTGCTTTGCAAAATTTCTTCATTTTCTCTTAACCTCCCAATTTTGCTTATTAAAATTTATATCCCAATATAGTCGCATGCTGCCAGGGCCGCTACTGCTCCATCGGAAGCAGCCATCGGAAGCAGCCGTTGCCAGCTGTCGGACTTTTTTGGCTCTGCAATCGCCTGCGGCGAAAATCCCCGGAGTCTTTGTCTTACAGTCTTCCCCCGCCAAAATGTATCCTTTCGGGTCCAGGTCCACCAAAGGAATGAACCGATCATTCTCCGGCTCCTGTCCAATGGCCACAAAAAGGCCCTCTACAGGCAGTTCCTGTTTCTCTCCGGTTTTTGTATCCTCCAGGCAGATTCCCTGAAGGACTCCTTTACTTTGCAAGCCTATCACTTTTTTATTACAAAAAAAAGTCACATTGTCTTTCTTTTGCAGTTCTTCTACCATCTTTTGTTCACCCCGGAACGTGTCCCTGCGGTGGATCAAGGCCACCTCTTTGCAGTAGTTACTGAGAAACAAAGCATCCTCCAAAGCGGTATTACCCCCGCCTGCTACTGCTACATTCCGGTCTCTGAAAAACATTCCGTCACAGGTAGCACAATAGGAAACGCCGGCACCGGTAAGTTTTTTCTCATCCGGCAGTCCCAGTTCCCTGTTTTTTGCGCCAGCCGCCAGAATCACAGCCTTTGCTTCATAAACCTTTTCTTCCCCCTGTATCTCTGCCACCACTTCTTTCACCTTGCCAAGATCTCTTATACTTTTCACTTTCCCCAAGGCAAAATCCACACCGGCATCCGTTGCCTGCCGGTACAAAGAGGTAGCAAATTCATATCCTGAGATTTTTGAAATCCCCGGATAATTTACAATTTCTTTGGAGTTAATGATCTGTCCACCATAGTTTTTCTGTTCCAGTACTTTTACCGTTTTCCCAGCCCGGACACCATACAGCCCGGCTGTTAATCCGGCTGTTCCGCCGCCTACAACAAGAATATCGATCATAGGATCCCCCTTACAAAAGCTGTTCTATCTCTTCTTTACTGATCACACCGATAGAACGGTTGGTCTCTTCCCCGTTTTTCATTACCACCAGGGTAGGGATAGACATCACTCTGAATTCCTGTGCCAAAAGAGGCACCTCATCTGTATTTACCTTCACTACTTTTATATCTTCTCTCTCCTCTGCCAGAGCATCCACAACCGGTGAAAGCATCTGGCATGGGCCACACCAGCTGGCCCAAAAATCCATAAGGACCGTTTTATCTGCTTTCAATACTTCTTCCTGGTAATTCTGATTGGTAATATTTATAACTGCCATAATAAAAACCTCCTGTCTTTATGATTTTTTCTGCTTCTATCATTATAACAAATGTTTCCACATTATCAATGTCTTTATTCTTCTGCCTTAAACTCTGCCAGTTCTTTCTCTACTCTTGCCACATCCTGCTTCAGTTCCCTGGCAGACATAAGCCTGCAGCCTGCTCCCCGGATAATGATCTGCTCCAGTCCATCTGAAGTTGCCACTACAATATCATATTTTTTTCCATTTTCATGAGAAAACTTTTCGATATACTGATCTGCCGTTTCTGCCTCTTTGGTATAAACCACAGTAATATTGTGATACTGAATGGACTCCGTGGCATGATTCTGCACCCGGTAGGCATCAAAAACAAGGATCAGATGGATTCCCAGATATCCTTGATAATTGCAAAGGATATCCATAAGTTTTCCTCTGGCAGAATCTATATTACGGGCAGCCAGCTGTGCCAGTTCTTCCCATGCAAACAAAATATTGTATCCGTCAACCAACATAAATTTTTCCTTTTTCTGGACAGGTCTCGCCGGTTTTTGCAGTCCTTCCGGCTTTTGTCTGACAGAACGGGTCCTCTTGGCCGATATGCCCTTGTGGGAAATGGGACTGCTTTTTCGGTTTGACGAAGAGGCCTGGGCAAGGATGGCGTCAATCTCATCCACTCCCAGCCAGATTTCTTCCCTCTGTGCAGCCTCTTGTGGCAGAACCTCTTCTTCCTTCTTCTTTTCTCCGGTTTCCACCGTTACATGGGCATGCTCCATAACCTGATCCCAGGGTACATAATACCCGGATCCGTGAGCGCAGAAAACAGACGAGGATGGATTTTCCACATCTCTTTCCGGATCATATCCTATTTTTTCTATGATCTGATCCGGCTCTTTACATGGATGGTAGCCTGCCGGCACGCAGGAAAATTTCCCCTGTCCTCTCGTATAGGCAGTTACCTCCCTGGCATAATTTCTCATCCGCGCTACCGGAGCGTCTCCCTCTATTTTCGTGATTCCGGATCTGCTTTGATCCAGTTCAAAAGATGCCTGCATCTGTTCCAGATCCGTCATCGCCCGCCCCATCATTTCATCCGGCACCTCTAACTGATAGTGATAATAAGGCTCCAAAAGTACGGATTCTGCCTGCATCAGCCCCTGCCGCACAGCACGATAGGTGGCCTGACGGAAGTCTCCGCCTTCTGTATGTTTTAAGTGGGCTCGTCCGCCCATCAGTGTTATTTTCACATCGGTGAGCGTACTGCTGGTAAGCACTCCCTTGTGCTCTTTTTCCAAAATGTGGGTAAAGATCAGCCGCTGCCAGTTTTTGTCCAGCATATCTTCACTGCACCGGCTCTCTACCGTAATGCCGCTGCCGGCTTCCCCCGGTTCCATAAGAAGATGTACTTCTGCATAGTGGCGCAGCGGTTCAAAATGCCCTGCCCCATGGACCGTAGTCTTTATCGTCTCTTTGTAGACAATAGCACCGGCATCGAATGCCGTATCGATTCCAAAACGCTGTTTGATCTCATGCTGCAATATTTCGATCTGGACATCCCCCATTACCTGGACCTGGATCTCCTGATTTTTTTCATCCCACACAATATGTAACTGTGGTTCCTCTTCTTCCAACATACGGAGTTTGGGAAGCATAACAGCCGGTGCCACTTCCTCCGGCAGTGCGATACGATAGGTAAGTACCGGTTCCAGCAGCGGCAGTTCCCCATCTATTTCTTTTCCCAGTCCTTCCCCTGCCCGCGTCTCTGTCAGGCCGGTCAGGGCACATATCATTCCAGCTTCCGCCTTTTGTACCGCTTTGTACTTTTCACCGGAATATATACGGATCTCATTTACTTTCTGGCTCCACGTTTTTGCCCTGTCGGAGATTTCTTCTCTGGCCTTTAATGAGCCCCCTGTTATTTTTACATGGGTCAGGCGGTTTCCTTTTGCATCTCTCGTAATCTTGAAAACTCTCGCCCCAAACTCTTCTCCATAAGACTTTTCTTCCACCAGTTCTGCCATAATATCCAGTAGTTTCTCCACACCATACCCCTGCAGTGCCGATCCGAAAAAGCACGGGAAAATTTTGCGTTTACAAAGAAGTTTCTGTACCGTCCAAACATCCACCTTCTCTTGTTCCAAAAACTGCTCCAGAGCCTCTTCGTCGCACAGGGCAATGCTTTCATACCGGTCCGCATCGTCTTCCGTGTCAAAATCCACAATTCCCTCAGACAATTCTGTCCTAAGTTTTCCCAGGATTTCCTGTTTTTTTGCCCCCGGCTGATCCATCTTATTTACAAAAATGAAACAGGGGATCTCATGTTTTTTCAACAGCTGCCACAAAGTCATAGTATGCCCCTGCACACCGTCCATGGCACTGATCACCAGAATCCCATAGTCCAGCACCTGCAATGTCCGCTCCATTTCTGCGGAAAAATCCACATGTCCCGGAGTATCCAGCATAGTAAATTGTATTTCATTCCATTCAAACACTGCCTGCTTGGAAAAGATCGTGATTCCCCTGCTTTTTTCCAGTTCATAAGTATCCAGAAACGCATTTCCCTTGTCTACCCGTCCGGCCTGCTCAAGCACACCGGTCCTGTGAAGCATTTCCTCTGACAAAGTTGTTTTTCCTGCATCTACATGCGCCAGCAGACCAATACAGATATTCTTTTTGCCGCCTTTTAATTCTTCCAAATAAACTCCCTCGCTCTCGTTCTTTATGATACTACATGTACATCCATCTGCTTAAATGGTATCTCCAGTCCTTTTTCTTCAAAAAGTATCTGGATTTCTCTTACTGCCTTGCGGCGCACCACGCCCTTAATACCCGGATCGGAAAACAGACGCAGTCTCATATTGATCGATGAATCTGCCAGTTCATCCGTTCCCTGTTTGGAACATTCTTTGACCTCCGGGATTTTGCCTATCCTTTCAATCAAAGTATCCATGGTTTCTTCCATGACTGTTAATGGCACACCATATGCAAAAGATACAAAAATATCCTGCCAGTCGGATATTTTCTGGATCTGTGTAATATTCCGGTTAGAAACCGTCACCAGATTTCCAGTATTAAGATCTTCTATTTTCGTGATCTTGATGTCAAAATGAACCACCGTACCCACTACATCCTGGTACTGGATCACATCTCCGATGGAATAAAAATTGGACCACAAAATATTAAATCCCATAATAAAATCTTTCATAATATCCTGCAGTGCCAGACCTACCACAATACCAATCACTCCAAGGCCTGCTACCATGGAAGTCACATTGACTCCGTAGATCTGCAGTACAATGACAATGACAAATAAAATGATCACATCCCGGATGGCTGCTGCCGTCAGCCGGATAATGGTCTGTTTTTTTCCTTCGTCTTCTTCGGTTTTATCCAGGCTCTTTTTTATATATTTGCGGATGATCTTCCACAATACAAAGGCCACAACAATTACAATGGCCACACTGATCAGTCTTACGGGCATCAAAAATTCCAACACCACTTCCAGATTTTTATCCAACATCTGCCTTATTGCCTCTGACATACATCCTCATCCTTCCTATGGAATCAATAATTTTTTTGCAATTCTTCCAAATTCATCCCGCCAGTTTTCACCAATTCCGTTTAAGTTTTCAGCCTCTGAGATAACCGAAAACAGTTTATTCACAAACTCTTCCCTCTCTTCAGTTGTCATACCGCTGACCCAGTTATCAATCTTCTGATCAAGCAGTTCTGCCGTTTTATTCAGTCCGGGCAGCGGCACAAATTCCCCCTTTTCTACAACCCAGTTAAATGGATTGTGCTGTAAAATCCCCACACCGTCACTTTTGATCACTTTGCTTATCTCCTGCTGACCAAGGAGCGTACCGATCACAGAAAATCCGGGAATCGTCTTCCGGATGCGTCCTGCCATCTCCTGATAATAACTGTAAGCAATGATCTGTTCATTCATGCCCGGACCATCATGGGAATAAATTCGTTCAATCTGTCCACGCACGTTTTCCTCTGCATGAATCCCGGCGTATACAGCCAGATTTCCTCCTTTGGAGTGTCCTCCCAGCCACAGTTTTCCCTGCCACTGACCAGCTGTCTTTTCCACATACTCTTTGGCAGTCTGCTGAGCCGGCACCGGTGTGATATAGGCCATATTAAAATCTTCTTTCCAGCCCACCAGCGTACTGTCAGTCCCTCGGAATGCCACATACTTTGTATCTTCATCCACTGTGATGGTAATGGCCGCAAACTGCTTTTCTGCAGCCACATCCGTCTCATTCACATAATGACACAGTGCCATATCGCGAAATCTGGGACTGGCAGCCATGGCCAACAACAACTGCTGGTTTTCTTTTCTGGATCCGTTATCTGGGAAAATAGTAGAAAAAAACTCTGCCTTGTACAAATCTTTGACGGTTGTCTTTCCACACTCTTGTTCAAAGCCAGGAACAATTCCATCAAATAGTAAATAAGAAAACTGACACAATACCAGACTGTCCACCTCAGAGAAAGGCTTTTCATCTGCCTTTCTCATTTCTTCCTTTACATAATCAATTATATTCCCCATATTTCTCCTGTCTTTTTAGTCAAAATCCAACGCCTGAGCCAGATCTGCAATGAGGTCCTCTTTGTCCTCTAATCCGCAAGATATGCGAACCAATCCTGCTGGGATTCCTGCTGCTG
>HF998328.1:26786-30572 GCA_000433735.1 Clostridium sp. CAG:167
GGATTCCTGCTGCTGCCAGCTGTTCATCATTCATCTGACGGTGGGTAGAAGTCGCCGGATTCAGACAGCAGGTTCTTGCATCTGCCACATGAGTTTCAATAGCTGCCAGTTTCAGCCGTTTCATAAATGCCTCCGCAGCTTTTCTGCCACCTTTTAATTCAAAGGAAACCACACCACATCCGCCCTGTGGCATATATTTCTGAGCCAGTTCATAATATGGACTGCTTTTCAGTCCCGGATAACTGACACTTGCTACCTGAGGCTGCTTCTCTAAAAATTCTGCTATGGCCTGGCCATTTTCCACATGTCTCGGCATTCTCACATGAAGAGATTCAAGGCCCAGGTTTAGGATAAATGCATGCTGTGGAGACTGAATACATCCAAAGTCTCTCATTAACTGAGCTGTGCACTTGGTAATAAAGGCTCCCTCTTTGCCGAACTTTTCAGCATAGGTAATTCCATGATATGATTCATCCGGTGTACATAGACCAGGGAATTTTTCTTTCTGTGCCATCCAGTCAAAACGCCCGGAGTCTACAATGGCACCTCCTACTGCTGCACCATGTCCATCCATATATTTGGTGGTAGAATGGGTAACGATATCTGCTCCCCACTCAAACGGGCGGCAATTAACCGGTGTTGGGAATGTGTTGTCCACGATCAATGGTACGCCGTGATCATGGGCTGCCTTAGCAAATTTTTCAATATCCAGTACTGTTAATGCCGGATTGGCAATCGTCTCTCCAAATACGACTTTTGTATTTTCCTTGAAGGCAGCATTTAACTCTTCTTCCGTTGCATCCGGACTTACAAAAGTCACATCGATTCCCATTTTTCTCATAGTAACATCAATAAGATTAAATGTTCCGCCATAAATAGAAGAAGACGCTACAATGTGGCTTCCGCACTCACAGATGTTAAACAAAGCAAAGAAGTTTGCAGCCTGGCCGGAAGAAGTAAGCATAGCCGCCGTACCACCTTCCAGTTCAGCGATCTTAGCTGCCACAGTATCGTTGGTTGGATTCTGCAGTCTTGTATAAAAATATCCTGAATCCTCCAAATCAAATAACCGTCCCATCGCTTCACTGGTATCATATTTAAATGTCGTTGACTGAATGATTGGTATCTGTCTCGGTTCTCCGTTTCCCGGTGTATATCCCCCTTGAACACATTTCGTATTAATTGAACTCATTTTCTTTCATCCTCCATATAAAAATAATAAAACACTGAATCTCATTATACATGAAACTCAGTGTTTTTTCAATTTACTTTTGGATTCCCAGCATCTCTTCTGCGTGAGCCACTTCTTCCTGTGTCGGAACTCTGACTCCATCCAAAGGATAATCAATATTTAACTTTTTCCACTTGGCCAATCCCAGTGTGTGATATGGCAGAATCTCAACTCTTTCCACACAATCTCCCCACTGATCCAGTTTCGTTTTCAACGCCTTCAGCCCTTCATCGTCATCGGTAAGCCCCGGAACCAATACGTGGCGTACCCACATAGCACCACCGTGAGAGGAAATATAATCACCCATGGCGATAATATTCTGGTTGGTGTGTCCCGTCAGTTTCTTGTGTTTTGACTCGTCCATTTCTTTTATATCCAACATGAACAAATCTGTCACTTCCATAAGACGATCAAACTTTTCCATAAACTCCGGCGCATCTGAAAAAGGATTTCCACTGGTATCCAGCGTGGTGTGAATTCCCTGGGCTTTCGCCAGTGTAAACAGTTCAATGACAAAGTCAATCTGAAGCAAAGGCTCTCCACCACTTACGGTAATTCCCCCATTGTCTTTCCAATAAGGTTTATAACGTACGGCCTTTTTGAACGCCTCTTCAGCTGTAAATTCACCTACGCCTACTCCATTTCCTACATCCATCGTCCAGGTCTCAGGATTGTGGCAATACTGACATCGCATCCGACATCCTTGCAGGAATATAACGTAACGAACCCCCGGCCCGTCAACCAGGCCGAAGGTTTCTAAAGAATGTATTCTTCCTTTGTTACTCATTACAGTGATGCATGACAAGTTCTGGAGATAACATCGTTCTGCTGCTCCTCTGTCAAGTCAATGAATTTAACCGCATAACCGGATACACGGATTGTAAAGTTAGCGTACTCTTCTTTCTCAGGATGTTTCTGAGCATCCAAGAGTTTCTCTTTACCGAATACATTTACATTCAAGTGATGAGCTCCCTGATCAAAGTATCCGTCAAGAACCTGTTTCAAGTTCTGAACACGCTCTTCTTCAGAGTGACCCAATGCATCTGGGTTGATTGTCTGAGTATTTGAAATACCATCCAAAGCCCAGTGATAAGGAATCTTAGCTACAGAGTTCAAACCTGCAACCAAACCATTCTGCTCTGCGCCATAACTTGGTGTAGCACCAGGAGCAAATGGAGTAAATGCTTTTCTACCATCTGGCAATGCACCAGTAGCTTTACCGTAAACCACATTAGATGTGATTGTAAGGATAGATGTTGTAGGCTCAGAATCACGATATGTGTGGTTCTTTTTGATCTTTGTAAGGAAAGTCTTAAGAAGCCATACACCGATCTCATCTGCGCGATCATCATCATTACCATATTTAGGGAAGTCTCCCTCTGTCTCAAAGTCAACTACCAATCCATCTTCGTTACGGATTGCCTTAACTTTTGCGTACTTAATAGCACTGATAGAATCGATACAATGTGAGAATCCTGCGATTCCTGTTGCAAATGTTCTACGAACATCTGTATCGATCAAAGCCATCTCAGCTGCTTCATAGTAATATTTGTCATGCATATACTGAATCAAGTTCAATACATTTACATACAAACTTGCCAGCCAGTCAAGCATCTTGTCATATTTCGGCATAAACTCTTCATAAGTGATATACTCACTTGTGATAGGTGCATAGTTAGGTCCAACCTGGTTGAACTCTTTCTCATCTACACCACCGTTGATTGCATAAAGCATAGCTTTCGCAAGGTTAGCACGAGCTCCAAAGAACTGAATCTCTTTACCAGTCTGTGTAGCAGATACACAGCAGCAGATTGAATAATCATCGCCCCAAACAGGTTTCATTACATCATCGTTCTCATACTGGATAGAACTTGTTGTAATAGAAATGTGTGCAGCATACTTCTTGAATGAATCAGGCAATGCTGAAGAATAAAGTACTGTAAGGTTTGGCTCCGGTGAAGGTCCCATGTTCTCCAATGTGTGCAGGAAACGATAGTCTGTCTTTGTAACCATAGAACGACCATCCATACCAATACCTGCAACTTCCAGTGTAGCCCATACAGGATCTCCTGAGAACAACTGGTTGTATGAAGGGATACGAGCGAACTTAACCATACGGAATTTCATTGTCATATGGTCGATAATCTCCTGAGCTTCTTTCTCTGTGAGCACGCCGTTCTTCAAGTCTCTCTCAATATAGATATCAAGGAATGTAGATACACGACCAACACTCATAGCAGCACCATTCTGAGTCTTAACGGCTGCCAGATATCCAAAGTACAACCACTGAGCAGCTTCTTTTGCATTCTTAGCCGGCTTAGAAATATCAAATCCGTAAGATTTAGCCATTTCTTTCATGCCTTTCAAAGCACGGATCTGCTCTGCCAGTTCTTCACGAAGACGGATTACATCATCTGTCATAACGCCACAGCCACAGTTTGCTTTGTCATACTCTTTCTGCTCGATCAGGTAATCAATACCATACAGAGCCACACGACGATAATCGCCTACGATACGTCCACGGCCATATGTGTCAGGAAGTCCTGTAACGATGT
>HF998328.1:30611-34215 GCA_000433735.1 Clostridium sp. CAG:167
CTCAGGTGTGTATGCATCAAACACTGCTGCATTATGAGTTTTGTGATATTCATTAAAGATCTTGTCAAATTTAGGATTTGGTGTATATCCATAAGTTGTACAAGCCTGCTGAGCCATCTTGATACCACCATAAGGCATAAATGCTCTCTTCAGTGGTTTATCAGTCTGAAGACCAACAACCTGCTCCAGGTCTTTCATATCCTCATTAATGTATCCAGGGCCATAAGCTGTCAATCCTGTTACAACCTCTGTCTCCATGTCAAGAACGCCGCCTTTAGCACGCTCTTCTTTCTGCAATTTCTGTAATTCTCCCCAAAGCTTGTCTGTTGCATCTGTTGGGTCTGCTAAGAAGCTTTCGTCTCCATCATATGGAACATAATTCTTCTGGATAAAGTCTCTTGTATTTACTTCATCTTTCCAGATAGTACCTTCGAAACCTTCCCATTCTTTAAAGTCTGCCATTTTTTCATTCTTTAAAGTCTGCGATTTTTTTATTAGCCTCCTTCTTTTTTACTTTCTACTTTCGTTTACTTACGTCATTATCGTAACACTTTACCTCATTTATTTCAAGCAAAAAAAGCAAAAATTTTGTGGATTTTTTTTGTCTCGTCTGACCCTGTCTGTCCACAGGCTTATTGATACACTTTCTCACTAATTTCTTTGCTTTTTTTTCGATTTCTGCTATAGTATAAATAAGTAGTTAGTCATTTCTAACCGCTAAATCTAATTCGGGGAGGTCTTTATGAGGAATCCATTAAACCGCAGGATCCTGCGAGAATTACGATCTGACTTTGGAAAGTACAGCGTCATTTTTCTCTTCATGATCCTTACGATCGGATTTGTTTCCGGGGATCTGGTAGCATCCCACAGCATGTTGGCAACTTACGATGAAAGCTATCAAAAATATAATATTGAAAATGGTCATTTTGTACTGAAACAGGAAGCAGACAAGGATTTGATCCAAAAGTTGGAAAAGAAAGATGTAACAGTCGAAAAGGACTACTATACAGAAAAGCATTACACAGGCTCAGATCAAAAAAGAAAAACAGTGCGAATCTTCCGGGATCGTTCTCGTTTTAACAAGGCCTGTCTGCTAGAGGGCCGCCTGCCTGCCGGGAAAAATGAAATCGTCATCGACCGGATGTACGCTGTCAACAATAACCTGTCCGTAGGAAGCAGCATAAAACTAGATCACATTACATACACCATCACCGGTTACATTGCTCTCAGCGACTACAGTGCCATGTTCGAAAACAATACTGAATTGATGTTTGACGCCATCAACTTTACCATTGCCCTGGTAGCAGATGGTGAATTTGATTCTATACCGGACAAAACTCTTACCTATAACTATGCATGGTTTTATAACAACGGTACCCCGGCAGATGAAGCCCATGAGAAAGAGAAATCTGATGACCTGGCCGAAACTCTTAATAAATCCATTATGGAAAAGGGCGGTTCCAACGCCCTTGGCAGTTATCTGGGTCTTTTATCTGAAGACAACAATCTGGACCAGTTTGTTCCAAGATATTTAAACAGTGCCCTTACCTTCGCCAAAGATGATATCGGAGGCGACAGCACCATGATGATAGTTCTTTTATACATCCTCATCGCTATCATGGCCTTTATCTTCGGTGTAACCATCAGCCATACCATTACGAAAGAAGCCTCTGTCATCGGCACGCTGCGTGCCTCCGGCTACAGCCGTATGGAACTGTTCCGCCAGTATATTACCACACCGGTACTCATCACATTGGCTGGCGCTATCATCGGCAACATCCTTGGCTACACGGTATTTAAATACATAATCGTCGATATGTATTATGGCAGTTACAGTTTGTTATCTTACACCACCCACTGGAACGCTGACGCATTTGTGCGCACGACCATCGTTCCGATTCTTCTGATGTTAGCCATTACAAGCATAACCTTATACCGCAAACTAAAACTGTCTCCGCTTCAGTTTATCCGGAAAGATCTGAAAAAAGGAAAACAGACCAAATCACTGCGTCTTCCTAATATTGGATTTATCCACCGGTTCCGTATCCGTATTATTTTGCAGAATGCCGGAAGCTATGTTACCTTGTTCTTTGGTATTTTACTTTCCAGTGTTTTGCTTCTTTTCGGACTACTTCTGTCTCCTCTTCTGAGTCAGGTTTCCGATATGGCCGTACAGGCGATGCCGGCCAAATATGAATATATGTTAAAAAGTGAGGTAAAAACGAAAAACAAAGAGGCTGAAGCTTTGGCTGTCTCTTCTTTTAAAACCCACAGTAACGGCTATCTTCCGGAATCCGTATCTGTTTACGGCATCTCTCAGAACAGCCGTTACTTCAAGGAAAATTTCCCAAAAGAAGGGGTCTATATCTCCAGTGGCTACAGCGAAAAATACCAATTATCGGTAGGCGATACCGTAACCATCAAAAAGCCATACACCAGTATCTTATACGAACTTGAAGTTGCAGGAATCCACGAAGCGCCTACCTCCATTGATATATACATGTCCAAAGATTACTACTGCGACTTATTTGACGAAGAAGACGATTATTACAACGCCTATTTAAGCAATGTGCCATTGGATGATCTGGCTCCGGACAAAATATACTCCACCATTACCCAGGCAGACATAACCAAAATGTCCGACCAGTTAATGGTATCCATGGGAGGTATATTCCATCTGGTAAATATTTTTGCCATCGCACTGTTCCTTTTGGTTGTGTATCTTCTCACTAAACTGATCTTGGAGAAAAACGCTTTATCCATCTCTCTTTGCAAGATTTTAGGATACTCATCTCCTGAGATTGGTGGATTGTACCTCATGGCAACCAGCATCATGGTGCTGCTGTCTGTTTTGATCAGTTATGGTACAGTTACTTTACTTTTATCAAAATTATTTGTGGTGATGTTAAAAGATTATAACGGCTGGATTCCGTTCCGGATGACACCGGATATTTATGTGAAAGCATTTTTCTTAACCATGGCCGCTTACAGTATCATCGCCCTGGCACAAATGCGAAAGATACGCAAAGTGCCAATGACCGATGCCTTAAAAGAATAGAACGGGCAGAATTACCACTCAAGATCGGAAGCCGGAATTTTATTTTCATTGATATAGTTTTTCCGGATCATTCCATCACGAAGGCGGATCACACGATCCGCCATATTTTTTATGGCGTCATTATGAGTTACCATGATAACTGTGTTTCCATAGGTCTGATTGACCTTCTCAATAAGGGAAAGAATTTCCTTGGATGTGTTATAATCCAGAGCTCCCGTCGGTTCGTCACACAAAAGGATATCCGGATTTTTTACGATGGCTCTTCCAATACTGGTCCGCTGCTGCTGCCCTCCCGACAACTGATTTGGCATTTTGTGGCGGTGTTCATATAACCCAAGGGTGTGCATCAGTTCGTTTACATCCAGTGGATCATCACTGAGATAGGCTCCCACTTCTATATTCTCCTGTACATTCAGATTCGGGATCAGATTGTACATCTGAAATACATATCCCAGATGATTTCTCCGGTATTTTGTCAATGTTTTTTCTGTCATATCGGCCATTTTCTCGCCATTTACTATGACTGCTCCCTGATCCGGTGTATCA
>HF998328.1:34241-39685 GCA_000433735.1 Clostridium sp. CAG:167
CTCCGACAATATTTAACAGAGTTGATTTACCGGAACCGGATGGTCCAAGCAAAACACAGAACTCTCCCCGTTCCAGAGAAAAGTCAATTCCCTTCAAAACAGTTACCTTGTTACTGCCTGACCCAAAACTTTTTTTCAGGCCCTGTATTTCCATAAACATACTTTTCATCCTTTCCCCTTATAAAAGAAAAACCGGTACTCTGAGAAGAATACCAGTCAATCTCTTTATGCGGCACAATAATTATTAGTTAGTTTCTTCTAACCAGTTTCAGTATACCACATTACATTTCCTTTTTCAATTCCGGGAAGTCTGTTGATATTTTTTATCAATTACAATGATTCTCTTTCCATTACATCATCTACAATCACATTTAAGTTGCCGTTTCTTGTGCGTATTTCATCGAAAAACTCTTTTTTAATCTGCAGCTCTTTGAAACAGACTATGTACTGCAATTCAAACATGGTTCCCATGTTAGTGGTACGGATCTTCTTCAAACGGTAACTGATTGTGTATTCATTCAAAAGATCATCAAACAATCCATTATAATCAAAATCCTCCGGAATCGTGATCTTTAAAACCTTCTCCGGCCGGCTGTCCCCGCCAAAATTCAGCAATGTCAAAACAAGTACAAACACCGCCGCGAATATAAAGAATACCACAGCCACACCAATGTAGCCCATCCCCAGGGAAAGACCGATGGCTACTGCTGTAAATACCGCTGCTATCTCTCTGGCTGTTCCCGGTACGCTTCGAAAACGCACCAGCGCAAAAGAGCCCGCTACGGCAATTCCTGCACCTATATTTCCATTGACAAGCATGATCACGAGACACACCACCATAGGCAGAAGCGCCAATGCGATCCCATAACTGGTTGTATGCTGGCATCGGAACATAAATACCAGAGCTGTCAGCACCCCCAGTATCATTGCTGTGGCCAGCAAAGTGATCAAAGTGGTAATCTGTACTGGTGTCGTCAAAATACTATTCATAAACTGGTTCATTTTGTTGTTTTCCTTTCTCAAATACTTGATGTAAAATAAAATTTTTGTAACAGGTTCCGTATTTTGAAAAAGAACCCGAATACACATGGTTTTTGCTTAATTCTTTTACAAGCCAAAGGGGAATAGCTCCTGGCACTTTCACTTCCATGATAACTCTCTTCTCCGATAATACCAGTTCTCCCTGGTCCCCTTCCCGCAGATCCAGATGATCTGTGCGAAAACGGATGTTCCGGTCAAAAGTAACACGAATATCTTCTCCCTCTCTGCCCGCAAAGGCAGTCCGGTCATAGGCAATAAATACCTTGGGCACCGGATGATACCGATCCATAAAGTTCTTGATCTCATTCTGGATCTGAAAATCTTGTTCCAGCGGATCTTCATTTCGGACAAATGCACTCACTTTTGTGTATTCATCTGCCACTCGTCTCTTGTAAACAACGCCTTTGTACTTCTTCTTGATCTCAGCAAAGATCATGTCTGTATCAGAAGGCACCCCATAACTGCGCACTCTGAATTTTTCTTTATAAACAGGCTTTTCAATGGATTTTCGGATCAACTCATAAGAATTCGTATCATAGTAAATATTGCAGATCGTATATTCACCGTATTGATCTGAAACCATATGCTGTGTGATCACCGGAAGAAGTATCTCATACTCTTTCTCTGTCAGTACAAATTTTTTCTCTACCCGCTTAAAAGAAGACTGTATTTCCGCCACTTTATACCCTCCTTTCTTGCTGTTATTTAACTCTAATTAGAATTATAACTCATTCTCTTCCTACCGTCAACAAAAAAAGCCAATATCCACGACTCCTGCATACCGTTAGATACTGGCTTTCTGTTTTATTGTTCTTATGCTTCATTCAACTGATCAATCGTCTCTGTCAATGCATTCAACTCAGCTGTGATCTCCTTGCTGACAACCGCCATTCCTTCTGCCAGTTTCTGCACTTCTGTAGCAACTACCGCAAAACCTCTTCCGCTCTCTCCGGCTCTGGCTGCCTCAATCGATGCGTTCAACGCCAACATGTTCTGCTTGCGGCTGTAATCCGCAATCTTAGATGTACTGGTATTGGCTGATGCAATCTGCTCTGCTGCCTTGGCAATGCCTTCCTGTTTGTTATTGATCAGTGACTGGTTCACTTTTTCCTGGTAACTGGAACGGACAAACATATTAATCACATCTCCCAGTAAATTGGCAGATGCCTCAATTTCTTCTCTCGTACGAACATTGACTTTCTTCAACGCCTCAATATATTTGTCTTCATCCACACCAATCTCTCTGGCTACTTCTCTGAACTTGTCCTCATCCGGATGTTCAGGAAGTACCTGGCCCCCGATCACACTTCCAAGAACTGTACCATCTTTCAATGTGATCGGAATACCAAAATCAACCAAGCCTGCGTGACAACTGTACACGCCTTTCCCTTCCTGATCACATTTTGTACAGCGGCGAAGCCCCTCAACGGACCCCCTCGTTATATCAATGCAAAATTCTGTAAAATTGTAACACTCGCTGATGTACTCTCCATCAGATCCTACCGCTACCGTTGCCAGACCTGTACTTTTTGCCCAGGCATCCATAATACTCTCAAACTTATTCATATCGCAAAAATCCTGAATTCTCAACATGTCTAGTTCCCCCTCTGTTGTTTTTTCATTGATTTTATGAACGAAAAATAACCGAATAAAACTTGTCGTCATTTCATCGGTTATCCCCCATCACTTCTTGCGTATATAATAACACATTTTATCAATAATTAAAAGCAGAGTTCGTAAAAATTTTATATTTTTTTCATTTCAGGTCTGCACTGTCTCCCACTGGAGATCTTTCACCGGTGCATCACTCCGGAAGCCACTGGCTTTTAAGCCCAGACGCACGATTTCATGCCACTGGCTGGTATCCAGCTGCAATTTTGTGCCATCCGTCAGTTCAATGCGGCAGTGTGGATTCTCAGCACATTTATCACTGCACGCAATGTGATACATCGTATTACGGCTGATTGCTCCAATTTCCTCTAATGTATTAATCATACGGTATACCGTAGCCGTTCCAATAGAGGGATCGATCTTCACTGCTTTATAATAAATTTCCTTGCAGCAGCTGCACTCTTCCTCCAGAATTATATCTAAAAGCATACGGCGCTGCTTGGTAATGCGACATCCTTGTTCTCTCAATTTCTCTATTACTAAATCTTTTTGCATATAAACCTCACTTTCAAAGTCATTTATTTATCTGACAAAACTTATCAACAATTTTCCTTGCTTTAGTTAGTATATACTAACTCCTGTAAGTTGTCAAGAACTCAAGGAATTTTAATACCGGATCTTTCTTCCATAAAAAGAAAAAGTCCCCTCATTGGAAACAATAACAATCCATGTTATTATTCCCCAAAAACGAAGGAACTTTTTTCTTTTTAAGCATTCTTAATAAAAACTTGCTTTTATTTTAGTGATGGAACAGACGAAGACCCGTAAAGCACATTGCCATACCATGTCTGTCGCAGGCATCGATCACATCCTGATCCCGGATAGATCCGCCAGGCTGTGCCACATATTTTACACCGCTACGGTATGCTCTGTCGATATTATCGCTGAATGGGAAGAAGGCATCTGAGCCCAGAGTAACATCTTTTGCATACTCTTTTAACCACTTTTCTTTTTCCTCTTTTGTAAAGACAGGTGGTTTTTCCGTAAATACTCTTTCCCACTGGCCGTCTGCCAGCACATCCATATAATCCTCACCAATGTAAAGATCGATGGCATTGTCACGGTCTGCTCTCTTCATTCCCTCTTTGAATGGAAGGTTCAGAACCTGTGGAGACTGACGGAGAAGCCAGTTATTTGCCTTCTGTCCTGCCAGACGGGTGCAATGGATACGTGACTGCTGTCCTGCTCCGATACCGATGGCCTGACCATTTTTAACAAAACATACAGAGTTACTCTGTGTATACTTCAGTGTGATCATGGCAATAGCCATATCTACTTTGGCAGACTCAGGGATTTCTGTATTCTTTGTCACTACTTTGGAGAAGAAATCGTCATCAATGTTCAGTTCATTTCTTCCCTGTTCAAATGTAACACCAAATACTTCTTTATGCTCAATCGGTGCCGGTACATACTCTGGATCGATCTGGATGATAGCATAAGCACCTTTTTTCTTTTCTTTCAAAATTTCCAGTGCTTCCGGCTCGTATCCAGGTGCAATGATTCCATCAGAAAACTCTCTTTTGATCATTTTAGCGGTACATACATCACACACATCTGAAAGGGAAATAAAATCTCCATAGGAAGACATGCGGTCAGCGCCTCTTGCTCTTGCATAAGCAGCTGCCAGTGGTGTCAGTTCTCCCAGATCGTCTACCCAGTAGATCTTTGCTTCTGTCTCTGTCAACGGCAGGCCTACTGCTGCACCGGCCGGAGATACATGTTTGAAAGAAGTAGCTGCCGGAAGTCCGGTTGCCTTCTTCAGTTCTTTCACAAGCTGCCATCCATTAAACGCATCCAGGAAGTTAATATAACCCGGTTTGCCATTCAATACCTGGATCGGCAGTTCACTGCCATCCTGCATATAAATCCGGGATGGTTTCTGGTTTGGGTTACATCCATACTTTAATTCTAACTCTTTCATAAGTGCCTCCTATTTGTTTTTGTTAATGATCTTGGTTTCATATTTTCCGGTTTCAATCTCAATATAGCGGACAAACAAAGATACTTTATTGTCCTCATTCAGGCTCTCCCAGAGCATATTGGCAAAGCTTTCCATATCATCCGGAATCTCTACCAGTTTTGGTTCTCCCTCAAAACTTGGCAGTGGATCTCCATCCTGCATATAAGTATGGATAAAATGGCCTTCTCCCGCTGCCGGATCACTGTAAGCAAATGTGTAGCGGTTGCAGGAAGACGGATCTCCGTTGTTGCTTTTCAAAATACTCATGGCGTAGTTATACTTGCCATCTTCAATGTGCATCACACCAGAAATACGAGGTGTATAATTCGGACCATCCGGCTCAAACTCTCTGGTTCTCAGTGCCTGTTCAAAAGTCTGCTGCTTGTCCATCAACTCATAGATCGTATCTGTCTGATCTCCGTTAGTCACGATAGTCTTGTTGCCCAACACCCGGACCGGTGCATAAATGATCAGACTTGGATCACTTAATTTGGATGGATCAAACGCCTGTGTACGGATTCCTTCGCCTTCGGTAACAAATACACGGTTACGACTGTTCTCACTTCGTCCCATGATGAAATAAGCTGTTACAGCACATTTGCCATTCGGTGTCTTACCGATCACAATTCCTCTTCCTGGATAGGCATTGTTCTTTAACTCGTTTTCCAATGAAATTTTGTTCATACTGTTTCCTCACTTCCTTTGTTTGTACTTTAGTCACAAAAAAACCGGCCGCCCAGACGACCTTAACTAAAAGGTGCCCAGGCGGTCG